>JAITCP010000050.1 GCA_031283025.1 Spirochaetaceae bacterium | reverse complement strand
TCCGGGGTAAAGGATGCGGCGGTTTCTTCAGGCATCTCAAAATAGCCTTTCATCACCATGGGGCCCTTGACGATCACTTCCCCTACTCCGCGCTCGTCGGGGTTAAGTATCTTCATATCGGTCCAGGGAATAACCTTGCCTACGCTGGTTTCCTTGTAGTGTTGTATCGGGTTCAGGGCGATTATGGGGCTGGTTTCGGTCAGGCCGTAACCCTGGACAAAATCTATGCCCAGTTGGTTGTACTTCTTAAAAACACTGGGAGCCAGCGGGCCGCCGCCGCTGATACAGTTCCGTATGGTACGCAGGCTTGCTTTGTCCAGAATAAAGCCGAACATTTTTTTGCCGGGATTTACCTTGAATACCTTTTTAATAAACCCCGACACGGACATAAGGAAGGAAATTATTCCGTATACAACAGGGCCTTTTTCTTTTAGCCCCCGGATAATGGAAGAAAGAATCTTGTTATAGAGCAGCGGCACGGCAAGGAGCATGGTGATCTTTGCCTCTTTAAGGTCTTTAAGGATTGCCTTGGTTACCATCCGTTTTCCAAAGACCGCTTCTGCCCCCGTGGAAAGGGTTTCGATCAGTACTGCAAGCATGGTATAGGAATGATGGATGGGGAGCAGAACGTAAAATACATCGGTGTGAAGAACGTCAAGATTGCCCTGTGCCAGATAACTGTCGGAAACAAAATTTTCGTGAGTTAGCATAACGCCCTTGGGGTTTCCCATAGTTCCGCTGGTAAAGAGTATCGCCGCCGTATCGCTGCTTACAGGCATCTCAATTTCCGCTTCCGGGCCATCCAAATCGTACACATAGGTTCCAATCCCCTGTTTTAGGGAAACAACCGTTTCCAGGGGTATGGCGCCGCCGGAATAATAGCCGAATTTTTCTTCGTCTACAAAGAGGATTTTGGTTTTGGAAATTTTTAGGAGTTGATCGGTTTCATCGTTTTTAAGCTGATAATCCAGGGGAACCACCGTAGCGCCGGAAAAGAGGATTCCCATGTAGGTTACGGTCCATTCAGGGGAGTTTTTCCCCGTTACGGCGACATGATCGCCCTTTTTAATGCCCTTGCTGTGGAGCCAGCGGGCAACAGCCTTTATTTTTTCATGCGCCTGGTTGTAATTAAGACTAATGCGGTCCGGCTCATAGATGGTAAAACACGCCCTTTCGCCGTAGCGGTGGCAGGTAATACGAAACATTTCCGGCAGCGTAGGCCATTGGCCGGGAAAAAATTTACCGCGGTATTCATCCAAAAAGGCCCACGGCTTGCGCCCTTCAACTCCTGTTAAATGCATAAAAACCCCCTGTTCCTTAGACTCCGTAAATAATTAAAAGTTGCACGGTGCAACTCCGGTATATCAAATTTTTGAGCCGTCGTATACATTCCGGGAAGTATCCTGAACCGCCTGCTCATCCATATGCCGCAGGCGCCGGGACAGATCCCGTGCCAGGTTCATAACAATGAGCGAGAAAGATTGAAGATCGGACTTGTGAATTTCCCGCAGCCCCCGGTTGGACATGGAAATAGTCCTGGTGGGAGTAATGGCCTTGATAGTCGCCACAGAGGGCATTATATCCAGCACTTCCATCTCCCCAAAGGTGTTCCCTTCATCAAGTTCACAAAGGGTTATATTATTCTTAATCACCGCTATCCGGCCTTCCATGATAAACCAGATTCTATCGTTGGGAGTGCCCTCCACAATAACATCTTCCCCGGCATTATAGAATTCGTCGGTCATGTGGGGAAGTATCTGCTTTATCTGATCCGGCAGGAGCCCTCCAAAAAGAGAATATTTTTGCAGTTTTTCCGGTTCTACCATAACGCCTCCTTAGGAAGCCCCACTATGCCGCAGTTTAATGCCATGATATTATCATACCGGTAAATGACTGCTCTAATCAACAGGATTATCGATCACTCCGGGGTCAACGGGCCGGGCATCAGGATGGTGTTGATGTTCCAGGGCTGCAACTTCCATTGCCGGTACTGCCATGTACCGGAAACCTTGGGGAACTGCAACGGCTGCGGAATCTGCGCCTACCATTGTCCCGCCGAAGCGCTCAAGCCGGATATGCCCGGTATAGCCCCCCAATGGATAGAGGAGAACTGTACCGACTGCGGCGCCTGTATCAATGCCTGCCGTAAGGATTCTTCACCCAAAATAAGAAAGATGAGCATCAAGGATGTGCTGGATTATACGGCAGGCCGGCTTGGGCAGATTCGGGGCATTACCTGTTCGGGCGGGGAGTGCACGCTGTACCCTGAATTCATGGCCGAGCTTTTTCCGATTATCCGGCGGCAAAAACTAAGCTGTCTGATAGAGACCAACGGCTCTGTAGATTTGGAGAAACAGGGCGATTTAATGAAATACTGCGATGGGGTGATGCTGGACATCAAGGCGGCAAACCCGGTTAAACATCAGGAATTGACAGGCCACAGCAATGAGCAGGTTTTTAAGAACGCCGAGTTTCTTGCCCGGACAGGCAAACTTGTAGAAATCCGCACGGTGATCACCCGAACAGACTACGGAGCGGAAGAAACCGTAGAAAAAGCCGCCGCTCTCCTCCGCCCCTATCTGAAAAAAAACGACATAGCCTACCGGCTAATCCCTTTCCGGGTTTTCGGCGTCCGCCGTGAATACCGCCGGCTGGGAACCCCGTCCCCGGAAAAACTGGAAGGCTTACGCTCCCTGGCTGAATCCTGCGGGTTTACTCAGGTGTTTGTTTCATGATAACTTTTTACCATGTCTCAATCTTCTGATAAACCAGCTTTGGAAAAGCCAAATACAATCGGGCGGGTATCTTATAAATACCTTGATTTGGTTACCGCTTTTTTTGCGGTAATCCTGGTAACCAGCAATGTGGCGTCTTCTGCAAAAATTGTCAGCCTGGGGTTTTCTGTCTTTGGCATACCGCTGGCCTTTGACGGGGGAACCATTCTCTTTCCCCTGTCCTATGTGCTGGGCGATATTCTTACCGAGGTTTACGGTTTTCGTGCCGCCCGACGGGTTATCTGGACGGGTTTTGTGTGCCTGGCGCTGTCTGCGCTGCTGTTCTTTGCCCTCCAATACCTTCCCCCGGACCCTGTGTGGGAGTCCTATGCGGGAAGCGCCGCTTACGAGGCAATACTGGGGGGGATGAGTTCCGGGGGGATCGTCCTGGCAAGCCTGGCAGGATACCTTGTGGGGGAATTCTCCAATTCCATCGTTCTTTCCAAAATGAAGGTTTC
>JAITCP010000039.1 GCA_031283025.1 Spirochaetaceae bacterium | reverse complement strand
AGGAGGCGCACATAGAATAAAAGTGGAGGTGGGTGTCTCTTGCATACGTGCCCTAAAACATTAGGGTGCGTATGCAAGAGACAGGCCCCACCATTATTTTGTAGTGCGCCTCCCCCAATGATCAGAAACACCCGGCTGTTGTTTCGGCAGGGTAAAAGGCCGGAGCGTTTGTTCGATAGCGGGTATATTTGCGGGGGGTGCGGGGAAGAAAAAGCGGCATCAGATGCCCGTTGGCCGCTCCTACTTGTAAAGGTCTTTCCTCATGCTGATTGTTTTACGATTTTTGTTGCAGAGTTCGCTGTTTTTTAAGAAACCGTTTTTTTCATAAAAAACAATGACACCTTCGTCATGTTCAAGGTCTGCGTCTACCGTAAGAAAACGGCAAGCGCAATAATCTGTATTACAGGCCCATGCAAGATGTTCCGCGCTTTCAATCATAAAAGTTCCTATGCCTTTATATTTTCCTGAAAAATAGGTATCAACCGCCAATTTGGCTATTTTCATGGCGGGTATGGTACGGAACGGATAATTTAGATGATGAAGTTCCTTCTCGCTAAATGACAGTTTTATCGCGTCCATAATGAGGGACATATAAGCCGCTATTTTACCTGTTGATCTTTCCATTAGGAGCCACGTAAGGGCAATATGGTCGTTCATTGAACGCAGGGCGTCATTTACAAGATAATCGTTATACTCAGCAATAGAACAGTTAAAACCGCTACAGGATTTTGTTGGGACAAGGGGTTGTATCTGTACCACCAATAGTAAATAGGCTTCCATTCTGCCCTAAACTGATTTTCCGCTCACTATTACCATCGCTGGTAATGGTAAGAATAGTATCATTCTGATCCAATGTCTGCGGAGCAACGTCATTTATATTTGCATCAAGAATGAGAGTATAATCACTTCCACTATTTGCGTTTGCATAAGAAACAGTCTTTTCAACAATGTTGTTTCCAGTTTCATCAGTTAGGTCGATAGGGGTTGGGGTTGTCCATTTTGCTTTTAAGGTAATATTGGCGGTAACTGTGTCTGTGTTAAAGCCCCATGTAGAACCGTTAATCTTTTGCCATTCAACAAATGTGCAAGCAGTTGGCGGAGTTCCTTCATATAATCCAATAGGGTTATAGACTTTAGTAGGGTCTGTTGGTTTATTTACCGTGCCGCCTTCGGTTACGGTTTGGGCAGTATTTGCAGTTCCATTGTCCGCGTCAAAAGTTACCGTGTAAGTAGGTATTACTATTATCGTATACACCGCCGTCAGGGTTGCGCTGTTGTTCATGCCGTCTTTAACGGCTATGGCTTTCAGGGTGAGCTTGCCCGTTGTTATGACGGGTTTGTTGCTGTCGCTGTAAAGGGCGCTGGTTGTGTCCGGCTCCGTTCCGTCCTGCGTGTAGTACACCTTTGCCCCTGCGGTGACGGCGGCTTCTTAATCTTCCGTTTCAGTAATCTTAAAGGATTCCCTGGCCTTGATAACCTCGTCGGCGATGCGTCCCGAAATGGGGGCATAGTGGGCAAAGGCTACGCTGAAAGAGCCGGTGCCGCTGGTGATGGAACGGAGGTCTATGGAATACCGGAGCAGTTCCGCCTGGGGAACCTCCGCCCGGATTTCCGCAATGCCTCCCGTTGAATCCTGCCCCAGGATTTTTCCCCGTTTGCCGGAAAGATCGCTCATCACGTCTCCCAGATACTTTTCCTCGACAAACACCGTCAAATCCATGATCGGTTCCAGAAGGGTTGGGTTGGCCTGCCGCATGGATTCGCGGAAGGCGTTCCGCGCTGCCAGCTTGAACGAAAGTTCCGATGAATCGACCGGATGATACTTGCCGTCCACGATCTTTACTTCCACATCCACTACGGGATAGTGGGCCATCGTGCCGTGAGCCATCCCTTCTACCACGCCCTTTTCAACGCCGGGGATATAGTTTTTGGGGATCGCCCCGCCGAAAATTGCATTAACGAACTTGTAATTCTCTCCGCGGGCCATCGGGGCTATCTCCATCACTACCTTGCCGTACTGGCCGTGGCCGCCGGTCTGCTTTTTGTGGGTGTACTCTGCGCCGGCCTTTTTGGTGATCGTTTCCCGGTAGGCTACCTTGGGTATGTGGGTTTCCAACTCTACCTTTTGGTTGGCTTTAATCTTATCCAGGATGATGTTGATCTGAAGTTCCCCCATGCCGGATATTACCGTTTCGTGGGTTTCCGCATTGAACTGGTAGCGGAATGTTTTGTCTTCTTCCGCCGCCTTGACAAGGGATTCGCCCAGCTTATCTTCATCTTTTTTGGCAAGAGCATTGACCGACACCGAATGAACCGGTTCGGGGAGCCGCAGGGGGATAAAGTGAAGGCTTGCGTCTGTTGCAGTTAAGGTATCGTTGGTTTTCAGCGTTGCCGATTTGGTGATAATCCCCACATCCCCCGCTTCCAACTCCCGCACTTCTTCCAGTTTTTTCCCCTGGCAGGTGTAGAGCTTTCCGATACGCTCCTTTTTGCTTTCTGACACATTCAGGGCCTCCGAATCGGCGGCAAGTTTTCCGGTAATTACCTTGACCCAGGAAAGTTTGCCGGAGAACTGGTCGTAGGTGGTCTTGATAATCAGGCCGGAAAAGGGTTTGGCCGGATCAATCGGCACTTTGATTTCTTTATTATCCGC
>JAITCP010000049.1 GCA_031283025.1 Spirochaetaceae bacterium | reverse complement strand
GGGCCGGGGACTTTCCTTCCGGTACGAACCCGCCGCATCGAGGATCATGTAATGCACGAAGAAGCATATACGATCAACAGTGAAGCAGCCCGGCGGATCAACGCGGCAAAAACAGCCGGACGCAAGATAGCCGCCGTGGGAACCACCAGTGTCCGCACCCTGGAATCGGCCTGGACGGGCGGAGAGAAGGGCGTAAAAGCCGGGGTGGGAGCATCTTCTGTTTTTATCTACCCCGGTTACCGCTTTAACGTCGTGGACGCAATGTTCACCAACTTCCATACTCCCGGCTCCACCCTGCTCATGCTGGTCTCCGCCTTTGCAGGGCGGGAGTTAATCCTGCAAAGTTATGCCGAGGCAGTGCGGGAGAAGTACCGGTTTTTCAGCTACGGCGATGCCATGTTGATTTGGTAAATAATCCCGTCTATTGCCCCGCCGAACCGGCAGCAGGGCGTTTCTAATACTGGGGGAAGAGCGCTGTAGAAAAAGGAGCAGGGAGCAAAGTAAACCCGCCCCCTGCATTTTTTCCGCTAAGAATCCGTTAAGAATCCGCGAACAACTCCGCGATTTCTTTTTTGTAAATGTCGTTAATCACATGACGTTTCAGGTCTTGCTTGCCGGAAAGTTCTACGCCCGGGCGGAAAGGCTTTGCCAGAACCGCGGAACGGAAGATCATCTCAAAACCCCGGAAGCCGGTTTTCCGGTTTACACGTTCTGTAATTTCGGCATGGATCAGTTCTCTGATTTCTGGCATCTTTACAAGGCTTTCAGTATCAATATAGGGAAGGAAGTTTTCTTTGGCATAAGCCTCAATGCGTTCAAAATCGGGAATTACCAGGGCGGCAAGGAATTTTTGATCCTGCCCCAGCACTACCACAAGGTCGATATACTCTGATTCCCTTATTTTGTTTTCAATGGGAACAGGCTCAATATTTTCACCGCCCAGAAGGACTATTGTGTCTTTTGCCCTGCCGGTTATTTTGATCTCTCCCTTCCAGGTTTTAAGCCCAATATCCCCGGTATTCAGCCAGCCTTCGCCGTCAATGGCCTTTTGGGTCAGTTCCGGCTTTTTGTAATAACCCTGCATGATCTGCTCCCCCCGGCCATGGAGAATTCCAGGCTTTCCAGGGGGTAATTCCTTACCGCTCTCCGGATCGCGTATTATCAGTTCCATGTCAGGAAACGGCGGGCCGATTGTTCCCGGAACCGGGTGATTGTAATGCCGGACGGCAAGCACCGGAGCGGCCTCTGTAATGCCGTAACCTTCCAATACCAACACTCCGGCGGCGGCAAAAAATTTATCCACCGCATTCGGGAGCGCCCCGCCGCCCGAAACGCCGGCTCTAAAGTTTCCGCCAAACATGGCTTTTATTTTTTTGAACACCAGACTATTGCCAAGCCCGCGCAGGGGGCTTAACAATAAAAACGGAATAACGGAAACAAGCATATCAAAAGGAACGAAACGCCGCTTGAATTGCGGAGCCCTTCCCAGGAGCGTATTTTTCAAATTTTCATGGATGCCGGAGACAGCCACAAAGAAATTGAAGATCCCTTTTTTTACAGCGCTTCCGGAAGAAACGTTACGGTAAACGCCCGCGCGCAGCGCTTCCCAAATACGGGGAACTGAAGTCAGCCACGTAGGCTGAATTTTTTGGAAGTCCGCAAGCATGATCTTTCCCAAAGGTTTTGAATAAGCCAGAGCGCCCCCCGGATAAAGGGCAATGTACTGAACACAGCGCTCAAAGGAATGCCAAACCGGCAGCACGGTAAGCCATATTTCACCGGGCCCGTTGTGCAATGCCTGGGGGGCAAACGCCGCTATGTGGAGTATGTTTTTATGGCTGAGCATAACGCCCTTGGGCTCGCCGGTAGTTCCCGATGTAAAGATGATCGTGGCTAGATCATCGCCCTTGCCCTGTTCAATTTCCGCTTCAATGGATTTGGCCTCACCTTTTTCGATCAGGGCCTTCCCCTGCTCCATAATATCCCGGTAGCCCAAGACACGGATGCCGGAAAGGGCTGCGGAATACTTCTCCTTGTCAAAATCATTATCAATAATGATAAACATGGCAAGCTGCGGCATTTTATCACGCAGTGGGAGGAGCTTTACCAATTGGGCCTCGTTTTCCAGCACTGCGGATTTGCAGTCACCAAAAGAAAGAATAAAGGACAATTCTTCCGCCATTGAATCACAGCCGCGGGGAACATCCGCCGCCCCCAGGCAGTGCAGGCCCATGTCAAGAATGAGCCACTCTTTCCGGTTATCCGAAATAAAGCCGACATGATCCTCCCGCCGTATGCCGGCTTCACGCAGGCCCGCGGCGCAAGAGAGAATTTCGTTATACAATTCAGTATAGGTGGCAGGCTGAAAAACCTCCGAATTATCCTTGCTGTATTGCGCGACATGGTTTGGGTAGTCCCGAACATTTTTTTGAATAATCCGGGGTATAGTTGTTATTTCCATGTACGCATACTATAGTAAACCGTAATAAAACACAATAGACGTGTTCCCGGCATATAAATGGCAAGCGATATTCACGCCCATCCTGTAGATTTGCTGCGCCTGTTCCCCGGCGCGGAAGCGGAACGCCGTTCCCTTGGCATAGCTTGCGCCGCCAGCGCGTGGAACGGGGAGGATTTTTCCCGCCATGAGGAAATGGCCGCCGCAGCGCGCACGGACGGGGCGGCGCCGCTTTTCCCGTGTTTTGCCCTTCATCCCCAACTGCCCGCTTACATGATCGCACGGGAAAAAAGCCCTGCGGAAACTGCCGCGGCTACAGTTATGTCCGTGGGCGATTTCCGGGACAAGCTCGATTTGCTGGAAGACTTGGCCGCCCGGGGCCGCCTTGCCGCAGTTGGGGAAACAGGCTTCGATCTTTATTCCGCGGAATTCCGGGAAACAGAAGCGATCCAGGATGATCTGTTTGCCGCCCATCTGGAAACCGCCCTGCGCCATGATTTACCGTTGATCCTCCACGTCCGCAGAGCCATGCATAAAATATTCCCCCACACAAAAGCCCTCAAAGCGCTCCCCGCGGCGGTGTTTCATTCCTGGCCCGGCAGCCCCGACGAAGGCTTTTCTCTTTTACGCCGGGGTATACGGGCCTTTTTTTCTTTCGGCGCTGCCATCCTCCACAACCACAAAAACGCTGTCCTTTCCTGCACCGCCCTTCCGGCGGAACAGATACTACTGGAAACTGACGCCCCCTATCAGCCCCTGCGGGGAAGGGAGTTTTCCTCCTGGGCGGACTTAAGCGTGATCCTCCGCTCCGCCGCGGCCATTCGGAAAGAATCGGGAAAACCCGGCGGGGAACCGGAAGAATTGGAAAACATTACGGACGGGAATTTCTTCTCAATACTGATGCGTGCCCAGTAAAGTTCCTCGCAAATATACCCGCTATCGAACAAACGCTCCGGCCTTTTACCCCACTCCCCAATAAACCGGGGATTATTGGGGGAAGCGCACAGCAATATAAATGGTGGGGCCTGTCCGTGGCAAACACACCCTAACAAGTTAGGGTATGCTTGCCACGGACACCCACCTCCGCTTTTATTCTATGTGCGCTTCCTACTATCCCCGGAAACACCCGGCAATTACTGCGGAATGGTAAAAGGCCGGAGCTTCCGGTGCTTTAGCCGCCATGGACGGCGGTGCGGAAATGCTTTAGACGGAGTTTTTGCGTAGCAAAAACGACAAGCCCAAGACCGACAAGGATGTCGGTTTTGGGCGGGGGTATATTTGCGTTTAAGAGCGGGCATTTACTGGGTAGCGTTACATTATTTCCGATGCTTTAGACCGCAGGGATGCGGTTGCAAAAATGCTTTAGGGTGGAGTTTTCGCATAGCAAAAACTCCCAAGCTATAAAACGGCAGGACGCCGTTTTATAGCACTTTAGGCGGCAGGTATACTCAACCGAGCCCGCAGGGCGAAGGTTCCCCTCTTGACGCCGCTGTTTCCATGCTTTAGGAGGAGGCACCGTGCGCTGCCGTTGCCGGTCATAACTGGGCGATAGTCTCTGTGGGGAGGCCGGTGTACTTACTGATCTGAGATACAGACATATTGTCAGCTTTCATTTTACGGGCATCTTCGAGTTTTGCTTCGTTACGGCCTTCCTGAATGCCTTCACGCTTGGCTCCTACCATGCTGGCTTGCCAGTCCAGTTTGTTTTTCAAAATGGTGGTTTGGCGGGCGTATTCTTCAAAATCCGCCGCTAC
>JAITCP010000046.1 GCA_031283025.1 Spirochaetaceae bacterium | reverse complement strand
GTTATCGAAGAGGGCATGAACGCGGGCCTGGAGCTAATCCATTACCTGGCGGCGGACGGCTTCAAGATAAAGACCCCCCTCTTTACCCTTAAGCTCCGCATACCCGGCGAATACGACGGCTCGGAAACGCACCTGCCCCACGGGGTACACCCCGTAGCCCGTCTGCAGACCGGGGCGCATTTCCGCAAGTACCTGCAAGAGCACATACAGGTGGAGTTTGACGGGATAGACCAGAGCGACGGGCTTATTGCCGAGGCGAGGGATGAGGCGACGGAGCTAGTGGACGAGGCGGCTACCGTCGGGAACCTGCTCACCCTTCACGGCTTTGGGCTAAAACTGGAAGGGGACGAGGCGCACCGGGATGCTATCGGGCTGTTCTTTGACCTGGAGGAGGGCGGAACACCGGTGAAGGCGGAAATAATAGCCGTAAACGAGCCGCGGACGCTGAAGGTGATAGTACCGGCGCTGGAGGCGGGGAAAGCGTACCGCCTAAAGATAGTTACGCAGAGTTCTGCAAAGAGCAGTTATCACTTATTGAAAGAAACGCGGGTAATGCATTCGGAATTCACCCTGACCGCCCAAGCCTAGGAAGGGATGCCTTCCCGCATTAGGAAGGGTGCCCTTCCCCGCTTAGGAAGGGGTGCCTTCCTGCATTAGGAAGGGGTGCCTTCCAGGGGCAGGAAGGGGTACTGCGACAGGCCCGCACAGGGTGCTGCGGAAGCTAAAAACGGCCCTATAAGCCGCCCGTTGGACGGCGGGGCTGTAAAAATATCATTTTTTAAGAGAGGAGTTTTTATTATGAAAAGACTGACAAGAATTGCAGGAATTATTTTACTGCTGGTAACCGTCTGCTATATCGGTTTAGCGACAGAATTTACACAAGCCAATATTGGCATACTTGGCGGCAGAATGGGTATCAAACAGGCAAATTTAAGGGAAGCGCCAAATGGCTCAGACATACTTACTTATAAAATAACAAGTGTAAATGGCGGTGTTATATTCCAGGGGAAAGCTGTACCGTCAGGCAACGCGATAGGGCAGCCGGTTACTATACAATACAACCCCGCCCAGCCGGACGGGCGGCGTTTAGTGCTGACTATTGGCAATACAACCGTAACAACTGAACTGTACGATTGGCAAATTATTCCAATCGCGCAGTTTGTAGAAAGCGGTTTTAACGCTTGTATGACCCTCTATGATGATCCAGAAAACCCGGAAGAAGAAAAAATAGATGACTGTTATGATGAAGGTGAAATATACTGGGCGAATTTCCACCCGGCTCTTGGTGATACATTAATAGGGCTTAACCTGTTCTTTGTAGACGCTATGCTTCTTAATCCTTTTATTATGCAGAATACGAATAAAGCGTTTTCCGCTCAGATACCTGGGTATCACATAACATGGCGGAGTGAACAAAAAATTGTTATTACCTTGACGCGGAAAGCGCGTAATTTTTTTGAAATGCTGGAACGTGAACAGGATGTAATAAAAAGCTGGAACAGTTATATCTACACCGACTATGGGACGCAGATAAGCTACCGCATAGAAAACAGGCAAATACTATTCAGCGGAGTTCCGGCGTATCTGTTTGTAAAAAACAATCATGCAAATAAAACCGTAGCCGAAGCCAAAGAACTGAATGAACGCATTATTGCCATGCATGATGATATTTACGCCATAAACCCTACAGTTTACCGCACGGCGGAAAAAACCGCGCAATGGGCGGCGTTTTTCCGCATGGTGCAGGCAGAATACCCCCAAACATGGCAGTTGTTTATCAGGCAGATTGCAGGTATCGAAGCGTCCCCGAAGGTAGAATTGCCGCGGTACTGGCTTCCGTCCGGGCGGGATTAAGGGGGCGTAATGTTTTACCATTCTTTTCCCAGACCAAAGGAAAATCAGGACGGCATTAAAAAGGGCCTTGCCATTCTGGATAGTTTTTTGAAAAACGGTATTCTTCTTGTTCCCGAGATCATACTGTACCAAAAAGAAGCAAAAGATAAAGAAAAACCGCCGGAAGAATACTATGTTGTGCAAAGCCGGTTTTGTTTGACCCAGATAGACATAAGCGAGCTGAAAGCCCATGAAAAATACTTTGGCGGTTTTCACCTTGAGTTTACGAACGATAACGCCTACGCCCTGGGCGCTATACCGGTATTCTACCTGCCGCGAGCCGACCCTAATACAACCAAAATGCCTTTGAAAAAACTTGCCGCCAATTATGTTTACCTGCTTTTAGAGATGCAGGCTCTCTGCAAGAACATTCAAAACCTTTCTGAAATGCTTAAAAACAAATCAGACAGGGAAGCCGTAACGGCATTAGTTGACAACGACAAGGCAGAAGGGGCGCAATCGTACAAGGTCAACGCGAAGCAACTGAGCGATGTTCTGGATATGATTACTTTGAATATTATCCCGAACCCTGCAAAATCCGGCGAACGTAAAAACGGCATTGGAACGTATATGGATGCCATGCTTGGAGCGTTAAAAGGCATAGGTTCTTTATTTTACCCAACCGACAAAGACTTTGGGGGTGTTCATGAAGACTTGTACAACTTCCGGCAGCGGGAATGGCGGATTACCGCAGGAATCACTGTAGACGGACAACGGCTTGACCGGGAACTTACAACAGATGAAAAAAACGCCTTAATAGAACACGACCCTGATTTCTTTGGAAAAATAGAAATCTATGCCAACTGGGAAAAACTGAACCGGGCTGACGGATGTTTTTATATGAAGAATGGTATAAGCAAAATTGTACCAAAACAAGAACAGGAAAACAAAGAAAAAAGTATTGAATTAAAGCCGGTACAGGAATTTGTAAAAAGAATTATCGTTCCGAAAGAAGCATTGGAAAAAGCCAGAGCTATTGCGGAGCAAAATAATTTTGATCCAGCCCGTGTTGTTGATTTTGTAAACGCTATGGAACTTGAGGCTCTTGAACCGGAATATGAAGCCGCAAAAAACCAGCGCCGTATCCAGCTTCTCCGCAGTGCGCAGGCATTGGCGGAAGGAATGTACAAACTAAGTGTGGAAAACAGGGTGTTACCCTGAAAATAACGGCTCTTGAGAGTCGTATAGAGAAATGATGTAAGGAGTTTTGAGATGAAAAGATTAGTAGTAGTTTTTCTTTGTGCCGTAGCGGTAACCGGCGCATTTGGGCAGGCCGCTTCATCCGCGCCCGCCGGCTTTGTACGCATCAACGGCGGAACCTTTACTATGGGCAGCCCTGCCAATGAACCGGAGCGTGATGATGACGAAGTACAGCACCAGGTAACGGTAAGCGCCTTTTACATGGGGAAGTACGAAGTAACGCAGAAGGAATACGAGGAGGTAATGGGAACTAACCCCAGCAAATTCAAGGGGCCGAATTTACCGGTTGAACAGGTAAGCTGGTTCGACGCGGTAGAGTACTGCAACAAACGGAGCCAGAAGGAAGGATTAACCCCTGCCTATACGATAAGTGGTAGTGCTACAGGATACAACCTGACGGTAACATGGAACCGGAACGCCAACGGGTACCGGCTGCCTACGGAAGCGGAATGGGAATATGCCTGCCGTGCCGGGACAACAACGCCTTTTAGTACCGGGAACAACATTACCACCGATCAGGCAAATTATAATGGGAATGAACCGTATAACAACAGTGCCAAGGGGACATACCGCGGAAAAACGACGCCGGTAGGGAGTTTTGCCCCGAATCCGTGGGGCTTGTACGATATGCACGGGAACGTGTTTGAATGGTGCTGGGATTGGTACGGCGGCTATCCCAGCGGGGCGCAGACTAATCCGGCAGGAGCGGCTTCTGGGTCGTACCGGGTGGAGCGCGGCGGGAGCTGGGTCATCAGTGCTTCCGCCGCGCGTTCGGTCTGTCGGTACGGCGACGACCCGTACGACCGGGCCAGCAACGTCGGCTTCCGGGTGGTGCGTTCCTTATAGGTAATGCGGAGGTATCAATCATCCTCTGACTTGACGAAACAGTGCTATGTTTCGACAAACAGAGTGGGCACGCGATGGTGCCTGGCACCGCTTTTTCGTTGTGGTGTCGGTTGGCGGGGTATACTACCTGTAGTGTGAGGCAGGTCATTATAACGGAGGTAAAGAAAAATGAACGAGAAAAATGAAACAGAGGGCAAAGCAACTGATGAAACGCCCGGCAATGATTGCTTAAAAGAGAGTTCTGGTTTAGCGGGTTCAGGACACATTCCGTTTTGCAATACATCATCATTGGGCATTATGGGTGGTGGCAGAAATGTATCATTGTCGGTAAGTGAGAAGGGCGGCAATGTTACCAGTTACGCATTAACAAGCAACATAGGCGGGGGAGCCGGAAAAGCGGGGGTTATATTCCCGCAGCGATTTCCTGATGTGCCATTTCGCCAATAATCTGAGCCGGGGTTTGGTTTGTGGCCTCAGCTCTGGTTATAATATAATTGGCAGTAATTTTATCAAGAATTTCGAGTAGGGTACGCTGTTGGGCAAAAACACCGGGGCGCGCAAAATTTACCCTGGGTGTTGTTTGTGTCCACCGTTCATCAAGTGCGTCGTATTCTTCATTGGTCATGTCTGTCATAATTTCTCCTGTTCTTTCAGCTTTTCAAAAAACTGTCTCCTGCATTTCATTGCATGAAACACCTTGATTGTTTGCTCGTCTATGAAATCGTACATAATTTCAAGCAAATTCCCTGATTTATCAAACCCAATAGACAGAAATTTTGTCTCATCGTCTTCTTCAATTAAACCATCTGCAAGATGGTTTAACAAAACCCACCGTATATTTTCTTCGGACACTTCATGTTTAAACGCTGACGGAATAAAGACTATCTCCGGCCCCATGTTCCCACTTTGCCGCAAAACCGAAAAAAAAGCAAGGCCGTGCGTGGTAACCAAATATTGGGAACATTGGTTACACGATGGTGCCTCCTGACACCGCTTTTTCGTTGTGTACCTCGCTTGCAAGGTACACAACCGGTAGTGGCAGTAATTGCCGGGTGTTTCGTTCATAATTGGCGTCCTGCCAATTATGGACTTGTCGTTTTTGCTACGCAAAAACTCTAACTAAAGCACTTCTACACCGCTTACCGCGGCGCATACGGCTGGATAAATCCAGCCTAATGTAATTGAATGCGGTTCAGTTATCCTGCGCCGGAACGTGATACAATTGCTGGTCAACGCCCTACGGGCGCTGTTGTTTGTTCCCATGGCGGGTGAAAGCACTGAAAAAACGGACGCTTTAGAGGAATGTTGCCACGTGGGCGGCGGGAAGGTTATCCCTGAAGGACGCTTTTTCTGCGGCCTGAAGGGGTGTTCTTCCCGCCGCCCATATTCAGTAAAACACATAAAGCGTCCGTTCTTTCAGTGATATTTACCGCAGGTGCTCTTCCCCAAAAAATCAGAAACCCCCATGTGCATTGCGGGCTAAAGCGGGAGATTTGAGACAACCGTATCATAAACAGCCCTGGCATAGGCGCTGTGATTATGAATGCTTTCAAAATTCTCCGCTTCTACGGTAAAGCGCGGAAAAGAACCAAGTTTTTTTATTTCCGTGTAAATGTCCCTGACCAGGTCTTCTACAAATTTGGGATTGTCATAGGCCGCTTCTGTAACGGCCTTTTCATCCTCCCGTTTGAGGATAGAATAAACCGGACTGGAGGCGGCCTTCTCCACCAGATCGATAATGTCCTCAATCCAGAAAAAGGGGCCCAGTTCAAGTTCCACCGTAACAATGCCCCGCTGGTTGTGGGCGCCCCGGTCGCTGATCGCCCTGGAACAGGGGCATACCGTGCTTACCGGAACAGAGACCGCCACAACAAAGTGCCGGTCGAGTTTGCCCGCACGGACGGCCGCATTGCCGCCCTGCGTATTGACGCCCGCCGCGTTATGCCGTACACGCCCTTCATAGCGGCAGCGGTAGGACATCATCCCCGGAATGCGGGAAACCGGCGCCTGTTTTTCCAAAAAGTAGGGAAATTCCACCCTGCCCCATGCGGACTCCGCTTCCAGGCCGGCTGCTATTTCTTCCAACATATCAAGGAAACGGGGCATGGAAAGGTCTTCACTGTGGCGGTGAAAAATCTCCACAAAGCGGCTCATGTGCGTGCCCTTAAAATGCCGAGGAAGGTCCGCATACAGATCGGCACGGCCTGTTGTGTGTTGAACCTTGTGTAGCTTGTCCAATACCCGGATGGGATACTCAAGCCCCTTCACCCCTACTTTGGTAAGGGGAATGTCTCTGGTATCTTCCTGGCTTTGTACGTCGATCATGGCAGCCCTTTATACGGCTATTACAAGATACGGCCCCGAATTTACAGGGCCGTGAAAGCTTCGTCTGCCGCTTCAACGGTGGTTTGTATGTCCGCATCGCTCAAGGCATAGTTAAGAAAATGGTTGTGGTGGTTTGTCAGGTAAATTCCCCGCTTAACCATTTCCGCAATCCACCTCTGGTGGAGCATAAG
>JAITCP010000024.1 GCA_031283025.1 Spirochaetaceae bacterium | reverse complement strand
TACAGCATAAACAAGGAACTGAACGAAGCTGTAGATATTGCCATGCAAGTCGCCATAAACAGGGATAAATTCAAATCGGTGTCCGAATTCGCCCTACAGCAAAATATGTTTGAAAAGGTAGACAGGGTGTCTGTTGAACTTGCCAAGAAACTGGAAGGAACGCAAAAAGCCTTCTCTGAATTTATGCAGAAAATGAACGGCAGCCTTAAATACGCCGCAAACGGGGAGGCGGATATATTCCTGGGCGATGTTGAGAGCAAGGAAGATATTTTGGGACGGTTCCTTGAAATAAAAAAGGCCGTTATTGAAGTGCTAAACGGCATTAGGGAATTGGAGGGATAATCCATGAGATTAGGTATCAAAACCAGTACAAAGCCGGTTAAAAAGACCTTTGAGCAAATTGTAGGCGGGATCGTAAAGGCGGTACAAGAGTCCGCCGAAATGAGGAAGGCAAGAGAAGGATTAGTACAAAGAGAGGTTGAGGTTCATCGAGGCGGGAAAACCTTCAAACAAAGAAGGTGGGTAAAGCCGGGCGAGGATGTGCCACAACCGAAAGGCAAAAAAGTCCCGGAGCAAGGCAGCGAGAAAAAGACGACCATGGAAAATGTGATTCAGAAAATTAAATACTTTGAAGACAAGGCATGGGAGGCGCACGATAAAGCGATCAAGTTTAAGGAGATGGCAGAGAAAGCGGAGAAAAACGGCGGGACAGCAGAAAAGTTCAAGAAAGAGTTTGAAATGGCACAGGCGGAAAAAAACCGATGGGCGGATAAAGCCAATGAATTTAAGCTTAAAAAATATCATCTTGAAAGAATATCAGGTGGGCAAAAGGACAGTACCACCGATAAAAAACGACTGGGAATCCGCAAGCCCCAAAAAGGTAACGATAATCAGGGGCAAGGGGGAATTGAATTCAAGCGGGGCGATAAAGTTACCGGTACGGACACAAACGGCGAAAAGGTGTCCGGCACTGTTACCGCAGTCGGCGCCGATGGCGTAACAATAGACGGTCAATACCATGTAGAGCATGGAAAGGTAAAGAAGGAAACGGGCAACACTACAGATGCGGGTAAACAGCCCATAGGAAAAAAGGAAAACCAGCAGGGCGGCGGGGAAGCCGCAGTGCCAAAAAGAACATTTATCTCCCCCGACAAATTCAATGCGAATGAATATGCGAAACAATGGGACGATCCCAAAGCAACGGCAGATGAGGCGGGATATAATTATATATTAGACAGTTTTGGCAAGGAAGGCGCTGTTATTGCCAAAAATATACGAGAAACAGAGGAAAAACTTAAATTTGGCGCAGAGGACAGGGATACACAAAAAAAATTCCTTATTAGCGGGAAGGGAGAAAGCGCCCGATATAAAGAAGTACGGGAAAAATTGCATGGCGCAATTATGCAGACCCTTTTAGCCCCGGATAAAATCAGGATGGCTAAACCCGATCCAAATTCAGAGCCGACATTTACTATTCTGGGGGGACGAGGTGGAAGCGGTAAATCGTGGTTTAAGGGTAAAGTCTACGATCCCGCAAAATGTGTCGTGCTTGACGCCGATGAAATAAAAGCGATGTTACCGGAATATCAGGGTTGGAACGCTCAAGACGTGCATGAAGAATCCTCCGATATTTTAGAGCAGATGATAGGTATGTGCATCCGTGAAGGGTTAAACGTGGTGTTGGACGCTACAATGAAAACGGCAGATTCCGCTATAGCCAAAGTGTTAAGGTTCAAATCGGCTGGGTACAAAGTCGAAGCCCATTATATGCACCTTCCCAGCCAAGAGGCGGCAAAACGGGCTATTGGCAGATTCAAGGGTGAAAATGGGGATTATACAGGCAGGTATGTACCTGTGAATATAATTCTAAAAAATACCACAAATGAAGATTCTTTCGATCAAGTGCGAAGAATGGCCGATAAATGGTCGTTCAGGGACAGTAATGGCAAAAAGGGCGAACAGCCGATACTTATATCAGAGGGCAAAAAAGAGGTGAAAAAATCGTTTTCAGAGCTTGTCAAAAAAATACAACGAATGTATAATTAAAGTGGAGGGTAGGAATATGGGTGAAAGTAAATATCCTGGATATGTTGATCACGGTTCAAAAGAGTATGAGTATGACTGTGGATCGCCGGATTTTACCGGCGATAAAGAAAAACTCTCCCCTTATATCCGCGAAATCCAAGACCAGATCGTCAAAGAAGCCTTTGGGGACAAGGAACAAGGGGCAACCCAACGGTGAACTCAATCCATGAAGCGATAATTTTTGCCTCGAAAAAACACGCCGGGCAAGTGAGAAAAGGGACAAATATACCCTATTTTTCCCATCCCGCAGAAGTAATGCAGATATTGACAATGAACGGATGCCCGGAAAATGTCATTGTCGCCGGAATTCTGCATGATACCCTGGAGGACACTGGAACTACCCCGGCAGAGATACTTGACCGTTTTGGGGAAGATATTTTGAAAATTGTCGCCGCCGAATCGGAGGACAAGTCCAAAACATGGAAGGAGCGGAAACAGTTTACAATAGACCATCTGGCCGGGGCTTCTCTGGAAGCGAAGCTGGTATGCTGTGCCGATAAACTCTCCAATCTGCGTTCAATGGCCGCCGATAAAGAGGCTGTCGGGGATAAGCTCTGGGAACGGTTTAACGCCGGAAAATCTGACATTGAGTGGTACTACCGGGGGATTGCGGCGGCCCTGCCGGAATTGGCCGATTATAAAATGTATCAGGAATTAAACTCCCTTTTAGGGGAGGTTTTTAAGTAAAAGGCCCGCAGAAGCGGGCTTTTTTAACTAATGGCTTTTAGTAACATCCGCATTTAGCGCTGGTTGTGGATTTTGGACATAGTAAGCAGTTTGAATAGTATCAAAGACTAATCCAAGCGTTTCCTGATTTACATGGCGGCTAGAAAAAGAATACATTAACTCTTTACGTATATCTTCATTTACTTGACCATATTTGATGTCAATGTACTCCCATGCGCATCGTAATGCAAACATTCCGTTTAGCTTTGATGCAGCGCATTGTTCCAAGCAGGAAGCACAACCTTCGCATAGATGAACAATTTGATTTTTTGCTAGGCGGTAGGCTATGATCCCTGCGATCTTGCCATAGCTTGGTTTTAGCGCATCGATCAATTTCCCGCGCCGAGTTATTAAAAAACGAATATCGTTCCCCATTTCAACACAGGCGGTACGCAGGCTGTTTCGGCTTATATGGCAGACATTTTTCCCAAGCAGGCTGACCGGCTTTTTCTGGAGATTACAATACATTTTTCCAATATCAATAAGATAACAGTGATATTTTGCAGCGATCTCTGTTTCCAAATTTTGGAAAAAATAATCGGTCATCATTTTATGTTTATCTTGAATCATACAGACATTGAATCCTTGTATAGAGCCTGTATATCCGCATCACTGAATGATGTTTTGCTGAATCGCTTAAGCTGCTTGTCAAGAGTAAGAGACGCCGTGTTGATAGCCTCCTTTTCTTTTTCCGCTGTTTTTGTTTCTGCGCAAAATGCAAGAAAATCCTTTCTTGTTGTCTTCGCCGCTTCCACATTGTTCATAAAATTAATTCCTCCGCATTTTAGTCAATCCTAATAGGATTAAAAATAAAAAACCATCCCCCTATCCTCTGGCGAGCAAAACTGCGAGAATACCGGATTATATCGGGTTATGGTCATGGGCTATGCCTCGGCGCTTGGTTGCGCTGGTTCATAATACCCAATAAATGTGCCATATAGTTCAGAATAGTATGATTTTCCCGTCTATAGCAAGCCTTTTTTGTAAAAATAGGTGTTTTTTTACTTTTTTAAGTCTTCCGGCACATACTCCATGATGTCCCCCGGCTGGCAGTGGAAGTAGGCACAGATTTTTTCAATAGTAGTACCTGATATTGGCTCACCCTTTGACAATTTTGCTAAAGTAGGGAGGCTTATCCCTATCAGGTTCTTCATATCGCTCTTTTTTAGCCCCTTGTCAATCAAGAGCTTAAAAAGAGGCTTATAACTTATGCCCATAATAGCCCCATATTACTCATATCGGTAAATATAACATATTCTTGCAGTTTTGTAAAGAATTTTTGAAAAAATATAAAAAATACTTGACAAATAGAAATAAATCTTTATATAATATAAATATAACTTGATATTAGAATCAGGAGGCAAAGATGAGAATACTTATTAACTTACAGCCGATGACGGTGGAGGAAATGCCTCACTTCAACGCTTTTTCGTGCGTAAGCGTTGGCTCTACGTCCAGGCTGTTCCGGCTTTTGCATGACGCGAATTTACTGGAACCACGGTATTTCAAGGAAAGTGAACCCCTTAGTAAGGCGTTTTGGGGCATATTTGAACACCATCACCGCAAAGGGATTGTGTTTGACAAGGAATTACCGGGTGTTTTTACAGGCGGCGGTATCGTACTGCCGGGAGGCAAGGTATGAACGATTCATTTCAGGCTCTTTTGGAAGACTTAATCGGGTATTGGGAAACTGACGGGACATTGGCCCGTTGGGAGCGGGAGAAGGCGGGGCGACAGCGGAAACCCTGCCGGTATGACAGGGCGGCGGTTATGCGCTCCGCATGGGCGTACCGGAGGGCGGAGGGGCTTACCATGTCGGAAGCCCTGAAACGGGCCTGGGCGGACGCGCGCCGGGCAAATCTGCGGATAGCGGCATAAGGGGGAAAGCATGAAAGGGTTTTACGATTATATCGACTTGATTATTAAGGACGGGACGGTTGAGCGGTGGGAGGCGGAAAAGCGGCGCAGCCAGCAGCTTGAGGCAAAAAAGAAAGCCTACAGGAAGTTAGACCGGAAAATCAAGGAATGGAAAAAGGTAACGGAGATAGTCGAGGAGATGTATCCAAATGCCTGCAAACGGGCGTGAAAAAACATACGGAGGATAGAGTTATGGAAAAGAAAAACACGGCAAAGATTTTGACGGTAGATGAGACCAACGAACTCATTGCAAAGTGGGTGCGGGTTCTGGACAGCGGCAAAGCCACGTCCCAGGACATTAAGACAGCCGAGGGAGTGAAAAACCTCATCGGGGTGCAGATACGGAAAGAGAACGTCCAGAACCAGTATCTTGCCCGTATCAAGAGCAAGGCCCCGATAACGTCGCTGGAAGCGAGGGGAGCAGGGAAGAAGGCCGTATAAAATCGAATGGCCGAATAGGAGGATGGCGTGGCATGAAAATAACAATCACAATGCAAAATCCGCATGACTCAATGAAACCTACCCGGCTTACTTCCAGCGATTGCGAGACACTGGATGACGCGGCGGGGCTTGTTTTCTTCTTTATGAAAACTTGCCGGATTATTACGGTTTCCGTTGAAGGGAAATAAAACAGAATTTCAGGCTTGACAAAATATCGGCGTTCCGTATAGAATTGACTTAACATAACGAATCCCCCAAAGAGGGGAAAATTGGTGTGCGTTTATAAAGGCAGCCAGAAATACCGGGAAAACCGGCGTTTCTGGCTGCCTTTTTTTATGGGTAAAAATGGACGATTTGAACGAACTTGAAAATTCCTTTTCTCTCAATCTGGTTATCCGAAAATCCCATGAAGATAAAACCGATGAAAACGGGAACTATATTTTTGAGGTTGAAGCAAGCAACGAAGCCCTTGACTTGCAGGGACAGGTTGTACTCCAACGGGCCTTACTGGACAGTAAGGATCATTTTTTGAAAAACGGCATAGTCTCTTTTGATCACCTTCACAAGCGGCGGGGCGCGGACGGCGAAGTTATATCCGATCCGTCAATGGTTATCGGTGAGCCTGTATCGATAAGAACCGAAGGCACACGGACTTTTGTAAAAGGAAAACTTTATGGCAATAAGAAAATCACGCAGGACATAATTGAACTGCTTAAAGCCGGTTCCACGAGGGTACGGGCATCGGTCGGAGGAATTCTCCCTAAAATAGTACGGGATGCAAAGACCGGAATTGAGAAAATTACATCGGTTCTTTGGAACGATTTAGCGTTAACGGTTTCCCCTGTTAATGCGACAGTTTCCGCTGCCTACTTCGCAAAAAGCTACGATCCCGCCGAATTCGTAAAAGCCCTTACCGCCGGACACGGGACAAACAGTGCGGAACATGAAGGGGGACGGGCATTGATACCGGAAGATGTAGCGAAACCGACACAAGAGGTTTCCGAAACAAACGCCGGATATGAAGAATTGAAAGACAAAATCCGGTCTTTAATAGCCGCAATGAATAACGGGGAAATTAAAGACAAAAATCACGCAATCAAATACCTGATCAATCAGGGTTTGGATATTGAACAAGCGCGGGCAGTCGTCCGTGAGATTTCATTTGCAGGAGGGCAGATATGAATAAATTTGCCGAAATGGTTTCCTCTTTATTGAAGTCCTTGACGGGCGGAGAGGGGAATAAGGTTGATGATGAGGACGAACTGAACGTCGAGGGTCAGGAAAACGAGAACGAGAACGAAGACGAAAACAACGAAGAAAACGAAGGTGAGGGCATAAATAAAAGCGACGTGATTGACATTACACAAATTATGAAATCTCTTGTAACAGAACTTAAAGAGATCAACAAGTCCTTAAAAACCCTTCAAGACAGCCAGGGCGATGTCGGAAATGCCGTTGTCGGAGTTGCGGAGTTGGTTGCGAGAGTTGCGAACATACCCGTACCTACGCAATCGGTCATGGGCAAAAGCACGGGGCGTGTACCCGGCTTACAGAAGGGCGGCGCAGCCCCGAAGGATCGCCCAACAATCGCAGACCTTGAACGGGTACAGGTTGTACTTGCCAAAGCGTACCGCGAAGGCAAGATTGATTTGCACACGTCAAGCCGTATCGAATCGGATATGCAAAAAGCAATCCGCAATCCGAACTTTAATCTTCGGACCGAAGATTATGATTTCCTCATGCAGGAAATAAAGGTGTCCGCCTAACCGCGGCCCCAATAACCATTGGAGGTATAAAGATGGGTTATTTTAATGCAGGGGCGCTCGGAGGCGCCACCACAGGTTCAAACGATACCGAAGCCGATGCCCTGAATAAAGCATTGTCGGCGGGTAACTATGAGACCGATTCGGCTATCATGGTCAACGGACGCGCCATGATACCTGAAAATTTGGAAGCCACCATGATGAATGTCGTGGCAACCTTGAAAGAGGATTGCAAAATTCTCAATTCCGTGAAGAAAGTGCCGGTCAGAAGTACGGTTCACGAACTTAACCGCCGTACCGCTTTCGGTAATTATCGCTGGAATTCGGTTCCCGAAGGCGGGGCATCGCTTGATACCGATCAGTCTGTTGAAAGGAAAATCTTCCCCCAGAAGTATTTGCAGACACGCCGGTCTGTTACAAAGCAGATGGAAGTCGCAGAAACCTTTGAAGACGCCTATACATCCGAAAAACTGTCCGGGACCGAAGTTATTACCCAGTCCGCAGAATACCAGATATTCCACGGAAACGCCGATGTTATTCCGACAGAATTTGACGGTTTCCTTGCCGCTATCGAAAAAGCAGAAAAATCGAACATTATGGATGCCCGCGGCAATTCCCTGGGGCATTACGGCGAAGGTCTGTTTGATGACATTGCCCAGATGATTTGGGATCGGGGCGGGTCAGTCAATAAGGCGCTTTTCCCGTCTGTTCTTGCGAAGGATATAAAGGGTTTGTTTACCGACCGGTTACGGATGATGATAAAAGATACCAAAGCAACATTTTCCGAACTTCCCGATTATCCGGCTGCTATCGGACCGACAATCAGATTCAGCGGCGATGATGCGGGAGCCGATAAGTTTTTCCATGTGAAGGGAATTGTCAAAGCTGACGGGCTTGCCAATGAACGCCCCAGGGCGCCTGCCGCAGTAGTAGCGGCAGTAATACCCGGTGCCGCCGGTTCTCAATTTTTTGCCGCCGATGCGGGTGATTACTCCTATACCGTCCACCAGATTAACCGCGCCGGTATTTCAGAGGGCGTAACAATAGCCGCCCCTGTAACGGTAGGCGCGGGTGTTGGCGTTAGGCTTACCATTACCACGGACACCGCCATTACCCCGACAGGATTAGCAATTTGCCGCACGGCGAAAGACGGGACTGTCGCAATGGAAATGGTACAGATTCCGGCAAACATGGGCGGGGGGACTACGGTATTTACCGATCTGAATAAAGATTTGCCCGGAACCGCTTCAATGCTGTTCTTGACAGAGACCAGGATTACCCCGGTCTACACATTCGGTCAGTTGCTGCCGTTAAGCACGTTCCCGCTCTACCCGACCGCCAAAGCGGAGACCCCATTCCTGATCTTGCTCTTTGCAAGCCTTGAGGTACGGGCGCCGGAATTCTGCGGTCTCGTAAAGAACCTCCACTACCAGGGAGGGTTGATCCATGGGTAAAAACCGGAAAACGGGGACGGAAGTCCCCGCCGGTGATCAGCAGCAGATTGATCTTGCTGATCTTCCGGCAATGTCGGATGAAGCCCTGAAACAGCTTGCCATAGATAACGGCATTGAGTTGTGGGACGGCTATGATCGGGAAGGGCTTATTAAAGCCATTACAGAACTTGTGGACGGCGGGGCGGAAGGCCCTGGTACTGATTCTGATAAAACCGATACCAGCGAAAAAAGCGATGAGCAACAGGGCAACCCGCCCCCTAAAACCGATTCCGCCGGAAGCGGCGAAAAAGGCAATGAGCAACAGGGCAACCCGCCCCCGCCCGATAATTCCAATGCCAACGGAAAGCAGGGCGATCCCGGCGGCGGCGTAGAGGTTATTTCGACCAAACGGGCCGGAAAAACAATCACCGCCGTTACCGGCAAACCGATCACTTTCGATAAGGACGGCAAGGCAACCGTTCACCCCAGAGATGCCGAATACCTGAACACCTGCCCGGGGTTCGGCAAATAAGCGGTATCTATGCGCCATAGGCGTATTGGTATGAAATCTAAGCGGGGGATGCTCTCACCATCCCCCGCTGTCTTATGTGAGAGGTAAGGAAAAGCGCATGATAGTTGTTATTGCTCAATCCTTAAAGAATAAAGTAATTGTAACAATTCAAGGCAACGGCCCGTTCAGGGTAGATCGCTTAAAACAAGGCAGCAAGAAATGGCAAGTTTGGACGGAAAATGAATTTAGCGCAGATGAGCTTGCAGAACCTAAAGAAGCACAAAACGAAATTATTGATCACCATGTAGAAGACGGAGTATATACATACCGGGCTGTAGAATTTGATAAAACCGCTCTTGACGATGAAAGTTATTACTATTCAAATTGGGTGCGCTGCGGGAATTCAGAACCTATCGGGTGGAGTTTTGGAAATTACGAACCGCCTATTGGACAATGGGGAGAAATTTGTACGCCGGACGATATTAGATATACGTGGGTGTTCGGGGTGGATTTCCGCGCAAATAACGGCCAAATTTTTTATGATAACCAGATAAAATATTTCGTTGATATGGCAGTCGCCGAAATTGAAAGACGGCTGGGAATAACCATTAAAAAAGTACGGGCAAGGGCTAAACCACAGGAAAGAGGGCTTGTGAAAGGGCAGGATTATGACGTGGAAGAAAGCCCGTATGAATTTAAGTATGCAAAAATAGCCAGATTTGGCAAAATAATAACAAGGAAAAAGCCAATTATTCAGTTACATAGACTGAATATATTGACTAGATTTGAGGGCGTTAGAAGCCTGTTAAACAAAGTAGTTATAGACAAAAACAAGGGAGTTATAAAACTTTTAGAGCGCCCATTACGGCCAACTGAAACTATCCGGGGGATTCAAGAGGCTACTAATATGTACGGTACGGAAACCTTGAATATGTACTTGTTTTATGAGCTAGACTATGACGCAGGGTATGAAACCGCCGCCGATGTCCCCCTTGACATCCGCATGGCAATAAGCAAATGCGCTGCCATAGGGATATTGAACGCCGTAGGGGACGGCTTAATGGCCGGTTTTTCTTCATCGAGTTTGTCAATGGACGGCATGAGCGAATCTTTTAGCAGTACGCAGTCCGCAACATCGGCATACTTCGGCGCGAGAATACAGCAATATATTAAGGAACTGGACGGCTTTATTGAGGAAGTCAAGAGGAAGTACGCGGCATTGCCTATGGGAAGCCTATAGGAGGGTAAAGCTATCGGATACGGCTTGGGTAAAAGATCAACAGTTGTACTCAATCTTGGACTTGAAAACTATGAAGCATTATTGGAGCGTCATGGCCAGTGGGTACGCTGGAGAACCGCTACAAAATGCCCGTGCGCCCCCCAGGAAACAGGGGAGCCGAATATTCACTGTAAGCGTTGCGGCGGACGGGGCATCATATACGGATACCAAGCTAAATTAACCGTTACAGAAACCCTTATGGTAGATATTTCGGGTATTGTAGAGGTATCAGAGGAATATGCCGATTGCGAACTTGATTTTATCTATGACTATAAAAGGGTAATTTTCAAAAATGCCGTAAAGACCGGAAGGTATATAACCTTGAATTCGGAAACCCCCATTGTCAAGGGAACTTATGTATATGCCGTAATGACAAAAGAAACGGCTGCGCGGGTTTCGGAGGCCGCTTGCGAGAATGAAGGCGGGGGATATTACAGGGTTTCCGGGCTGCGGTCCTGCCGGGACGGGATAGACGGGCTATACCATACTGCCCCAGGCGACATTATTAAAATTGACAAAATTATAGACGCTGCCGGCGTTGAATATCATATAAAAGAATTCCGCACTGATTTATTTTTATTAGGCGATCCGGTTATGCCGGAAACAACAGAACCGAGGGAGAATGATGACCCCTCCCCTGCCCCGCCGACGGAGATAACCGAACCGCTTACCGCCTACGGAGTTGAATATATACCGCCGTTTATTTTTGCCCTGCTTAATCAAAACCTGTCGAAACAAGATACCGAAACCATGATACAAAACCAGGGGGATGCGGTTGTAACCTTCCCTTATAATTGCGATGTCGCTGAAAGCGATGTCCTGACGGTTTTATCAGGGGCGGTGATTGAAAAAGATGTCGTAAAGCGGGTATCTGGAACAGATGACACTTTAGCGGCCTTTTTTGTGCAGGATGTAATATCCTGTATCGGGGCGGATCGTGAATACAAACAGGGAATAGATTTTATCCTCACCGGGACTAACCGTATACGTTGGGCTTGTGAGGATGCCCCGGAACCTCACGAAAATTACAGCGTGTCGTATAAGGTCAATCCAACCTATGTAGTGATTAAAGAGATACCGCAGTTACGGACAAGCGAAAATCAGCGTTTGCCTAAAAAAGTTGTTGTTAAATGGTATACCTCTTATTCCGAAAAAAAAGGGGTCAATCTGCAATGATGTTTCAATCCACAGGCAATGGCAGCCTGACATATTATTTATTGGAGAAATTATGGGAAAAGTCAATACGGCGGTTGTCTGGGAAAGTGCTAAAAAGGTGGTAGGCTAAAGCGGAAATGATGAAATTTACTATTGATGTCGGGCCGGAGTTTGTACGGTTAATGAAGGATGTGGGGCCAGAGGGCTTACGGGCGACACGGGCGGCGTTTAACACTGCGGCGCAACTTATTGAAGGAACATGGAAAGAGTGGGCAAACGGCGGTTCCCTGCAAGGAATTCCGCAAATAAAATCGCCTTCTACAAACCTTGCCCAGTCAATACATACAAGGGAAAACGCTCCATTCGACGTAAATATTGAGACCGATTCCCCGTATATGAAAAGAATACAGGAAGGCACTGACGAACTTGACATGAAGAAAACCCACCCATACGGGAAAAAAAGCAGGGTATCAAAAAAAACTGACGAAAAACACCCAGGCGGAATCCCATACCTGATTGTTCCGTTCCGCTGGGGCGCGGGAAAGAAACGGGCGCATTTTGGCGGCAATTTTATATCAGGGGCTATGTACAAACAGGCGTTAACCATGGCGTTTTCACGCAAGATTGCCGTAAGAGGCGATGGCTCAACGGCAATTCATGTAGAAAAGAATTATAGAGGGCAGCCGGTTGAGCGGCAAGAATATAAGTGGGGGGATCGCTTAAACGCCGATGGGAACGCCAACGGCATGGTACGCTTCCCGGATGATACAAAGTCAGACGGAAGCGAGTATTTCACGTTCAGAATCATATCTGCGGCAAGTCCAAAGGGAAGCTGGATCAGACCGGCTGTCCCGGCTGTCGATGTTCTTTCGGCGCTGGAAAGAACCACTCGCCCAAAGGTAGAAGAAATAATAGAGGCCGGTCTTCAGGCTGACCTTGCGAATGATTGACACATACCGCTGACGGTGGTATGATCAAAATATAGATTATCTGTATGCGCCGAAAAGGGCAGCAGGATACCGGTCTTATGGCTGGTATTGTGCTGCCCTTTTTGTTTGGGGGCGGCCATCAAGGGAGATTAGGACGGATGGTCTGTTACCTTAACCGCGGCTTTATCCTCGAACAGGCGATTGTAGCCGCGATAAATGACTATTTTGAAACCATAAATACTGAAAGTCTTTATGAAAATTTTCATGTTAAGGCAACGCTGGATCATCCGTTTGCAAAGATATTTAAGAATCCTAAAGGGCTTAACGCCGCCGATCTGTTCCCTGCGGTAGTGGTATCGACATACGAAGACGAAAAACCGCATGATCTTCCAATGCCGCCACAAGTGGAAGGGATAGGGCTGGACAAAGAAGACATAGGCACCATAACGAATACGAGTGAAACCGTTACCGTAAATGGCAGGCAAAAAGAGCGAAAGATACCGGGACTTTGTACGGTGGTTGCGCCGGAAGTGTTAAAGGCTATAAACCAGCATATAGATAAAAAGAAAATGATTTTTGGGTTCCTGGTACGGACATACCGGCGGGATAAAATATCACTTGAAATATGGTCTGAAAACACCCAGTTAAAAAATGAAATTTATGAACAGTTACGTCTTTTTGTTATTGGCAATCTGCGCCATGTTTTAGCCGAAGACAAGTATCAATCATACGATATAAAAATAGACGATGACACGGTAAGCGGCCAGAGATCGGGCGCATGGAATGACCAGTTTGACGTTATTCTTGCCGGTGGCAGCATAACTTTTGATGTGAATTATGCAATCGATCAGATTGTATTAGATACCAATATAGAAAATCCGCATGGCGATTTGAGTGTTGAGGGCGGAAATGGCTAAAACAAAAAGCAGGATTTTCTGGGGGGAGGAAAAGATGTCGAAAGCCAATCAGAATGGCGGCGGTACTCCAGAGCTTAATGAAGCCAATGGGCAAGATGGCGAAGTTCAGGAGCAAAAGCCGGGCAAGCCGGAAAACAAGGACAAGCCCGTAAACCTGTACAGGTTTTTACGGCATTGTCCGCAAAAGAAGGGAATTGAGGCTTTGTTAATCTCCAAATTCAAGGAGAAAACAATGTCATTGGACAAGTGGGAGATTGCCGTAAAGAATCTCCTTGCCACAAAAACCAATTAGGGGGAAATCTATGGGTGTTAGTGGAGCAGTATTTGAATCTGCGGGGAAACGTACCGTACACTGGATTCCGGGCGTTTATTCCAGGCGGAATACCGTGCCAAGCGGTACGGGGACGGTTGCCAATAATCTGGTAATTATGGGGAATTCAATGGGGGGGATGCCCAATACGTTGATACCCGTAACCGACGTATCGGAAGCCAGGGAATTATTGGCGGGGGGGCAGCTTTTAGACGCCGTGGCTCACGCTTTTAACGGGAGCAATGACTATGTTCCCCAGCAAGTGTACGCCATGCGGGTAAATAAAGGGACAAGATCGTCTATTACCCTGAAAAACGGCTCAACCGATATAATATCGGTAAAATCAAAGGATTACGGCGTTCATACCAACCAGATCAAAATATGGGTTCAGAACGGGAAGGCCCCGAATTCCAAAAAGATTCTGGTTAATTTCAAAGGGAATGAAGTGGTTCAGGACAATATCGTAAGGAAGTCAATCTCCGTGCGGTATTCCGGCGAAGGATCGTCGGCTTCAATGACCGTTACCAACACAGGCTGCGATCTTTATGCAGCCGATGACCCGGATGCAAACATGACAATCACCTGGGACGAGTGCGAAACATTGGAAGCGCTGGTTTCACGGCTTAATGATTCCGGGTTTTATGTCGCTACGCTTATTGACGACAGGCCAAACGTAAAAACGGCGGAGCTTGACACCGCATCTGCGGTGTCAATTATGGGTAATGCGGATTTCTACAGCAACCTTTACGCTTTCTGTACGGCGCTTGCCTCCATGCAGTATATCGGGGAAGTGGAGATTGTAAGCAACAGTATGTTTGCGGCGCCGGGAGACACCGGGTCTTTTATCTATTTTTCCGGCGCGACTGCGGGAACGTATACCGTGGCCGATTGGGCGGATTCTCTGGAAGCCCTTGAAAAAGAAGACGTGCAGTCCATAACAACCCCGTCTACAGATCACGACGTGCGGATACTCATTTCAAACCATATTACTTCCATGTGCAAGACGGAAACAAGGAAGGAACGGCAGGGGTTATGCGGCCTTCCCAAAGGGACCGGCCTTGAAGACGCTATTGCAGCGGCAAAAGAGCTTAATTCCGAATATATGTCACTGGTTATTGATGACGCTGTTGCAAATAACCCGATAACCGGCGCTTCGGAAAACATTGATCCGGGTATGCTGGCCTGTAAAATTGCCGGTATGGAAGCCGGTACGAGCGTCGCTACGGCGCTTACCAACAAGCAGCTTAAAGTGAACGCTTTTGGGCAGAAGCGGAAAACGTCTGATCTTAATTTGATGATCCAGAACGGCATTATGCCTTGCGGCATCAATGAAGACGGGCTGCTGGTGGTTATCCGGGCAATGACAACTTATCAGGATGACAACCTGGCTTTGAATGAGCGTTCCTGCGTCCGGGAAGCCCTGTATATGGACAGGGATTTACGCAAGGCGTTTTCCCGCAGGGTCGGCACAACCAGTATGCCGTCCAAGGATGAAATTATAGGCTGCCTGCGGCGTAAGGCCGAGCAATGGAGAGTGCAGGGGCTTATTACCACGTCGGGCAGCGGGGAATTGGTATTTGACATTAAGGTACGTTTTGACGGTGATAAAACTTACCTGGAGTATTCAAAAAATCTCCGGGCTCCTAATAACTTCACTTTCATTACGTCTAACAACATGATCTACAGTTCGGCGGCAGCCGCATAAGGGGGGAAATCATGAGTGGATCATATAATGTAGACGGGGACATCCTTGCACAAGGCATAAACTGCGTAGTAAGGGTTACCGATGACGAGACGGGGGTTAGCGGCCTGAAAGAAATCGGGTTTGTGCAGGATTTTAGCATCCGCAAAAGCATAAATATCCAGAGGGCGGAATGTTTAGGGGAAATTCTTCCGGTATCGCTTGATCCTACCAGCATACAGACAAGCATTACCATGAAGGGGTTTATTCCGTCAGCGAGGCTGTTAGCTGATACAACTAAAGAATCGGTACGCGGGCAAAACAAGGCTTTTTCAGCGAAAGCCTTTAACCCGGATGATTCACAGCTTGTCGAAACAGCGCTGGCCACAAAAATAGCGTATATAGATTTTTACGACAAGAGAGGAGATGGGGCCGTTATCGGTTTCGCCAACTGGGCTATCGTTACCCAATATTCCGATTCTTCCAGCGGCAAGGGGTATGTCATGGCCGATGTAACAATGGAAGCCATTGGTTACAATAACGGCCCATCGTATGAGAGTGTAACTTAAAAACACGGGGCGGCCCGAGGGCGGCCCCGTTAAAGGAGCGATTAAATGGATTTTGTAGACGAAATTAAGACGGATGAATTGAACGATTCTGAATCGGACGATCTGTTTTACAAACTTTTGAGCGGCAAGGACGCAACCGAAACTATTCAAACTTCGCGGGGGAATTTTGTAGTCAAATTCCCGAAACAAAAAGACATTGAACGGATCGGGCTTATTACCGCCCAGCGGCGGATGGGTATTCCGGCGCGGGCCTTTGACGTGGAAGCGGAAAACGTCATGTACAAATGCGCCGTTCTTGACGTTGTTGTAAAGAGCGGCCCCAAGTGGTACGAAAACGCCAAAAACAGGAACAATACTTTTTCATGGAGGGATATGCCGGATATAGATTTCGTTGATGAAGTCTATGTGAAGGCCCATTCCTTTCGTCAAGAAATACAGAAGCAGCTTAGACTCCCTGAAAAAGAAACCGCTGGACAAAATGAGCGGGAGGGTGTTCAAGACCCTGTGGGCAATGGTTTATTTCAGGGAGTTACCAGCGCCAATATGTGAGCTTGATCCGGCTTTTGTGGACATTTTCTTTGAATTTGCCAATACCTTTACGGAGGAATCCGTATTGTATGCGGAAATAAAACAAAGAAAAGAAAAAGCGAAGGAACCGACGTCGGATGTGATGCGGAGCATCGGGTATTCCGAGGCCGATATTGCCGGAATGGACATTGAACGGTAAGAGAGGGTTCTTGTGGCAAATACAGTAGGCATAAATCTTGTTCTAACGGGCGATTCTTCCGGCGCAAAACGGGCGCTTGATGACATAAATTCCTCGGTAGGAAAATTAACCCAAAACTCAAAACCGCTGGCCCCCCTTATAGGCGGGGGCGGCGCTCCCGTACTGAACCAGCAGCCGGTTCAACGGCTTACCCAGTCAAATGCCAATTACGGGCTTCCGGGGGGCACATTGCTTGACCCTTACGGAAGGCCCGTTTATTCAAACCAGCAAATACGGCCTACCATGACGGAATCCTCTTACGGGATGAACAGGCAGGCCCCGGCAAGCCTTCTTGCCGCCGACGGGAAAAAGAACACCGAGGGCGAACAGAAGATCGTCAAACTTACCAATGAAATTGAAGAATTAACCGCGATGATGCAGGAGGTAAAAGACAGCCTGTGGGACGCGCATGACAGGGGGGATGTCGGGGAAGAACAAAAACTGTCAAGCATATTAAAAAACCTAAGAGAAACCGAATCCATGGTGAAGCGGCAGCTAAGGGAAGAAGAAGCCGAAGAAGGCAAGGGCGGCGGAAAAGGCAAGGGTGAAAAATCCGTGGGCGAATACATGGCAAACCGCCTTGCAAGCCAGATAGTGTCCGGGATTATAGGGGCCGGGGAGACTATTATCGGCAGTAAAAAATCCATGGCCAGCGGCGATTACATGGGTTCTGTTATTCAAAGAGAAAAGGGCTTAGGACAGCTTGCTGGCGGCGGCGCGGGGGCGCTAATAGGGGCGCTAGGGTTTTTTTTAGGCCCGATAGTCGGCATGACGACAATGGCCCTGGGCCAGCAGCTTGGCAGTTTCTTTGGCGGACTTAAAGGCGATAAGTTAGAGATAGATAACGCGTTATCGGAACGGTATGAGGCGGCGCTTCCGGCAATAGATATGTTCTACCAGCGGTACGGTACGGACATTGAAAAAAAGAGCGGGGGGCAGAACGCGGGCGAGGGGTTGGCATGGTATAACAGAGCGGCTCAAGCGTCCATGGGTACGGGAAAGACAACGGATGAAATGATACAGGCGGCGGCGGCCCGCGGCGCTTATGGAAATTTTACCGGTGAACAAGCCCTGTCCGGTGCCCGGCAGGATATTATGTGGGAGCGGTTTACCGGGGCCAATCTTGGGAATATCCAGCGCCTTTCCGGTACGGCAATGCGGTACGGCGGAGACGAAAACGCGGTTAGGACTGCTTATGCGGGGCTTACCGCTTCCGGCATGGGGAAGGGGCAATTTGACGAATTCCTTACTTCCATGCAGCGGATTATGGAAGACGGCATTGAAAAGGGCTTTGTCCGGGGCGCGGATGAGATTGCCGGAAATATGACGCTCCTGTCTAAACTGTCCGGCGGGGACGCATTGTGGACGGGCGAACAGGGCGCTAACCGCCTTATGCGAATGAACGACGCTGTAGCAAACGCAACCGGGTTAAAGAGCGTAGAGGATATGTTGAGCTTTGGCGTTGCCGCAGAATTGGCGGGTGATGAGAAAACATTTAAAAGATTAACCGATAAGGAAGGGCTTGGGAATTATGTCGATACGATGATGCTCCTTGAAAAGGGCGTGAGCAAGGATTTATTGAGGCGGCAGTTTGAAGCCGTTCAAGAAATGGAACCCGGAAATTCCGCCGCCCAGATTGAACGCTTTATGAAAATGTACAACCTGAATTACACCGGGGGCAGGGCCGTCTATGACATGATGTTGAAGTCTGGAGAGTGGACAGAAGCAGACTGGGCGAGGGCAGAGAAAGATATTAAAGGATTCCAGAAAGAACCAGGCATGAAGTCCGATTCCCAGAGGTTACAGGACGTTCTTACAAGCATAGACACCCAACTGATAAACATCGGAAAAGGAAAATTTGATACGGTTAAAATGGAAACCCTAGAAGGGATTGCCGGGGATATTTATAGTCTTCTGGAAGAGTGGTATGGGAAGAGAAAAGATACAAAGCCCAATCTTGACGCTTTGCCAGTAGCAATACCAGAAGTTGATACCTTTCACGATGCAGAAAAATGGGGTGGTATCCTTGAAAGATTGCTTAGATCTGAATCAACTATAGAAGGGAGATATAAGGCTCTTGCTGGGGTTGTATCTGAAGGAACGGGCGATATAAACCCACATAACCCCAGAGAGTATTGGACATACAGAGCGGAAACAGAAAAAGCTATGTATGATGGTGTATTAACATCAGATGAATTACGGGATTTGATCCCAGTATTAAGGGCTCTTGCGAATGTGTTAGGGAGAGGTGATCTTTTCAACGGAAAATCAGATTTGGATATTCGTGTTTGGTTGGAAGGAGGATTGGAAAGAGGAGATTAATTATTTAGAGAAACCCATATAACAACATTTTTTTCGTTAGAGTTATAATCCATTGCTAAAGCTGTTGCTTCATTTTCGTTATAAAAAACATAATAATTTGAATTACCGTGAGAGCCGTTAAAAGAAACGCCATACCTGTTTGAAAAATAAGTTAAATATTCCCTTATAAACTTTACAAAATATAAGTCATCATTGAATTTAAAGATAAAGGTTATTTCCGTTCTGTTTGCTGAATAAGTTCCATATTCTGACCTAGATACAATAGAAACGCCCTCAAAAGAATTTATATATCTATCTTTGCCAGCCGGGATAAACCCATTACTTACCAGTATTCTTCTAGCCCCGTCCTCTGTTGCTGGGAAATTATGTGTAAGTCCTTCAAGCATATTAAAAATATCATTATTTTGCCCGAACACGGCGGCGGTGGCAATGAGAAGAAAAACAATTAAAGTTATCGCCTTTTTCATGGTTTTTTACTCCTTTTCTATTATAGTATATGCCTCAATCCACGGTTTGGCAAGGGGCCAAGGCATGAAGTCCGATTCCGTACTGTTGAGGGATACTCTTAATGAATTAGCTCATAAGGGAATACAGATCGGGAAAATTGAATTTGACCAAACAGAAATGAAACTGCTTCGTCAAGAAGCGGAAAGGCTTGTGAAGATATTGCAGGGGAAAAATCATGGCCGGTCAATATATGATGCAACAAAAAAATTTGATCCCCTATGGGAGGGAGATGGAGTAGGTGAATATATCCAACCAGAGGGTTCAGAAACAGCTTTTTACAGACATGCTGGCGAAGGCTTGAAGTTTCTGATTAATGCTGAAGGTAAAGATGGCGATGAAAATGCGCGCCAATTATCCGAGAGATTCAATTCTTTGGTAATGCAGATGCCGGATGATGATCTACCCGATTATATACTTGATATATTAAAAGAATTAGGTTTAGCCGCTAATTTTGCTACTACAAAAGATTCACCATCTGGCACGAGGATTGGGTATGGCGAGCAAGATAAAATGAATGCGATTCTGGACAGGCTTGATGCAAGGTTAAAAGAACCAGTACCAGTTAAAGTAATAATAGAATACGGCCCGGAGGGCCGAACCGAAACTACTACAAGGTAGCGTTAGGCCATCTATTTCTGGCGCTTATACATTCCTTTACTTTTCGTTCATAGAAACTGTTCCATGATGTATCTGAAAAATATGATATATAAGGCTGACCAATACTGTCATTACCGCAAATAAGAATGATATGGAAATTATTGAAATGCCAGATTATACATCTATCCCATTCACTAATCCCTTTATAGTCCAGAATAATTACTTCAGTATAAGGGCCATATTTGTTTTCAAGCTGGCCTAATATAATATGGTAGAGTGCCGTTAATTGGGAGTCGCTAGAATTCCTATTGGCCCAAAATCTATAGGATGCTGAACTCATACCCTTAGTATCAAATTCAATTTCGAGGTCAGTAAAATACCCAAATAGGGTTACAGTACGGGTATACTTATTATCGGTTCTGTCTGCCGGAAGCTGTTTGCCGAATTTCTCCTCGACACGTTCTTTTGACGTACCCCACGGCAAGCCCTGAAAAGTGAAATTTTGCCCGCAGGCGGCCACTGCCATAGCGAATAAGACTGCAAAAAAAGCTGGTTTTTTCATGGTTAAATTATATACCAATCACGATTCATTGACAAGGCTTAAAATCAATAGTATTGTTAAAAGAAGGAGAACAGGTATGGAAGGGAAACCGCCGTTTGACGAATTACGGAGACTTATTGAAGCGACTGGCTATGAGGTTATTTCTATTGGCGCAGAAAATTCAAAGATAACATTTTCCGGGGCCATCAATATACAGATAGCCCCGAAAAAATGGCTTAAGCAATCGGGCTTTATGGATTTTCCACAGATTCCGCAGGACTTGGTTTCAAAGTTCCGCGAATGTGCTGCTCAATAGCATCAGCAAGCCATTGGTAATGACCAATGACAAGCTCGCCTTTTCCAGACAGTTTGCCTGGTACATCGCCGCCTCTAATAAGGACTGCAATTTCCAGAGCTTTTGCTCTGATTTCTTGATCTTGGTTCATTTATCCCTCCTATGGGTTTAGTTTGTGGTGAACTGATTGTACCATAGGGGGGATTTTTTTACTATTGGAAAAGTAAATGCCTGTCAGAAATCAGTCCCGACGGCCAGAAGGAAAATGGTTAAAACGATGGTTTTTTTCATGTCAATTTTCTCCACGTTTTTTGGATATTCGGGTGTTTATGCTATCCGCTTTTTCGGTATGGGAGACTTTATTCTTGAAGGGCGGGATTGCGAAAGTGAATAAAGTCTTTCCGTCTCCGTTGCTTATAGCGAAGTCGCCCATCATAATTATATCCATGCCGATAAGAACATCCGTTCCTGGAATTTCGCAAACCGAAAATCTAATGTCCGTCAAAAGCAGGCCGTTTGCAAGGCCAATAGAAGCGATGACTATATCGGCATATTGAGAATGATTTATGCCGGAAACGAGACTTGAATCAATGGG
>JAITCP010000180.1 GCA_031283025.1 Spirochaetaceae bacterium | reverse complement strand
ATTTCCACCTTTTCTATGGTTTTATCCGGAGATGCGTTTCCTATTTCAATTTTAAGCCGTTCCGCCGTTTGCTCCCCGATGATAAGGTTGTGAACGCTGCGCACGTGCTTGATTATCGCTTCGTCAAATTCATCCCCGCCAAGGCGTATGGCATTGGTAACCACCATACCTCCCAGAGAAATAACGGAAATTTCCGTGGTTCCCCCGCCTATATCGCAGATCATGTGGCCTGCGGGTTCAAAGATAGGTATATCCGCCCCGATAGCGGCGGCAAGGCTTTCCTCTATAACGGTTACATCCCGCGCTCCCGCCTTAAAGGCGCTTTCTTCCACGGCCCGTTTTTCAACTTCCGTGATACATGAAGGAATTCCTATAACCATCCGGGGTTTGATAAACCGGTATCGGGGGAGTATTTTGGTAATAAAGTAACGGATCATCTTCTCTGTGGATTCCAGGTCCGCAATTACGCCGTCCCGCATGGGCCGGATGGCGATAATATTACCCGGAGTTTTGTAAAGCATCCGTTTGGCGTCCTCTCCCACCGCCATAACCTTTTTTGTACCCCGTTCAACGGCAACCACTGAAGGTTCGTTGATCACAATGCCTTTACCTCGGATATAGATAAGGGTATTACAGGTTCCCAAATCAATCCCAATATCTGAAGACTGAATTCCAAACATAGATCCTCCACGTTTCCCCGCAGAACGGGGAAATGTTTACAATGTATTAAGCCGGGCCATCACCGGCGCAAAATTTGGATCGGAACGGTGGGCCCTGCGCCAAGCAGCCCTGGCGCGGATCGTGTCCCCGCGGGAAGCATAAATTTCACCTATTTCAAAGGCCGCTTCCGCATTCTCCCCGCTTTCTTCCAGTACCAAATCAAAAGCGGCAATAGCCCCGTCCAAATCCCCGGAATTACGCAGTACCTTTCCCAAAAAAAGGCGGGATTTAAGCGCTAAACCGGTATCACGTGAAGCGTCGATGCAACGGATAAGGTACGTTTTTGCCATTTCCCAGTCTTCCAGCCCCATATATGATTGGGCTATGCGCATAAGAAGCATATCAGAGTCCGCATCTTTACCGGCGGAAGCCAAAGACGCGGTAAGGGCTTCTATGCTTTTCCGGTAATCCTTGATTGCCGCATAGGCCAAACCCAGATACTCGTTTAAGTCCCCGGCGGAAAAAACGGCCGATTTTGCCTCTTCCAGATACCGTACTGAAAGATCAGCATAATCCGGCCCTTTGGCATAATAGGCTTTACCCAAGACATAGCGTATCCTGCCGTCTTTATCGGTATTTTTGCCCAATAAAGCCTTACGGAGCGTCCAGATACACTGATCTATATATTCAAGCGCTTCCGAATTGTTAATCTGCGCCATGGCAGCCTGATACGCGGCAAAACCATTGATGGTTAAATAAAATGCGTCCATGGGCTTTGAGGCAAGGGCGTCTTTGCTTGTTTCATAAACTTCCATCCACGCCCCTTGTTCCCAGTGTACCAGGAGGTTCTTTTTATTCCCCGCTTCACGAAACTTTACCCCAAAGAAAATGATAAAAAGAACCAGCGCCGCCCCCAGCGCCAAAAGGAACACAGTTCCCTGAATTACCTGCTTTTTGAGCGTTTTATTATTTACAGAGGACATTTCCCCGATATTAGCCATACTAACCTTTGATTAAATACCGTTTGAAATAAAAAGTCAATTAAGCGAGTCTGTCCCAAAAATGACCAAAGGGAATCTCTAAAAACTTCAGTTTTTAGAGATTTACCGCTGAAAAACGCACGTTTCGCAGCCCAAAGGGAGAGAAACTGCAAAGGAACCTCTAAAAACAACCGGTTTCAGAGGTTCCCCAAATTAAAAAAAGCGATGAACCATAAGCCGGATTCTGTCATGGCAAAAACTGCCAGAGCAACCATCTGTCTGGGAAGGCCGTTACCGGCCATCTCCATGCAGTCTACCCGCGTTTTATCCGGCGGACAACCGGCGTGAACGGCTGTGCCATTCACCTAAACGCTGCTTGACTTTGCTCCCGATGAGGTTGGCCATTTCGGCTTTGCCGAAATGGCTTGGGAGTTTCGTTCCAAAACTCCCTGCCTATTCGGTGCAGCCGATCTTACCGGCGGCGTTGCCGCCGCCGAGGTGGGCTCTTACCCCGCCCTTTCACCCTTTCCCTCTATTCCGTAATGGGATAAAAGGAGGTTTGCTTTCTGTTGCACTGTCTGTCCCCGGCGCGTGATTCCTTTTAACCGCGGGTAAAACCCTCCGGCTATGGGAATTAAGCGCCAAGTCCCGGGCGTTACCCGGCATCGTGTCCTGCGGAGTCCGGACTTTCCTCTTGACCGCCATGCTGCCGTTATGCAAAGCATATCCGGTAAAACACCTGACGGTCAGGCGGCTGCCTGGTTCATCGCTTATTCTTCATATTCAATATCGGCGCTTTCTTCTTCTTCCTCATCATCATCATATTCGTCTTCTTCCATATCATCAAGGTCTGAAAGGCTTCCGGAATCTTCAATATCAAAGTAGTTTTCACCGTCCTGGCCGCTTTCCTCGTAAAAAAGGATGCGGGAACAGTAGGGACAGAAAACAATTTCTTCCCCCTGGTGGACAACATTGGCAAACTGGACGGGAAGTACCATGTGGCAGCCCATACAAACCCCGCCCTTAATGGCTACAATGCCCCGGCCCATCTTGTTACGGATAATCCGTTCAAACTTAAAGAGCACCTCCGGATCAAGGCCGGGAATCAGGTTTTGTTCTTCTTCTTCCAGCCTGCGGATCCGCTCTTTCTTTTCCGTAACTTCCGCTTCTATGCCCCGGCGGCGTTCATCCAGGTCTTTTTCCTGCTGTTCAATAAGGGCTGCGCCCTGCTTTATCTGTTCATCCAGTTCGGTAAGGAGACGTTCTTCACGTTGGAGTTCCTTCCGGTATTGCTGCTCTTTATCCGCCGCATCCCGAATTTCCTTGTCCAGGGCCTCGTATTCCCGTTGGGTGCTTACCGCATCCATGTGTTTTTCCGACCTTTCCCGGTTGGATTCCGCCTCAAAAAGCAAGGAGCGGTATTCGTTTTCCGCCGCCCGGCATTTTTCATATTCCAGGTTTTTTTCGATGAACGATCGTTTCAAACGGGCAAGGAGTTCTTCCTGCGTAACCAGAATTTTGGGAATTTCTTCTACCTTATGTTCCAGTTCTATCTTGTCGGAAAGAATATCCTGAAGCGTCCTAAGTTTTACAAAAACCTCTTCCATTACCATGTTACACCTCGTATTTTAATGATCCAAATAATCTTTAAGTTTACGGCTCCGCCGGGGATGCCGCAGCCGCCGTAAGGCTTTAGCTTCTATCTGCCGGATACGCTCTCTGGTTACGTTAAAGTAAAGCCCTACTTCTTCCAGCGTAAGGGAATAACCGTCATCCAGGCCAAAGCGCATTTTAAGCACTTCCTGCTCCCGGTCAGGAAGGGTGGAAAGAACGCCGGAAAGTTGTTCCTGAAGCAGGGTAAAGGCGGTTTGGCTGGCAGGATTTTCCACATCTTTGTCCTCTATAAAATCCCCCAAAAGGGAATCTTCTTCTTCCCCGATGGGGGTTTCCAGACTGATAGGTTCACGGGCTACGTTTTTGACGGTCTTGACCCGGAAGGCTGTCCAGCCCAGCCGCCCGGCAATTTCTTCATCGGTGGGTTCCCTGCCCAATACCTGCATGAGCTGGCGGGATTCCCGGACCACCTTGTTGATCTGCTCGATCATGTGCACCGGTACCCGGATAGTCCTGGCCTGATCGGAAATGGAACGTGTTATCGCCTGCCGTATCCACCAGGTGGCGTAGGTGGAAAATTTAAAGCCTTTCTGGTATTCAAATTTCTCTACCGCCTTGATGAGCCCTATGTTACCCTCTTGTACCAGATCAAAGAAATGAAGCCCGCGGTTGGTATACTTTTTGGCAATGGATACCACAAGGCGCAGATTTGCCTTGATAAGCCTGTCCTTGGCGTTTTTCATCATGACACGGCCCCGGTTGATTTCCTTGGCCAAAAGGTTGATGTTGTCGATAGGCTCTTCAAATTCCGTTTCCATTTGACGGAGCTTTTTGTCCGTTACCTGGATGTGGCGGATCAGTTCCTTGATGTCATCAGAGGAAAGGCCCAGATCTTCCTCCAGGACTTCACGTTCTTCTTTTATGGTCAGAGCGCGCCCAAGCGCGCGCAGTTCTTTAAGGGAACCCACCCTAAGGCGCTTTTCAATCCGTTCCTGCTCTTTCTTATACCGTTTTATTTTTTTTGCAGCCTGAACGAATTTTTCTGAAAAACCGGTAATTTCTTCCGGGTGGATTTCACTGTGAACAACAATGTCCAGAAGTTTTTTCCGTAAATCCGCCAGTTCCTTGTCTTCATAAATATCCGCGCCTTTGGCAAGAAGGCGGCGTTTCATTTCCATGTAATTTTTCAAGTCTGTTCCGGCAACCCTTAAGATTTCCTTGTAAAACTGGTTTAAACGCCGCCGCTCCGTCATGAATTCAGTAATTTCCTTTTTGGAAAGGGCCAGTTCCTTTGGATCTTTTTTGGAAAAAACACGCTGGGCAATATGGTAGAACTCCGGGATGATCATGCCGGAATTTTTGATCACCCCTTTGATAATATTCTCCCCTTCCTCCATCAGCTTTGAAAGCTCCACTTCCTGTTCGGCGGTAAGAAGGTTTTCCTTGCCTATTTCCCTTAAATAAAGCCGTATTGGATCGTCCGCGGAAGATTCCTTTTCCGCATAGACAAGCCGTTTTTTAGTAGTTTCATTTTTCCGGCTTTCAGTATCTTCTTCATCGTCCAGGGAATCGTCTTCAAGAAGCTGTACGTCATTCGTTTCCAGTAAAGCAAGAACCTGTTCGATTCTGTCTGTACCGGCTATGTGTTCGGGCAAAAAGTCCTGTAATTCGTCATAGGAAAGAATCTTTTTATTCCGGGCGTATTCCAGCAGTTTAAGGACTGCAGGGTCCGAGGCTACGTCAACATGGACAACCTGCGCTCCGGCCTTTAATGCGGTAGAGGAACGTTTTTGTTTCAATGTCCTGGTTCTGGTTTTACCGGCAGTGGATACGGATTTTTCGCTCATTCGGCTCCTCTTGTAGTTTGTTTTACCTGATGACGGCCCTTTAGTTCAGCGTCAATATACATTTTTTCCGCAAGCAAATCGGCCTCTTTTGCATCTTCATGCGTGGTGTGCCGCAGCTCCCGTGTTATTTCCCTGCGCCGCCGTTCCAGAATTTTGCTCCTCATCCTGGCTATTCCGTCACTGAGGACTTTTTCCGGATTGGTAAAGGCCCCCGACGCTTCCTGCCGTAAAATAAAATCCCGTAAATCCCCTTCCGGAATCATATCAAGGAGATTACCGGAGCGGGCAGGAACCCGGTTACAAAATTGAACACCGGTTTCAATGCCCGTCATGTTTTCTTCCCCGGATAAGAGATCCGAATTAAGCCGGAACCAATCCTCCATGACAATGTACAGTTCCCGCGCGTTGCTATCTTCCAAGTCCTCCGGGGAAAGGGCGGAACGCAGAACTTTGAACAGGCCGGGATTCACAAATACCGCCGCAAGGAGGTATAGTTCGTCTCCGGCGCGAAATGTTTTTTTTACCGCCGAAATTCCGGACGGAACTCCCTTTTCCGCCGTCAACTGCCTTTCCGGCTGCCGTGCCCGGTTATAATCATCCAGGACTGCCCGATATTCCACTCCAAAAGACTGGGCAATGGCCCCTATAGTTACATCCCTGGCAACCTCTGAATCAAGGGCATCCAAATAGGGAAATAAAAAAGCCACCGATTGGGCTGTATCCTTAAAGGTTTTGCTACGGGTAATCACAAAATCAATGTCAAGTATAGCACATTTTACACTTTTTTTCAATGCCTGGGAACCAAATTTTTGCAAAATTTCTGCAGGATCTTTGGGAGTTTCGCCTTTTCCGTTAAAAAACCGGGCGGTATCTACCACGGCACATTCCAAACCGTTCCTGCGGCAGCATAAAACGGCCTTATAGGCGGCATTTTGCCCAGCTTCATCGTTATCCAGCATAAGGTAAACCTTGTCCGCCCAGCGGTGAAGGAATTTTGCCTGATCGTCGGTAAAGGCGGTTCCCAGGGGGGCCACCGCGTTGGTTACCCCTCCCTGATGGAGGGAGATCACGTCCATGTAGCCTTCCGCCAGGTACGCTTCTTTTGTCCGCCGAATTTCCGGCAGGGCTAAATCCACGGCAAAGAGGGTGCGGCCCTTCTTGAACAATTCGGAATCCGGGGAGTTTATGTACTTGGGCCCCTCCCCTTCCAGGAGCCTGCCTCCAAAAGCGATAGTCCTGCCGGATTTATCTCCAATGGGGAACATGAGCCGGTTGGAAAAAAAAGACGCGGAAGGATACTTTGGGGAAAATAGGCCCGTGGCGGCAAGAAAGTCTTTGGAAAATCCGCCCTTCCCGCTCAGGAAACGGTACAGCCATGATCTGTCTGCGGGAGAAAACCCAAGACGGAACTGTTCAATCGTATTCATGGCGATACCCCTGTCTATAATATACTGTTTTGCCTTCTCCCCTTCCCCCTTATTCAGCAATATGTAATGAAAACTTGCCGCCACCCGGCTGTACAAATCCGCCAGGGCTTCGATGTAACCGCTTTTGTCTTCCCCCGGACTGCTTCCCTTTTCATAGCTGAGAGATACCCCAAAACGCTTTGCCAGAGTTTCTATTGCTTCAGGAAAACTCTGTTTGTCCATCTCCATGATGAAATCAACGATGGAGCCGCCCTTATGACAGCCAAAGCAATAATAGTATTTACGATCCGCGTCTACAGTAAAGGAAGGTGTTTTTTCATGGTGAAAAGGGCACAGCCCCCAGTAACGCCCGCCCTTTTTTTCCAGTCTGAGGTAATCCCCAACAACCGCCGCAGCGTCTATGCTGTCAAGAACCGCCTGTTTGGAAGCCTCTGTAAAGCGGGCCATATCAGCCCTTTACAAAAAGAGCGCCGGCCCGGATGTGGGCGTCCAGGGTTTTGGAAAAATAATGCCGCCCGGCGGATTCGTCCACAAGGCGGAAAAAGAGGTAATCCGTTTGCGCCGGATGCAGGGCCGCGTCAAGGGCGGTTCTGCCGGGAAAGGAGATGGGGCCCGGCGGCAGGCCGGGGTTCACGTAAGTATTGTAGGGATGCTGAATCGCTATGTCCTCAAAGTACAGAACATGGGGATGGGGCTTTCCCTGAATTTCAGTGATGATATATTCCACCGTAGCGCAGGATTCCATGGCCATGTTGATCTTCATACGGTTACGGAACACCCCCGCCATGAGGGGGGCTTCATCTTCAACGCGGTATTCACGTTCCACAATGGAAGCAAGGATAACAATATCGTTCAATTCACGGGGGGTAAAGCCTGCCGATTCCGGGGCAAGTTCCCGGAGTTTTTCAAAGAACGTATCCGCCATGGTTTTTACAACCCGTTCGGCGGGAAAGGAGCCGGGGAAAAAGTACGTTTCCGGGTACAGGTAGCCTTCCATAGTTTGGCCGGGGATACGGTAGGCGGAGATGATTGCTTTATCCGCCGCGGCGGCAAGAAAATCTTCCGCCGTACAGATGCCGCTTTGCCCAATGACCGCCGCCGCTTTTTTAAGGGTTACCCCTTCCGGAATGGTTACCCGCAAAAGGAGCTGCTTTCCTTCCACCAAAACGGAGCGTATTTCCGTTTGGGAAGCGGGAAAAGTCAGGCGGTAGGTTCCCGTTTTAAGAAAATCCTTTTTTATGCGGCAAAGAATATTCCAGAAATACCGGTTTTTTATAAGCCCCGCCTGTTCCAGCCGCTGCCCTACTCCGTAGGCGCTTTCCCCCTCACGCACTTCAAAAAGAACCGTTCCCCCGTCTTCACGTTTTGCCCCGGCAAAATCACCGCCGGACAGCGGGGCTTCCTGCGGAGGGGCGTTATAGTACAGCGCCGTTCCGGCAAGGCCCCCGGCAAGGAGGAGTACAAGGCCGATAAAAAAACTTATAAGGCTGAAAAAAAGCCGCAGAGCGCGGGGAATTTTACCCATATCCAACTGAACCCCTTATGCGGTTTTCTATTTCCTCAATGGAAAGATGCTCATACAAAATCCGTTCCATACGGTTAAGGATTTGCCTTTCCCGGACGCCCATGCGCTCTTCATTGTTTTTTAACAAGGGAAAAAGTGCGGACAATTCTTCCAGGGTTAAATAAAGCCCCGCGGAATTTCCCCCGTGAACCTCTACAGCCGGCGTCAAAGGTTTATCTCCATACCTTCCATGGCCAGAGAAATTTCTATGTCCTTAATCCCCATCCGTTCAGTATACCACCGGGCGGACTGGAGTATGTTGAACAGTTTTTTGTCATCATAGGTGGGATCATGGTGGAACAGGACAAGCTGTTTTATCCCCCAATTAGTGGCAAAATCCGCCGCCATGCTAAAAGCGCTGTGCCCCCAGTTGTATTTTTCAATGGCCTCCCCCAGGGTATACTGGGAATCCAGGACTATACAATCGGCATCCTGGAAATAGCCGGAATTTTCTTCCGTTTTTTGGAAGTCATTTGCGGAAAGTTCCGTATCGGTGGCAAAGATAAATGTCCGGTTTCCCTCAACAAGTTTGTACGAATAAGAATCTCCCGGATGGTTCATTTTCTTAAAAGTAATGTTGATATTACCTACCTGCATAGGTTCCGTAAGCAGGCAGAAATTCTTTTTGGAAGCCATGGATTCCATGTGAACCGGAAAGTAAGGGCTGGTCATCTGGCCGTGAAGGGCGGATTCCAGATTTTTTAAGGGTGAATAAAAATCCAGGGTACATGAAGGATCATAGGCGGGATTAAAAAAAGGCAGGCCCTGCAGATGATCCCAATGAAAATGGGAAAGAAAAATCAAAAAATGATCCCGTTTGGGACGCTGTTTTACCACAAAAGCGCCGAATTCCCGCAGGCCCGATCCCGCGTCAAAAACGATCATATCACTGGCGGATTCGCAGGTAACGGTAACACAGGGCGTATTGCCCCCTATCGTGCCAAAGAGCCAGGGGGGCAGGGTTCCCAAAAACCGCTCCCGGCTTTCCGGGGATTCAATGTCGTCCAAGGTAAGCCGCTCCAAAATGGCGGAAATTTTACTGCGTATCTGGGATGGAAGCTGCGGCGACGGCAGGGAACCGCGGACTCCCCAAAAATGGACCGTCATTACGCCCTCCTTACCATAACCGGCTCCGCCTTCCGCCGCTCAAGGCAGTCTTCAATGTATTCAAGGCTGCGGAGCTCTCCCCTGCCCGCTCCGGGACAGGAAAGGGCTTTCCAGGCTTCCGGAGAACGGAGGGCTGTTTCCCAAAACGGGAAGGTTCTGCACTGGAGGGGTCTTGACTGGTATACGGTACAGCCGCCCTGCCAAAAAATACAGTCAAAATTCGCCTTTTCCTTTAATGACAGCTTTTGCCCTTCGGCGACGGGAACCCAGCGGCAATAAGCATCAATCATTTTATTAATGTTAGTGTACTGTATTTTTAATTCTTTTGCCAGAAGCTGTAAATCGGACTCTGACAAAAAGACATAGCCCGGCTCATGGCGGCAGCAATCGGAACAGCGGGTACAGGAAAAACGCAGCCCGTCCGCGTAAAAAACTTTTTTAATTTGTTTTTGCATTGATTGTATCCAGCCGCTTGCTATTGAATATCGGTACTTTTTGTTAATTTTTATAAAAATTGGGGAACCTTCTAAAAACCGGTTGTTTTTAGAGGTTCCTTTGCGGTTTCTCGCCCTTTGGGCTGCGAAACGTGCGTTTTTCAGAGGTAAATCTCTAAAAACTGAAGTTTTCAGAGATTCCCATTAACAAAAAGTACATAAAAAGTAGAAAAACCTTAAATTTTTTCGGAAATTTGCCGATATTAATGATATTTAGTGTATAATATAAAGCTGGAAAAAATCATTGTGGGAGAGGGGATTTTGCAATGAAAGGGGTATAATAATGGCAAAAAACACTTTTCTTTTCTGCATTTTATTGGCTTGTTTCTGTACGGCTCTTTGGGGGGGCGGCAGAAAAGAGAATATATCCCGTCAAGCTGCGGATCCGTCCGGGTTTACCGATCCGGTAGATACTTCAACCAAACCGGCGGGGAAGTACAATTACCTGTATGAAGCCACCGACAAAGCCGGTAATGTTGCTTTGGGGGGCCCGGAAAACATCTACATTGACCCCGAATCAGATCTGCCAAGAGTAACCGTTATCAACCCCAGCTATAATATGCGGGTACAGGGGAACCTTAACATTGTTGGCATTGCCACCGATGATGACGGCGTTGGATATGTTGAGCTTACCATTAACCGCGGCAGGGACGGGAAAGGTGAAGAACTGATACGTACCCGCGCAAGAGGGACCGAATTCTGGTCTTTCATGCTTGATACGACAAATCCTGAAATTTGGACTGACGGCGAGTACACCATAACGGCATGGGCGACGGACATAAACGAACTTTCCGGCATTTCAACGAGTTTCAAGCCAAAACAGCATAAAAAACATCAGGTTTTCTGGAATCTTGACCGGAAAAACCCGGAAATTACCGTAACCAGCCATGAAGTGGGGGCGCTGGTTTCCGGGAAGGTAAACCTGAAAGGCACGGCCCAGGACGGCAACGGAATAAGCAGTTTAAGTTATTCGGTTGACAACGGGAAAACCTATGTTCCGGTATCCGTAAAATATGACAAAAGGAACGCGTTGTATAATTGGGAAATCGCCATTAACAGCAAAACGTTTGATGACGGGCCGGCTGTTATCTGGCTGAAAGCCAAGGACGGGACGGGTTCCATTGGGAGCGCCGCACACCTCTTATTTGCGAACAATACGAACCCGGAAGTAAAGATTGTTTACCCTGATCCATCAACGGTTGTTTTCGGCGTTTTTACCATTGCAGGGTACGCCTCTCATCCGGTTGGGATAAACAAAGTAACCTGGAAAGCAGGCAAGGACAGCGGGGAAATCCCCCTTATAAAGGGAAATTCCTGGTGGTCATTGGACATTGACACCCGCGGCCAAAAAATTTCCGCCATAGACATAGAAATTAAGGCGGAGGATGTTTCCGGCAATGTAACCGTTGCCAAACAAAAATATAAAGTAGATCAAAATGCGGGCATGGCACGGGTAACATTACAGGAACCCGCCTCCGGCTTTACCCTAACTGAAACCAATTATCTGGCGGTTAAGGGAACCGCTACGGCGGCAGACGGCGTCGCTTCCGTTCTTTATTCAATTAACGGAGGAGCGGAAGTTGCAATTCCCTGTTCCGGCTATTTCCAGTTTATTATACCGGATCTTCCTGAAGGCGTTCATAACATTGAAGTGTGGGCCAAGGATGTTTCCGGCATCGCCGGCCCCAAGGTTCCGTTAAAGGGCATAGTGGTTCCCGGCCCCCTGCCCGAACCGCGCTTTGCCACAATTACCTTCCCTTCCGGCAAGAGCAATGTTACCCAGCAATTCTATTCGGGCATGAAAATACAGCCCGTGGCAAAGATGGTAATGGAATTGAACGTGAAGGCTTCTTCCTTAACTTCCGCTTCCGTGGCTTTTGGGGATTTTCCCCCGGCAGCGGTCAAGGCAAGCTCCGGGAAAGACGGGTTCCGCGCCACAGTGCCGGTTCCGGTGAACCTGACGCAGGGGCTGACAAAGATAGAATTACGCGCCAAGGACAAGTTTAACCGTGAAGCTGTTTACTATGAATACGTGTTTGTTGTTGCGGATATGTACGATCCGGCAGGCTCCTTTGTTATTGCAAGCCAGAAAACGCTGCCGGACGGCCGCATATTGATGGATTCCGCTGAAGACGTTCTCTATGGAATAGGAGACCCGCTGGAAAGCGTGGCGCTGCGCGGGACGGGAGCGGAAAACTTTAGCGTAAGCGTAGATCAATTCGGACGGGCAAGAATACAGGCCCTGCGTGAGGGGAATTTTGGCCCGCTTACCCTGTCTTATCAAAGCGCGGGGGGCGCTTCCAACAGCGCTCCGTTCAGAATACTTGCCGCCTTTGGCGGGCCTACAATCACCTTCCGCGATGTTCCTGACGGCAAACTGGTACAGGGCACCGTTCCGGTACGGTTGAATATTGCAAGCGCCGTTCCCTTTACGCCGGCTGAATATTCTTTGGATCTGGGCGCTACCTGGCTGGGCTTGGGAAGCGGCGCGGAAATAAACCGGACAATTGACATAAACGCCGTTGAAGACGGGGGCATTAACATACTTGTAAAGTCATCCAATGACGCTAATAAAACAACCATAGCCAGATTTACCGTGGTAAAGAAAACCAAACCAACGGAAGCGCAGCTTATTATGCCAATAGCGGAAGCGCGGGTAAACGGAATGATACGCATGGGCTTTGCCGTCAGCAACGCAAACACCCTGAAAACCGTTACCTATACAAGGGCGGCTGCGGGGAACCAGCGGGCAATAACCAAAGAAGTATTTAACGTTGACACATGGGATAAAGACTACGCCCCTAAATTCCTGGAAATTGTAACAAACTCCATAGAAATGCCGCTTGACAACGCCATGCGTTTTACCTTTGAAGATATGGCGGGGAACCGCTCCGTGCTGGACAGGTGGGAATTTGTTATCGATAATGAAATGGACATCCCCACTGTTTTTGTAATCCTGCCGCAGGATAATGAAGTAATAACATCTGACTTTTTAGTGTCCGGCGTTATGTTTGATGACGACGCAATAGCCAAAGTGTACTGGAGCCTGGACAACGGCCAACAGCAAACCATAGAAGCGGAAAACGGCTTTTCCATCCCCATCCCCATTTCCAGAATGACAGACAATGAACATTACATAACAGTCATTGCAGAGGACATATACGGCGTTAGAAGCAAGCCGGAACGGCGTAACTTCAGGGTATCTCTTGCCGAGCCCACAGGGTCTATAACATTCCCCAATATAGACACCGTATTACGGGATGAAATAGAAGTAAGGGGAACGGCGGCGGACAGGAACGGCATTAAAGAGGTAAAAGTTTCCGTTGATAACGGCAACAGCTTTAACACCGCCGCCGGTACGGAAACCTGGAGTTACCGGTTCAATTCAAAAATACTTGAAGACGGCCCCCACGTGGTCTTTTACCGGATAGAAGACAAGTACGGCATACAGGCCACTTACTCAACGATGATTAACATTGACAATACGCCCCCGGAAATTATACTGGACACTCCGATAGACGGTTCCCAGCTTACCGGTATTGTATCCATAATGGGGCAGATCCTTGATCCCAATCTGGAAAGCATAAGCATGGAAATCCGCAGCCTTCAGAGCGGATCGAGCGTGGGTACACGCAAGCTTGGCGCAATTTCCACCCCCCTAAAAGAACAATTTGACATAAGCAGGCAGGCAGACGGCCTTTACAACCTGGAAATTCTGGCACAGGACAGAGCCGGAAACATAACCCGCGTTTCACGGAACGTCCAGCTTGCCCGGCAAACCCTGCGTGACTTTGTTGAAATACTGTACCCCCTTAACAATGAAGAAATTCAGGGTAACTTTAACGTGTACGGCTATGCCGGGGGTACCAACAAGCCGGGAACAGTAACCATACGGATAAACGGCATTGACCGCAGTACACAGGAAGTTGATTCCAGCGGATTTTTCCGTTTCTCTCTTGGACCCGAGGAAGTCGGAGCCGGTACAAATTCCCTCATTGTTCACAGCACTTTTGGCGGCAGCGCCCTGGTACAGTCCCGCGCTCAAAATGTCATTTACCGCACGGACGGCCCGTGGATTACCATTGACAACATCAGTTACGGCGATTTTGCCTATGACAGGCCCTACCTTTCCGGGCGCACCGGCTATGTCTTAAGTGAAGAAGACCTGGAAATGCTTGCCGGTAAAAAAATTCCAAAGGATATTGCCGATGAAATCAAGGCAAAGACTCCCGATTATACGGAAATAAGTTTTGACAACGGAAGGACGTTCCATAGAACCGACAAAAGCACCAAAAAGAACGTGAACTACCGTTACCGCCTGGAAACCGGAGAAATGAAAGAAGGGCTGCACTATATCCTGGTGCGGACTACCATGAAAAACCGGGAAGTTGCCGTAACGCGGCTCCTTGTGCAGGTAGACAAGACCCCGCCGTTAATCCGGGTTATTTCCCCTGAACCGGGCAGCAGGTACAATGCGGAAATTGCCTATTCCGGTTCCGCGAAGGACGACATAGAACTGATAAGTTTAACGTATCATCTGCGAAAAGGCGATAAAGCGTTTTACGGCGTTCCCGGCTTCCTGCAGGGTTTGTACTTTGAAGGGACTATACCGCCGCTTATCGGGCAGTTCTTTCACGAACAACTTGGCCAGTTTGCGCCCATATTCTCCGGCGGCGCAACTTACTTCGACGTGGGGATAGGCCTTTCCTTCTATGACGACAACGTAAAAATACAGGGCAGTTACGGATATATTGACCAGAAGCAATACGAAGCTTTAGGCGGGGAAAAAAGCATTGACGGGAAGCCCACCGTGCGTTACGGCGGCCATGTATTTGAGCTAAAACTCCTGGCAAACGTATACCGCTTACCCTTTGGTTCTTTTGCCGGGCCGGACTGGGAATGGCTTTCCGCTACCTTCTCTTTGGGCGCGAACTTTTCACTGTTTGATCTTATGCATGAAGGCTACACCCAAAGCGGAGAATCAACCTGGATGAGCGCCCTGTTGCTGCAAATTGAGTTCCCCCGCATAAGCGCCACCGGGAAAAGAAGAGCATTTAGGACATTCAGCGTATTTACAGAAGGCCAGTTGTGGTTTGTTCCCACGGACGCTAACGCATCCGCCCAGGGAATAAAAGTTATTATTCCCCATGTTATAATGGGGTTACGTGTTTACATTTTTTAGATGGGAAATTTCTAAAAACAGGCGGTTTTTAGATGTTACCAGCTTTTTGAAAGGCCAAAGCGGAGGTTGTTATGTCGTTCTTTAAGAATAACCTAAAATCTAAGGTAGCTTTTCCAAAAACTGAAGTTTTGGAAAAGCCTCCGTTAATTATTCTTTTTGCCGTTATAAGCGTTTGTACCGTCGTTTTAAGTACCTGCGGCTCGCCTCTGGGCTTTGGAAGGCAAATAGACTGGGAGCCCCCCGTACTTACCATGGACAAGGTTCAAAACCCCCTCTATGTACGGAACGGCGAAAAACTTACCGGAACTGTTAAAGATAATGTCGGGGTTAGCAAGGTTGTAATGACCGATTCCGTAACCGGTGAAGAACTTCTAACGGCAGTCATAAACGGAGATCGCTGGGAAATTGAGCTGATGTTTGATGAAAGCCGAAACGGTGAAAAAATTATGGCTCAGATTTCCGCCTACGACAATATAGGAAACTGCGGCGCGGACTCCATTGCCTTTGTTACCCTGATTATTGATATTAGGCCGCCCATAGTTGAAAATATATCTATTCAGCGTACAGATACCAGGCCGAGCCGTCTTGAACCGTATCCGGACTTAAAGGAACTGGAAACACTTGACCCCAAAGGAGAAAAAAAGGACAATTTATACCGTTACCAAAACGGCTGGTTCTATGTGGACGCCATGCTTAATGATGAAGAAACCAGAATTGAAAGTGTAAAGTTAAAAATTTACGATTATAAAAAAGATATAGATTTTTGTTTGAAAGTACTGGAGGAAGAAGATATAGTCGATGACCGTACGTATTATTTTCCCCGCTGGTTAGTAAAGGAAGAGGAAATAATAGAAGCCGGCGCTGCAAAATGGGGCGCCGCGTATAGAACCAATTATTATGATAACGGCGAGCGTTATTATTACCGTATTGTTGTTGAAGCTATTGATAAAAGCAAAAATATAACCGAGATTGTCGAGGAAGACGAGGGTTATATATGTATGTGGGCGCTGTCGGATGATCCTAAAGGCGTTCTTGATCCTGCCATAAGATTAACAGTATTGCAAGACATTGAGGATTCCGGTACAGAAAACACCATATCGCGCGGTACTCCGCTTCCGGTTGATTTCTATGACGATGACAGTCTTCTTTGGGCCTATGCGGGCCTTTTTACCCAGGAACAGTGGAACGGACAAAAGGATGTATACTCAGGCGGCATAAAAATTCAAGGCGCGAATGATAACGCAAAAGTTGCATGGCTAAAACAGCGGCTTACCGGAACCGGAATGGATTCCCTTGTTATTAACGATACGGCGGAGCGCAGGTTATATAACTGGCAGTATGATAAATATGAATTAACGCCGAGTGACCAAAAAGACATGGAAATTAAGCAGCTTATAGACAATAGCATTGATGAAAAACTTGTGTATGTTCAAACGGGAAATAAAGAAGGTGATTACGGCGATTATGTGCTGTTTACCATGGCCGCCGACAATAAACTTTCTCCCCACACGGGAGAAGGCCCGAATCGCACGAATAAAAACGTTTGGACTTACAAAGTCTGGAAAGTAAAAATTGTAGACGAGAACGCGCCGCTGATTGTTTTTGATAAAGAAAACGGCTGTCCGGAAGAAAACACCTTCCCATCGCTTGCAGACGGCGCATCTTTTACCATTAAGGGTTACACCCTAAGGGAAAACCAGACAGGCCAGAACGGCGTTAAAGTATTCCGCATGGCGTGGATTCCCTTTAGAATGCCGGATGGGGCCGACAATTATATTACCAGGGTGCAAAACGCCCTAAAAGCAAGCAGCTATCCTGCCAGCTTTGACGCCGCCCTGGCGGGCGTACAACACTGGGAGTTCCAAGAAAGCGGCGGCCCCGGATCGGGCTTTGCAGAGGGGAAATTTGACCCAAATGCCGACACGTTTCCCGGTGATATAGAGGTAATTTCGACTACTGTGTACAGAAACCAGAAATTTGAAAAAACATTCAACGTTATGGACGTGCCGGACGACATAAAGAGCAGTTACAAAAATTTTACCTATAACGGCGATCTTGAAAACGAAACAAAGCTCTTTATCTTTTACGCCCAGGACAATATGGGGCACGACGTTTTCCGGCAGCTCCGCCTGTTGGGAATGAAAACTCCCCCAAATCTTACTGTATCGGATCTTACCCACAAAATTGATGTTATGCCGGAGGTTGGCGGCAAGAAACTTCCCAATCCGAATGATGTGGGGTATCCCGACGACGCGACGGGCGGGTTTACCCCGGCATATTATGCCGCCCTTAACGCGTATAATTCGGATTCTAATGTTTACAATGCAATAAAAGCCAAAAGCGCCGCAGGCGATCTTTCCACTCCGTTCTCAATGTACCCGCGGGAAACCATAGTGAAATACTGGATTACCGCGTCAAAAGGCGGCGACATTGCCGTTAAGAGCATAAGCATGAAGGACATAACCTTGTCCGACAAGGATTTGGCACCGGCAGTGGGAAGCGGCTATAACGGGGCGGATGAGGCCTTTAGTTTTTGTGAGTATTTTCCGGATATAGCCCAAAGAACCTTCCTGTTTGAGGCGGAGGATATGCTTGGCAATGTAGCAATGGTACAGCGTACCATTGCGGTTACCAACGCGGCGCGGCTGGAAAATATAACCACAACCAGCCAATCGGGTACCTATGGCATAGGCGAAAAGATAACCCTTAAAGCCAATTTTTCCGGCCAGATATACGTACCCAACGGATACCCACAGATTAATGTGCGCTATCTTTTTAATGGAACCCCTCAGTATAGGTCTATCATTTGTAACTCGCCGCCCACTAAGGCCAATCCCGCATTGTCCCTTGATTTTGAATTTGTCGTTGAGGAAGGATTTGGCGGCTTATTGGAAACAATGTATGAGGATATTAGCGGTTATCCTCCCGGCGGCCCCCCTCCCTCCTCCTGGTACGGGGGAAGAGTCGGAGGGAATGTGCCCATTACGCTCCCCGTAACGTATCCTGAAACAACAATAATGGACAATATACGAAACAGCCAGGCTTTTATCCCCGGAGGCAAAAGCGAGTCGGTAACCATGCCTAACTGGACAACGGACGATTATACCTTGCAAAAAAAGAAGGATATTGGACTGGACGGTACGCGTCCCAAAATTACCGTCATTAGCGCGGATGCAAACGGAAAAGCCGCCTATTCACCTAACCAGTTCTACGTAAAAACAGGAGAAACGATCAACTTTACCCTTACTGCGGATAAACAGATAAGGGCATCCGATACGGTTCCGCGCCTCCAGTACCAAATAAGGCAAGGGAACAGTAACCTAGGCGGGCCTTATAGTACCGCGTTTACCTATTCGCGGCCAAACGGACAGAACGCGCTTGTTTTTAGCCTTCCAATAAACGCTACCAGTTGTCCTGTAGACGGGGAACTGGTTAATGTAAGCCTGTATACGGGGACGGATGGGGGAACAATTTTGGACAATGTGGATAATACCGTTGACTTAACTACGGTAACCAGCTTTGAACTGGGCAGTACCCGTTTCTTTATTAAGAAAAGCATCTCTGATCCACCCACAGGAACCATAGGCAGCTCCACCCTTGGGGTTAATCCAAATACCCCGATCCTTTTCAATACGAACCCTACGCTGACGATAAACGCTTCAGCTTTTTCATGGAACGGAACGCCCGCGCCTGAGGGTGGCGGCAATTGGGAAAACAGCATAGAATATTCAATCAACGGCGGCGGGACATGGATCCCCTATACAGATCCGGTTCTCATCACTGCCAGCGGCACGTCCAACTTGAGGGCCCGTTATAAAGACAGGGCGGGAAACGAAGGCACTGCGCGCAGTCAGGTAATACAGTTAAACAGCACTTTCCCGAACCTTGTTTCGGTTGGAGCGGCGCAGGCAAACGGCTCTTACCGGGCGGGGTCAACCTTAACGTTTAACTTGAATTTTGCCGATACGGTCAGGGTAACTAACGCCGCAAACGTAACCATAACGCTTAGAAACAGGGCCGCCGCTTCGGCAGATGAAGCAACGTATATCACCCTTCCAACGAATACCGCCGCCAATACAAACGTTACTACCGTTACGTTTAACTGGCAGAACATTACCAATAAGGAAATGCGGGACGGCCTGTACATATCCGCCGTAAATTTGAACGGCCTTACGGACCTCTTTGGCAGTTTAGGCCCGAGCGGGACAGCGGCATGGAATAGCGGTACGGCCGGTAATATTTCCGTTAGTAACTGCCCCAACCTGGCTGCCGGCATAATAGTAGATGCCATTGCCCCTTCCGTTACCGCAAGAACTCCGCAGCACAATACCGCCCCCGCCGCCACGGACCCCGCCGTTTCGTCAATAATGCTTACCTTTAGGGAACCGGTAATGAAGGGCGGCGGAACCATAACGATAAGGCCGCGGGGCAATTACGCCATCCCGCCCGTGCTGGAAGACTCAGGGTATTATCTTGGAACAGACGGAAACAGGTATTCTGCTTCCGGGGTAAACAGGACCTATATTTCCAGCTTCTACGATATTTATAACGCTTTGCCAGCCGGCAGCGTTGAACGCGGCTACCTGGCGCAAGGCTCAAGCATGAGCGACCTTACCCTAAACGCCAGAACGGGGCAGAACGCCGGCCCATACATAAAAATGACTCACGGTCTGGTTGAGGGATACGGTTATACGGGGAATTATAGTGGTACCATTACGAACAACGCCGCCGCCAGCGCCAACTCTCCAAACCTTGGAGGCACCGGAGCCCATACCGCCATGATTCCCGATACGGCGACTAAATGGGTGCTGGATTACCAGTATGGCATTACGCAGAATGTTACCGCCGTAAACAATATACGCGCCGCCCTTACCAGGGCAAAATGGCGCTGGCAGGAAATTGACGTTGTTAATACCACTGTAGGCGGAACTAACAATACGCAGGTAACCATTCCCTTGAGCGAGCCCTTGCTTAAGGGCCTGGAATGGGACGTATATTATCCCGCCGGAGCCTTTACCGATATGGCGGGGAATAACGCGCCTGCTTCTGATAATACCACGTACTATTTTACAAGCCCCGGCGTACAAGCGCCCGTAATACGGGTAAACCGCAGAAGTTATGACGCGAAAAACGAATACTGGGAAGCAAAATGGACCCTCACTAACACTACCGCCACATGGGACGGCAATAATACCAAGCCCTATAACCCGCCGCCAAATTCGGCAGACTGGAGCGCCGCTACGAGTAATTTTGCTGTAAACGGAGTTGCGGGTGATAACGGCTGGGGTATTAAAGACTTTGATACCGTACATTACCGCGTAGAAAGCGAAAGCCCCAACGCGGCAGTAACAGCCCAATATTACCAAGGCGCTGATTCCAACGGGGGCGGAGTTACCGCCGCATGGGCGGGCAGTGTCGCGGACTCAAACACCGGCACGACATTGCAAATAACCCCAATGACATGGAATCAAGCGGCAGGCAATACTCCCGGCGAATGGGTATTATCTAACCTTATCCGCAGGTCAAGAAATAACGCTGATCAAACCTATACGGTTATTACCAAAAACAGCACGCCCGAATCGCGCACGTCCGTGGGGACTTTACGAATGTTTAGATCGTACAATAGGGATTTAACAAAAGCCCAACTGGACGGAACCGGGTTAAGCGGCGCGATACTGTCGGGCGGGCAAAGCGTCCTTACGTTTAACAGCCTGGAAGCCAGCAAGAGCTATATTGTCGGGACTGCCATCCTTAACGGCGCAAACGCCAAAGGATACGAAGGAGTCTATAGAACGGTTATTGCATTAAACTATGGTACTAACCGGGGCAGATACTTTGCCGTACAAGGCTCCAACATTAAAAATGGAATGCCCTCTATCGCCGGTTTTCCGGTACGGGATGCCGAGGAAACGGGAGATAACCGTTATAACAAGGTATTTTATAACGACAATGATGACGCTGGACCCTATCAACGGTTTTATTGGGTCAGCACGGAAATTGTCTGCGAATGGTATTTCTTAACCTGGGGCGGCAGAAGCAGGGCAACCGGTACGAACGCCGACTCAGGAGTAGGCAACGGCGGCAATAACAACGGAACCCACCAGACTCCTGGCGAGGTAAATAACTACCTTATGATAGGTTACGGCGACTTAACCTATGGTTACAATATAAGTTGCGGTAATGGAACCAACTGGTAGGAGGAAAAGCATGAAAACAAAGATAACGATAAGTACGGTTTTTATAAGCCTTTGCGCCCTTGCGGCATCGTTCTTTTCCTGCGGCAACCCGGTTGCTTTAGGCTCCAAGCTGGATATTTACGGCCCGGTTCTTAACATTACAGCGCCATCGCAACGCAAGTCTCTTCCGCATAAATTTGCCATTGAAGGCGATGTTTCGGATTTTACCGGCGTAGACAGGATAGTTATAAAAGCCGGTACGAGCGAAGAGGAATTTAAACGCCAGTGGCGTTGGAGTAAAGACGCGTGGGAAGTTTCCGAAAATTTCGGGGCAACATGGAACCCGTATGAGGGCTATGACGATGAACTGCCGGTATGGGATGGTAACGAAAAAGCCGCCGAGTGGAAAATTCCCATTAACATGGCTATAGAAGGCGAGCCTACCAGCGACGGCGAATATACGTTTAGCGTTCAAAGCTGGGATAAAGCCGGAAATTCCGATGATAATTCCTATAAGGCTGTTATCCTTATTATAGACCTTGATCCGCCCAAGGTGGATATATCAACTCCCTATCTTTACCGGGACGGTTACGTGAGCGGTACAAAAAAGCCGGCGTATGAACTGGCACCTTTAGATCAATACCATGCATGGGATGATACGGATGATGACTGGAAAGACCCCGCCTATTTAGGCAGATTCCTTACCCAGGAATTTGATCTTAAGTGGCAGATAGACGATTTTAATGACATTTGGTCCATCGACTTGCGTTTTTATTCTTTCGATGAAGAAATTGACGATGATCCCGCCACTCCCCTTCCCGATGAAACTGTTATATACCAGTATCATGAAAACCTGCCGCCCATTCCGCCTGTTGTGAATCCTGGGGACTTTATTAAGCCTAATGGCTCGGTAAGGGTTCCCGATCTTGACAGCGCTCCCGGCACATATAACGGCGGACAAATAGTAAACCCCGTTACGGAAAAAACAACGATCAAGCTGGTTGCCGTTTGTAATGACGCGGCGGGAAACGCCAATCAGGAAAAAACCATCGGCTATTTTATTTATTGGCCAAGGGCCAATGACCCGTGGATTCAATTTACCGGTGACATAAGGCCGCCAACAGGCGTTAATGCTGACGGCACGCCCTACAATTATTACGGCAAACCGGTTGGCGCTGAAACTTCCGGCAGTATAGACCCGGAAGTATTTATGGTGTATCCTGGCAGGAACATAAAAGCTACAGCGTACCAGGCGCATGGGGTAAAAGAGGTAAAGTACAGCCTGTGGAGTTTGCCCATAGCAGGTAATGTACTTGGCACCACCGAAACATCTCCGGGAGACAGCTATCAAGATAAAACAGCATCAAACACCCCCTATCCCACCGGAATGTACCCCACCATTTTCCCCTGGGAATTTAAGGTTCCCCCCATAACCGGGTATTATCTTATTAAGGTGCAGGCGTTTAGCACGCAGGATAAACCAAGCGAACCATATACCATGCTGTTCAGGGTACAGGATATTACGTTCCCGGATTTTCCCGAGCCGCCGCAGCCCCCCGCTTCCGACCCGCTTTTTAAGGCTATAGGCAAGAGGCCGGATGGTACGCCCGGTACTCCCAATACCATTACCATTACCGGCTTGGTAAGCGATGCTACGGAAATAAAGTCCCTGTGCTTGGTGTGGATTAACCCGGAATCTGAAGGTTATGCGGCAATGAGCCAGCTTTCCTATTTCCGCGAAAAGGACTACAAAGGATGGCTGGATATACTGTCGCCCTCAATAAGTCCCGGCGGCCCCTCAATCACAGAATCATATTATGACCCAAACTCTCCTAACAGGCTATGGAAGCTTGCCCCTGTCGAAGACCATATAGACAATGAGACAAACCGCCATGTTTTTACCTATTCACAGGTAATCAATCTTGATGATCTGAATATAGGCGCGGACAAACAACCCTTACGAAGCCAGGTATTCCTGTTCAGGGCGGAAAATCCGGATGGAAAGACGACCATTATTACCTACGCGCCGCAGGGCGATACCTTAGCTCCTAAAATTACCATTAGCAAAGCGGTAATAACAAAAGCAGGCGCTCCGACTGTAACCTGTATACCGGGTCAATATACGGTAGTCGAGCCGTTTGAAGGCGGCGAAACCATAACTATTGAGGGAACAGGGGAGGAAGATTCCGTAAAATATTTGGATATAAATACGTACTTTAAATCCAACTTTGAAGTTACCGTAAACAATATAAAACTGCCGCCGGAAGATTTGACGCTGACGCAGAATCCGGGACGCGAAGATACAGGAACATGGACAATAACAGCCACGGTGGGCGACGGTTCCGGGCAGCTACCGGCGGACAAGCTCAAGGATACCCTGGTTATCAGCGTAAAGGCCAAGGATATAGGCGGAAACGAAGCGGAAATAGGCAGTTCATGGTTAATAAGAACCGACCAAATACGGCTTATGCGTATTTCCAGTGAAAAAGAAGACGGTACGTATAAAAGCGGAGATACGGTAGAAATTTTCCTGGAATTCAGCAAACCGGTCAGGTTAAGATACGGGGGTACTCCCTTCCTGCTCCTTAACACAGAGGGAGGCGCTCCTGCCGTAGCTGAATACAAATCAGGACAGACGGCTCAAAACAGCCGCCAATACTTTGTGTATACGATAGGCGCTAACCATAATACAACCTCTCTTAATGTTACCGGCCTGCAAAATGAGCCGCCATTATTTACTGCCGCTAATTATCCGTTTACATGGTACAGCGGAGACCGGGAAACTGCCGGACAACCAGGGAGCCGGTATGAAGAACTGCGTTTAACAACAACTGCCGGACACGACGGCAATAGTATACAATCGGGCGGGTATTTTGTACGCACCCTTCCTGTTACCGCCAATACCGCCGATCCTGATTATCAGTTTACCCTGGCAGCCGGAAAGCACATTCAAATAGATAACGCGGCTCCCACGGTAAGCGGCATTACGTCAAATACCGCTGCCGGTTATTATAACGCGGGCGATATTTATATGACGGTAACCTTTGATAAAGAGGTTAAAATTACAGGAACGCCGGCCCTTACCTTATCGGTTAACAACGGAGCAAGCAATGGTACTACAAGTACTGCCGCCGATGATGTACGGGTAAGCGGCAATAAAATTACCTTTAAATACACCATTAGGAAGACCAGTTCCGGTGATACGACAAACGGGGCCGCTGTTACTGTAACTACTTTTTCCGGAACCATTACCGATCTTGTTGGTAACGCGCTGGCGGCCAACGCGATTTCCGACGTCTATACAGGCAGCAAAACGTTAAGCAACGTAATTATTGAAACACGGCTACCTAGCGCGCCTACGGTACGGGTTCTTACGGCAAACAATGTAAATAATGTTATTTCACAGAGTGTCAGCGGTAATACCGTAACGGGCGAATCCGCAGCCGCTGTTAAAAATCTTACCAACGTTTACAACGACAATCTTTGGCTTGCGATACAGGGAAATACAACAGGGGATGGGACGTCGCAGTATAAAGTTGATTCGCTGGAATACTCAATAAACGGCGGGACAAGCTGGGTTCCTTTTGGAAATACAGCCAACACGCCGGTTCAGCTTACCCAGTCGGGAACTTACAATATTATAGCCCGTCAGAAAGACAAGGCGGGGAATGTATCCGTGCAAACATCTGCGGTAAACTTTACCTGGGATCCGGGGCCGCTTATTAGCCGCATAAGTTCGGAAAGCGCCAACGGAGAGTATACCCATGTTACCGGGCGCAATGAAATTAAACTTACTCTGAATTTCAGAAAAGCGCTTAGGATTGCGACAACAACAACGCCGCAGCTTACGATTAACGCACAGCGGGGCGGTAATAACATTAACGTAACCATACCGACCGCAAGCATACCCGGCGGCGATGTTAATTCGCTTACCTTTACCTATACCGTACAAAATAACGATTCCAGAGAGTTGCCAACGTATCTGGACATTACCGCGCTTTCCGGCATTACAGCATGGGACGGCAATGCCGTGGGCAACGGCGTAAATGTAAGCAGTTTGATTGTCCTGCCAGCCGGTACGCCAAAGCTTGATTCAACCAAGCAGTTTACCGTAGCAACGGGGAACCTTACCAGAAACATGATTGTATTTATAGAAGATAATCAGGGCGGGACAGGCTGGAACACTGAAACAAACTCGAACTTCCATGGAATAAGGACTGACGACGGCTCTTATTGGACGACATTGGAGGTACCGTTTAACCACGCAATAAACAAGGGTAGTGGTAACATTATCATTACGCAGCAAAGCGGTACAAATTACCGTCTGCCCGCAGTCATGACCGAGTCTCAGTACAACCGCCTTAAAAGCAACACCAATACCAGCGGCGTTATTGACACGTATTATGTCAAAGGGACAAACGGGTATATCAACGGACAAGGCTCGGATACGTCCAACAAGTATGTGTTGAACTACCAGTATGATCCCAACAGCTCCGTAACCGCCAATAATATTGGTTTTACCGGAAATGAGTTTATTCCGGCGGGGGTGTTTACCAATTTCCGTAGCGCGGAAACAATAACCATTAATGTAAACGCCAGCGCTGTTACGATAGACGGAAACACTCTTAAAATACGGCTTACTGGTTCCACCGCTCCGCAGGTTCCCGGCGCGACATACACGGTAACACTGCCTTCCGGTCTTGTTACCGACTCGATGGGTAACAATTCCGGGGCGGAAAATGTTGATGTAAATCTGCGCGGCGTGGCGAAGCCCTTTGTACGGATAAGGAAGACCCAGGATACGATAACTACTGCTACTGCCGGGAATGCCCAACCGAGGCTTGTGGCGACACAGCCCTTCCTTTCTTACGCGCGTATGGATTGTCGCACCCCGGGTTCTGCCATTACCTATACCGCAAACGAGGGACGAACCACCGTAAGCGGAAATGCACCGGGGACTACCGGTGATAACAATAACTGGAGATACAATGTCAGTTCTCCCAATACTACCAATACTAATAATAATAATGCTGAAACTAATGGTAAAAATAATAATAATGATCCGAACGCAACCCGTCCGGCTAACGCGACAACTACTTCTTATACCAACAGTAACCAGATAACCCTTGGTAGTAATGCGAATGGTAATACACCAGACATTAACGATGTGCAGGGTTACCAATGGTGGGTACTGGCAAGGGCAGTGGTCGGTACTACCTACAGCGCCGAAACGGAAGAAATGGCGTACCGTACGGTAATTAGCTACTCAATACGCGGCGGCAATGCCCCCTACAATTCAACCGGCGCTATAACAGCTAACACCGGACGTTCGATATTTGCCAATGGTGATCAAGCATGGATACGCGGCGGGGACGCAGTAAGCTCTTCTTCCATTCCGGGATTCCCTTTTACCTGGGAAGACAACTGGAACGATCTTACCAATAAACGGGCGGGCATCAGGTTAATGACTCTAGTTACGGATAACAATATGACCGTCAGCCTGAATCACTCAACATGGAGATTTGTAACCTGGGATATGAACGCTACGGCATACATAGACTTTATACGCGGGCGTGATCTTACTGAAACTGATTTCGCCGCATCGTCAGCGAATGAAGCATGGCAGTACGGCCCAAAACGCATGGCGTACCAAACTGACGGTTGGACATCGTTCAAACCATTCTACCCCATCTACCCGGGCAAACACCGCTGGTGCGACATGGGATATCAAAACGGCTCCGCTACTGCTGGTCAGCCTCACAATGCAATGAACTTCTCCGGTACCTTAATGGCGCGTCCCAACTTAACCGCCAGCTACAGCCGCTGGCCGGGGATAAACCAGCCATAGTGTCAATAATCCACGTCCTTGTGGATTATTGACTTTGGAGTTTTTGCAACGCAAAAACTCCAAACTAAAGCCTTGGTAACAACGGCCTCCATGCCGTCTAAAGCTGAAAAGAAAAGCGGCTTACGTTGGGAGCCGCTTTTCTGTTATATTTATATCAGATGAGTTGTGTAAGGAGGAAGGCTAAATGGGAAAAATGACCTATTTTATCAACGGCAAGTATTACATCATAGACGATGAAACAGGCGAAATTAAAAGCGTTAAAATAAATGATGATCAGAACATCCCGGCGGAAGACCTGAAACAGTTGGTTAAAATCCTGGCGACCAAGAGCAAGTGTGTCTAAAAGCATTGGTAACAGTGCCAGCAAGAGGGGAACCTACGCCACTTCGCGGCTCGGTTGAGTATACCTTGGCACATACTTGGCAGTTAGCTTAAACTGGTAATGGTTTGTATATCAAGACCGGTGATTTTTTGTACAAAATCAGGTGAAGCCCCCTGGGCAAGGGCATTACGCGCAACTTCTTCAAAAACTTCGGCTCTGCCTCTGGCCTCTGCTTTGGCAGCGAGTTCCGCTAAAAAGTTTGCGCCAAATTCCGAATCCAGTGGACAAACTCTAATTAGCTATGATTGCCTAAACCCGTTCGCGGTGCTTGCGGTTAATAGACAACCAATCGGTTTTCTCTTACACTATCCCCAATGGAACAAAAATTGCTTGAAACCGAGTCAACGCATATACCTTGGCATCCTGCTTTTATAGAGGCGTTGCAAACGGAACTGTAGGATTATGAGGACGCGCTGGAATTCCATCCCGAATACCAACTCACTTCCGAGCCTTTAACCAGTTTAACGGTATCATTTGTGGAAAGCCATTACCCCAAAAACTGCTTGATCATTTGGAAAATAAGCGGGGGGATTTCACGCCGTCCGATTGGCGATAAAGCCGTCAATATCACCAACAATGAACAGTCTTCCGGTGGAATGAAGCACATCATAGCATAACGCGATATAGTCAAAAACCTTGTATTTACAAAAAATCTCTATAGCCGCCTTTCCGGACAAATTATGAACAGCTTTATAACTTTCAAGACAAAAAATCTTAAATGCCAATAATTTGTCCATACAATTACTCCGGCAGATCAAATTTTCCGGTTGTCTTTTCTTCATCTAATAACAAAAAAAGTTTTTCCGCGCTGTAATGCCATACTTTTGTTTTTTCATCGTCAAGAACAGAATACAATTCAGAATTATAAAGATAAAGTATTGCTTCATCCTGGGACATTTGTTTTCGTTCTATGATTTTATGAACAAGAGCGGTTATTATCAACGGAAGCAGCGCTTCAAATTGAGCTTTGCTCAATAGATGCCTCCTTGGCATATTCATGTTTTACAAAAGTGCAATATTGTAATGCCCTTATTGTATGAAAAAGAATTTGATCAAAAATCTTTTCTGTTTTTAAGCGAATTATCGTTTCAGTTTCAGAAAGAAGTCCGGTTTCAAATAATTGAATTGTCGCGTATACATTATCATTGGCAACCGGCCCAATTGCTATGTCGTATTCTATGTGCGTTTCCCTCCCGCTGCGGCAGGCTGTAACAAAACGGAGCCATGCGGAATCGGGTGAATTAAAACGAACAATTTTTAGATTTTCCGCCGCCTTTTCAGCGTCAAAATCATAAACGCTAACTATCTGTTCTTTTGTTTTTTTATTTATACTGACGCGCTGTGCCCACCTGCGGGCTTGTTCAGGAGAAGATGTTGTATAGAATCCTTCTCCAAAATCCAGCAAACGGTTAGCCGGGAGAATTTTTGGACTTGGCACTGCGATATTACTTCCGTGATATATGGTCATAATTCTGTTTTGATTATACCTTTTTTATCTCACAATTTAAGCCCGGCGATATAATCGTCCAGGTCTTTTTGAGTACTGCGTACCAGGGCGGCGGCCTTTTCAATTTCCGAATTAAGGGAATCTATGTCCTTGTCCAGGCTTGTCATCCGCTTCATGTAATCTTTCCCCAAATCACTGGCGGCCCCTACGGCATTCAGGTTCTGCCGAACCCTGTCCTGATCGGCAATAAGGCGGGAGCGCCGCCCTTCCAGTTCCGTTTGAGCCTGTTTTGCCGCATCGCATTTCTGCCGCAGTTCTACCGCACGGGCAAGGGCGGCTCTTACATTGGCGGGGATTTCCTGATTGGTACTGTAGCTTACAAGGTTTTCCGGCCTAAGCTGGCCCAGGACAACCCGTTCCGCTACGGGGCTTTCTTCCACGGCCTTAAAAGTTAATTCGCCGTTGGCGGGAAGGTTCAGCGCAAAGCGGTAAAGGGAACTGGTTTTTTCCAGATAACTTTTGGGTTCGGTCAGGGTTGCCCCTCCGGTAATGGGATGTTCGATAATAAGCCGTTTTGCTTCCGGCGCGGCGTTCTTAACCGTGTATGTCCGCTCGTAAATCTGGCGGCGGTTCACCGTCATAACCCCTGCCGCCACCGTTACAGAACTGACCAGCCGTGTTCCCGCGTTAAAGGATGCCATACCGGTAACGGAAAGGTCCTCCCCGTATTTGATAAGGCGCTTGTCCTGCATCCCAAAGAATTCAATAAGGGCGTCTCCGGCGTATGTTCCCCCGTCAAAGACCGTGATGGGGCCGGCGGGCAGTTTCATCCCCGTCGTGTTGGTTAATTCCGTGGCCAGGTCAGGGTGTATGCCGCCGGATGAACCGGCAGCCAAAACCCTGCTCCCGGATAATACAAGGGTTTTAACCGCTTCCATTGTCCCGTTCACCAGGGGCAGCATGGCGCTCTGCCGGCGGTTAAGGGTAACGGGGTTCTTTACCGTAAAGGCAAACTGATCCCCTACGGCGCTTCCTGCGGCGGCTGCTTCTACTGCCGTTACATTGGCCTCCGGTGAGCGTGCGCTCGCCGGAGCGGGGGCCGGAACGCCGCCGGACGCTGTTGCGGACATTTTTGCCCTGGATTCATCCGCACTGGAACCCGCCATGTCATACATTGCTTCCGCTTCGGGCACTTCTCGGTCATAGCCGCCGTCATAGGTTTGCGCACGGGCGCTGCCTGCAATAGCCGGGGGCAAGACTTGCCGGTTAACGTAATAAGGGGGGTAGAGTTCCTGGATAAAAGAAACAGGACGTCCGGAAACCAGGGAAAGCTCCACATTATTCCAGTCCGTGTCGCTGTTGTTGTCTATGATCGCCCAGCCCTGAAAGAGGGGCCTCCCCTGCCCTATATCCAGCCGGTAAGAAACCTTCCATACCGGAACGGCAATAACATAGCTTAATGAAACGGTACGGCTGCCACTGCCGGGAAGTTGAACCAAAAGACTGCGGGTTCTTGAAGTCCGGTTAGAGGCAATAAGGTCCAGCGCCCGTTGTATGTCCGCATTAAGAGCGGCATCCTTAAAGCTAAAGGATGTTATTTCACTTAGGGCGATAACCCGTATTCCCCCGCCTGTATAAAGGGAAACATAAGGTTCTGTTAACACGCCGAAAGGGCTGCTCCCTGCCGCAGCCCGCATCTCAATTCCCACAATACGGCCGATTATGGAATTGGGAGCAAAAATTTCTATTTCCGCGCCCCGCTGGCTTGCAAGAATTTCCGCAGTACCGGGGTTGTAGGAAAGATCGATACCTAAGCTTTGCAGCGTCCGTATAAGGGTATCCTCCGCCGGGTAACTTACCCAGGGGGAAGCCCCCTGCCCCGGATCGTTTATCACCAGGGATTTGAGCGCGTCGTTTACCGCTTCCGCGTTAAAGACAAGCGTTAAACCGGCTGAACCGGAAACGGAAAGCGAATGTTCAAAATACCCCACGCCGGAGGAAAAAAGCGCTATACGTTTTACCGGAATTCCGCCCGTACCCGCGTTTTGAGAAACCGCATTTTGAGCAAAGGCCGCTCCTGAAAAAAAGATAAAACAAAAAAAGCCAATTATTTTTTTCATGTTTATTTCTCCCCGTTCTTTTAATTAATGTCTGTCCGTAAAGCCGGTTACTTTGCGGACTGCCAGTCCAGATCCATAATGTGCTTACATTACGGACAAACTCTAATTACCCCGCTCCAGTATAAGGGTCATGGCCGGCTGATCGCAGGCTTCCGGCGGCCCGTAATACTGGATCGCTCCGGGGGAACAATAGCACGTTTCCGCGGCCCACTGCTCCCGCTTTTCCGCAAATGTCTTAAAAGGTTTTCCGTCCAGTTCCACCAGCGCTTTCTTAATTACCGGTTTGAAAGAACCGTGGCGTCTCTCCATATTCATCATCATCGTAAGGGGTATGCCGGCGGGGTTCCACTTGTCCGCCGGAGCGGTAAGGTTTCTGACGCCGGAAATATAACCGGTAAGCCCGCAGGCAATAAGAGCAAAGGCGGTAAAACCCAGGCTGTAGCAGTAATCCGCGTCAAAATTACTTGGAAAGGCGCAGCGGCCTTCATACCCAAAGAAATGCGCCAGCGCGCTGAATTTGCCGGTATAGGTTCCGTTATTTTTCAATTCAGAGAGTTTTTTCTCCACCATGCCGATGAGGAGTTTTTCCGTATCAATACGTGAAACCTGCACGTTGCCATGGGGGTCGCGGTCGTCCAAAAGCTGCCGGGCGATTTCCGGCGGCATACTTTCAAACAGCAGGGCGGATTCAGGGGAAAGGCGGTTTTCCAGCCAGGAACCAAGGCCTGCAAATTCTGAAATGCCGGAAAGTTCATCCGCATGGGCGGCCATAAGATCGTTTAATTCCTTGATCAGCTGTTTCATTTCCGGCACAAATTCTATCAGCCCTTCGGGGATCAGCACCACGCCAAAGTTTTCTTTATTGGCCGCCCTCTTAACGACAGACGAACAAATAACATCCACAATCCGGCCCATGGAGAATTTGTTGGCATCCACTTCTTCCGAAATAAGGCAGACATTAGGCTGTGTTTGCAGGGCACATTCCAGTGCGATGTGGCTGGCCGAGCGGCCCATTAATTTGATAAAGTGCCAGTACTTGCGGGCGCTGGCAGCGTCCCGCCCAATATTGCCGACAAGTTCGCTGTAGGTTTTTGCCGCCGTATCAAAACCAAAGGACGCTTCTATATACTCGTTTTTAAGATCGCCGTCTATGGTTTTTGGGCAGCCAATAACCTGTGTTGCACATCCTTGCGCGGTAAAGTATTCCCCCAAAAGGGCGGCATTGGTGTTGGAATCGTCCCCCCCGATGATCACGACGGCGTCAAGCTTACGCTTCTCTGCTGTTTCCAAAGCGGCGGCAAACTGTTCGGGAGTTTCTATTTTGGTTCGTCCCGATCCGATAATGTCAAAGCCCCCGGTATTCCGGTATTTGTCGATAACCTCTCCTGAAAGTTCCACGGCCTTGTCTTCCAAAAGGCCGCCGGGGCCGCCCAAAAAGCCCAGCAGTTTGGAAGCGTCATTCCCCTTTTTAAGGCCGTCATAAAGGCCGGCGATCACGTTATGCCCGCCCGGAGCCTGGCCGCCGGAAAGGATCACCCCCACGGTCAGGGGCCGCTTCATTTTTTCGTTTTTGCCTTTTATAAAACCGGCAATTGGTTTGCCGTAACTGTGCTTAAAGAGTTCCGCCAGAGCGTCCCCAGCGGAGCCGGACGCATCTCCAAGAGAAAGGGCTATTTCCTCCACAGCCCCCGAAAGAATAGCGGGAAGTTTAGGCTCGTACTTGTAACGGGCTCTTTGCAGTACAGAAATTTCCATTCATTACTCCTTGCCATAACTCTAATGTAAAAAAAAGTCATTCTCAACCTGCCGCTTAGGCAGCAATTCAAAGTATTGGAAGAAAATAACCACGGAGTTTCACGGAGGAATAAGGCGCTAAATCGTCTTAAAACTCCGTGTTCCTCCGTGGTTAAAAATCTTAAGTAAACGCATTTTAACCTATAATTGTTCCAATAAAAGGTTTTCCTTCCAGAATAAGCCGGAGGTTGGGAAGATCACGGCCTGCGGCGCAGATTACTTTTAGGCCCAATTGCGCTCCGTGACGGCTTGCCACCGGATCAAAGGGAACGTTTTTTCCCGGCGTCCACTCATCCCCCACAAGCGCCCTAAAATCATCCCAGGAAATTGCGTCAATGGGTTTGGCATTGGAGTCTTTCCGGGGATCACCGGTATAAACCTGTTTTATATTGGAAAGGTTTATCACCACGGCGGCATGAAAACGCTCCGCAAGGAGCACTGCGTCATAATCTGAAGAAAAACCCGGTTTCCAGCCGGATGCGACAAGAACCCGGCCTGCAAAAGTTCCCTCCTGCGGACTTGTCTGCGCCCCGTCAATTCTGCCCTGGGTGGGATCGGTTACCACAGGCTGGGTACACCAAGGGCCCATAACCGCTTTAACAAGCTGCGCGTTTAGCCTGGTTGCCATAATTCCAATCCAGTCCGCTTCTTCATCCGGCACGGAAGCTACGATTTCCCTGCACGCGTTTTGCCAGACCCGCGCGGGGCCGCCGCCCCCTACTACAAGGATAAAGCGGCGGTTTTCATCACGCTCCAGAAATTCACCGACGAGTGAACGGAATTCGGCAAGAAAAGAAACATCTACTTCTCCGGGTGCAACGATGGAGCCGCCTAGAGAAATAACAGTAACCATTATTGATTTTCCGCTTCTTCTGCCGGAGGTCCTTCACCATAACGGTACAAGGTAAGGAGCAGTTCAATACGGGAAGTATTAGAATCGGAAGCCGTACCCAGAGGCAAATATAAAATCTGTTCCCCCAAATCCATAGACATTGAATGGTTTGTGGTTTTGTAACTCACTTCTTTTTCTGATATTTTGATCCATATTTGACTCTGGGCAACCAGCGTATATTTCCCGCTTCGCAAATAGGGGGTAAATTGAATCTCTATAATCAGGTTTTCCCCCACCAGCTTAATGCTTACTGCCCGTCCGGGAATGGTAATTTTTGAACTGGATGTATTCATCACCGCCTTGCTGTTTTCTTCTACTTTGGTATCGATTTTTAGTACTATGGCCTTGTCTTTAAGGGCCGGAAGTTCTTCCAGCAGAAGTTCCTGGGCAAAAAGGCCAGAGTTCCATAACAAAAGCCCCGCCAGACAAAAGAAGACGGGTTTATTCATTGTGAAACACCGTCCACGGTGCCGCCTCTGGTACTGCTTGGAGACCTACCGCCGCTGTTAACAGCGCCGTTCCTTGGATAATCAGCCGCCCGTAACATTCTGGGTTCACCGGCATTTCTGAATGTTGTATTTGGCAGACGGATAATTACCATATCTGCCGATCCGGCGTTACCCATTTGCTGGAAAAAACTTGCCATGTCGGATACAGAAATCATTTCCTGCATATCCAGCCCTGCCAGCGGAGGCTCGCTTGTTTTGACTGGCTGCCGCAGGACGATAAGGGCTGCCAATGTCAGAATCATGATAAGCCCGGCGGCGGAGGCAACGGGGATGGGAAGGGTAACAGAACCGGTCCAGAACCGCCGCCGTGGTTTAAGCGCAAATCCGGTTTTTTCCAATATCCGCTCCAGAGCGGCATCTTCCCTGCCTAAGGGAGTTTCTGTAAGCCTTTGCCGGGTAACCCGGTAGGCGGCCAGACGCTCCCGGCAGGAAGGACAAATTTCCAGGTGTTTTTCAAATTTTTCTTTCCAGGGTGAATCAAGTTCACCGTCGAAATAAACTGAAAGAATTTGACGATCAGGACACATATTACCCCTCATTTTTTACAGCCTCTCTTCCGCTAACGGCGCCGGCAGCGCCGCTTCTTCGGCCACGCCGGCTTGCGTTCCCAGCAGGGCGGAAAGCCGTTCCCTTGCCCTAAATACCCGTACTTTCACGTTGCCCTCGCTAATACCCAAAATCCGTGCAATTTCCTTGTAATTCAATTCCCCATATTCCTTTAATATTAGCACCATCCGCAGATTTTCGGGAAGCCGTTCAAGAGCTTCCGTTACTTCACGCCTGGTTTCCTTTCGTAATAAATCCTCTTCACCACTCCCCTCATTTCTGTATTCCTCCCGGAAAGCCCGCTGATAGGCCCGCCTTTCACGCTCCTTCCGCTTGGCATAATTCAGAGCTGAATTTTTAACCACCCGGATTAGCCAGTATTTGGCCTCGTCAGGGTTGGGAAAAATCATCCCTTTCTCATGGTACCTAAAAAAAGCCTCTTGGCACATATCTTCCGCCGCTTCTTCGTTGGCTGTTATACGACAGGCAACCCGAAACAAAATAGGAAAAACCCCCGTATATAAGCGCCGGAATACCTCCTGCGGCGATACATCTACTCTCACTTCTGAAAACAATCTTTAACTCCAAATGTTACAGTGTTACAACAATAACACAAATTATTACTTTGCACGCCGCCATACCGTACCGGTCTTGGTATCTTCCAATACAATACCCCGCAGGGACAGTTCGTTCCTGATTGCATCGGCCTGGGCAAAGTCTTTTGCCGCCTTTGCCGCGTTCCGCCGGGCAACCAGATCTTCAATTTCCGCTGTTAATTCAGGGGGAGCTTCCTCCCCGCCTCCGATCAGGGCTCTTTCCAACTTTAGCCCAAGCACACGGTCCATGTACAGGCAGGCCCTCAGGGCATCCGCCGGAGGAACGGCATTGTCCTTTAGGAGGCCCCACAGTTCCGCCAGCGCCCTTGGGGTGGAAATATCATCATCAAGGGCCGCGTTAAAAGCGTCAAGCCGCTTTATGGCAGGGCTGCCGGAAGAGGCAGGGCTGTCAAAAGAGACAGGGCTGTGAGGATTGTCAGCACCCGCAGTTTCCGCCAATAGCCGTAGCCTGTCCATCAGGGATTTGCGGGAATTCCGGGCGCCTTCTAAACTGTCCCAGGAAAATTGAAGTTGGCTCCGGTAATGGCCCCCAATAAGAAAGTACCGGTAATCCAAAGGATCAAAACCCTGTTCTACCAAATCTTGCAGGGTAAGAAAAGCTCCCGCGCTTTTTGACATTTTCCCCTTATCCATTACCAAAAATTCGTTATGAACCCAGTACCGAACCCATGGGTGAATTCCCGTGGCCCCTTCACTTTGGGCGATCTCGTTGGTATGGTGGACAGGAATATGATCGATTCCCCCAGCGTGTATATCAAACTGCTCACCCAGGTACTTTATGCTCATTGCCGAACATTCAATATGCCATCCCGGATAACCCCGCCCCCAGGGGCTGTCCCAGACCAGGGCCTGGTTTTCAAATTTACTTTTAGTGAACCAAAGGACAAAATCGCCTGAGTTCCGTTTATTCTCATCCACGGCGGTTCTGGCGCCGGCCTTAAGCTCGTCCATGCGGAGCAGGGCCAGTTCCCCATAGCGGTCAAAACGGCTTATGTCAAAATAGAGATTCCCCCCGGAACTGTAGGTATAGCCCCGTTCCTCAATGCGCTTAATAAGGGCGATCATGCCGTCAATGTGTTCGGTAGCCCTACAAACAACGGAAGGCCGGATTACGTTGATCCTGTCCGTATCGTTAAAAAAAGCCTGTGTATAAAATTCAGCGGTTTCCAGTACGGTTCTGCCCCGCTCTGCGGCGCTTTTTACCATCTTGTCTTCACCGGAATCATTATCCCCGGAAAGATGGCCCACATCGGTTATATTCATCACATGGTTCACCCGAAAGCCCCGTTCCCGGAGCAGGCGGACAAGGATGTCGTGAGTAACATAGGCCCGCAGGTTCCCGATATGGGCATAGTTATACACCGTGGGCCCGCAGCCGTAAAAACCAACCACGCCCGGATTAAGGGGTATAAATTCTTCCTGTTTACGGCCCAGCGTATTAAATAATTGGAGCGGCATGGTATAGTAACTCTGTGAATACTTTAACAAAATTCCTGGAAAACTGCAATTCCCGTTCCGTCCCTTTTCAGGGGAGTTTCCGGTTTAACGAGCCCATGTCCGATCACACTACCTTCAAAACCGGAGGGCCGGCGGATTTGTGGATACGCCCCGAAGGGGAGTGTTTTCCCGAATACGCCGCTATGCTTCTGGAATCCGCTCACAATGAAAGAATTCCTGTCTTTGTTCTGGGCGGCGGGGCAAACCTTGCCGTGTCCGATGAAGGAATTCGGGGCATAGTGCTGGACACCGGGGGATATGCTGGGGAGATGGGGAGTGGGGAGTGGGGAATGGGGAATGGGGAAGAAGTTCCTACTCCCTACTCCCCACTCCCTACTCCCCACTCCTTATTCTTCCGCGCCGGAACCTCTGTAGATGATGCGGTGGAAATTGCCGCCGCACGGAGTCTTTCCGGGATGGAATTTCTGGCGGGTATGCCCGGTTCCATAGGAGGGGCCCTGTGGATGAATGCGCGCTGTTATGACCGGGAAATGGCCGACGTAGTTCGGCAGGTAAAAGTGCTGGAATGGAACGGGATACGGACCATTACCCCTAAAAAAGAGGATTTTTCCTATAAAAAAAGCCCTTTTCAGGGAATGGATTGCCTCATTCTGGCCGTTTCCGCCGCTCTTGAAGAAGGGGAAAGCGCTGTAATCCGGGAAACAATATCGGCCCGTCGGAAAGACCGGGAAACAAAGGGCCACTACCGCTGCCCCAGCGCAGGATCGGCCTTTAAAAACAACCGGGCCTTTGGCAAGCCGACAGGGCAAATTATTGATGAATTGGGGCTTAAGGGCTTCCGTGTAGGGGGCGCCCAGGTAGCCCCCTGGCACGGAAACATCATCATAAATTCGGGCGGGGCCCGCTCCGCCGATATTCTGGCCCTGGTAAAAATGGTGGAAGATCGTGTTAAAGAGGAAACGGGTATGGAACTTGAGCGGGAAATACTCTTTACCGGGAATTTTTATTAAATTCTTTCTTGACAAAAGATCAGGTTAGTTAGATAATGTAACAACGAATCCCGTTTTTGAGGTGAGGCAAAATGGCCGACGTTGACATCGTTTCCGTTGATATTGAGAAAGTGAATGAGGCGATCAGAATGGAAGTGCCTCTGATTATGACCACCTATACGGCGCCACGGAAGGTTGAACGTTATATAGAACAGGTTGTTTCCATCTTTCTTGATCATGTAAAACAATCCGACCTTAAGGACAATGTGGTCTATTGCATACAGGAACTGGTAGTAAACGCCAAGAAAGCAAACACAAAACGGGCCTATTTTTCACTAAAAGGGCTTGATCTTAATGATACTACCGATTATCAAAAGGGTATGGCGAATTTTAGGGACGATACCCTGAAAAACATTGATTACTATCTGGAACTCCAGCGCCAGCAGGGGCTTTACATAAAGCTGATTCTTCAGCTTAAAGACAGAGTCATTACCATAGAAGTCAGGAACAACGCTTCCATAACCATAACAGAACTGGAAAGAATCCGCAGCCGCATTATAAAGGCCAAAGAATGTGATGAACTGGAAGAGGCCATTGTACAGGTTCTGGACGATTCTGAGGGGGCAGGATTGGGCCTGGTAATGCTGGTAATAATGTTAAAAAAACTGGGCTTGGGTACCAACGCTTTTGATATACTCAGAACCAACGAGGAAACCATTGCCCGGATCGTTATCCCCGTGGCCGCATAAAACACCCTGAAACAGCCTAAACCTCCTATTGCCATGCCGACCTTTTTCCAGTATACTTTTTAAGGCGAAATATAAGGTAGAGGTAGATGCCGGGGCCGCTTCAACTTGCATTTATAAACTATAAAAAAGACTCATACATCATTGTGGAAGGCAAACCCAATGCAGACCGGTTTTTTATCATACGCCAAGGTAAGGTGCGGCTTTCCAAGGATGTAGAGGTGGTGCAAGAAGAAGGGGGGAGCGTCCTTGGCCCCGGAGACTTCTTTGGAGTTGTTTCTACCATGTCCAGCCACAGCCATATAGAAACAGCCCAGGCCATTACCGATGTTACCCTTATTTCTGTTATGAAAGAACAGTATGGCCAGCTTATACAGAACAATACTCCTGTGGCAATGAAGATCATCCTCCAGTTTTCCAAACGGGTGCGTTATCTGGATGAAGCCTTAACCAGACTAACGCTGAAAAACACAGCGGAAGAAGATGTGTCCCACCTATACAATGTGGCCGAATATTATACCCGCCAAAACCAGTATAACCAGGCCTACTATGCCTTTAATCAGTATATCAAATATTGCCCCCAGGGGGGAAACGCCAATAAAGCCAGGCAGTTGATGGCAAAAATTGCCGGGTATATTAAATCGGTAAAAATAGAATTCAAAAGCGATGAATTTAACCGCGTTTATCCCAAAGACAACATGATTTTTTCAGAGGGCGAACCGGGAGAGGAACTGTTTATTATCCAAAAGGGATCGGTAAAAATCGCAAAAATAGTTGACAATAATGAGGTACTTCTGGCGGTGCTTAAAGCCGGGGATATATTTGGGGAAATGTCCCTTTTGGAATCAAAACCAAGGGCGGCTTGCGCCGTTGCCTACGAGGAATGCCATCTAATGGCCGTTAACAGGGCGAATTTTGAACGAATGGTCAGCACTCAGCCCCAGATCGTATCCCGGCTTACCACCCTGCTGGCGGAACGCATCTGGTTTATTTATAAACAACTGGTCAATACCCTGATTCACGATCCGGTAGGACGAATGTACGACGCCCTCCTTATCCAGCTTGAAAAAAACCGGGTGCCTTTTAACACATCCACGTATACCTTTGATTTTGGCCCCAGGGAACTGGTCAATATGGTTGGAATTACCCAAAGTGAGGGCTCTCTGGTTTTTCAGAAACTCCTGGCAAACAAAAGAATCCAGGTCGTCAATGAAAAAATCCATTCCACGGATTTATCGGATATTTTCAAACAAACCGAGTATTACCGTAAAATGGAAAAAATTGAAAGATCCCGCCGTGAGGGCACTGCCATAAGCAGTCTGTAAGCAGTTCATTGTTACGGCAATTTTGCCGATCCGGTATTTTGCCGATAATAAAACATGAAACTAAAAATTCCGCTTTTTCCCGTAATAGTTTTTCTGGCTTTTGTTTTTCCCCTATGGCCTCAGACTACAATGGATATTACGCTGCCCTCCGGCCCCGGGCCGTCTTTAATCCCCGGTTCAGAGGATCTGCCCCGGTCATTCAGAAATCTCCGGCTTGGCATGAACCTGGAAGAATTGAAAGAAGCCCTGAAAGATGACGAACTTTTTGAATTCCGGGGAGACCCGGACGTGTCCTTCCTGCCCGCCAAAGAAGAAAATCTGGTGGAGACCACCGGGCTTTCCTTTATACGCCGGGCCTTTTTTCAGCTTAGGGAAGAAGCGGTTTTTATCATGGCGTTCACACTGGACAGCCGGCGTATTGACCATTATTCGGTTTTTACCAGCCTTGTCAGAAAATACGGCGAACCGGTAAGCCTAAACCCCCGGGAAGCGGTCTGGGAAAATGACGAAACCCGAATTTCGCTTGAACGGCCCTTAACGGTAAAGTACATTGATATGGCCGTTTTTAAGGCTATAATAAACGAAGCGCAGACGGAAGAATCTGCGGAAGTATTCCGACGCCAGGGGTTTTTGAATGAATTTTAAGAAACTGTGCTGTCCGGTTTTTCTTGTCTTTACCCTTTGTACCTGCAGAATCCAACCTTCTGAATCCCGAACTTCCCAAACCGGCAAACCTCAGACGGGCCTTGAAACCAGCGTAATTACCATAAATTCCGCAGGCGGGCCGGTTTCACTTACAGTCGAACTTGCCCGGACAGAAACGCAACGGAACACCGGCTTGATGTACCGCACGGAACTGGAAGATGGCAAGGGAATGCTCTTTATCTTTGAAAGAGACCAGGTACTTTCATTCTGGATGAAAAATACCTTTATTCCACTGTCAATCGCCTACATCAGTTACGACGGAACTATCATTGACATACGAAATATGTACCCCCACGACACAAGCTCCGTCCATTCAAGCCGTTCCGTCCGCTATGCCCTGGAAGTGCCCCAGGGCTGGTTTGCCAAAACAGGCATTAATGCGGGGAATAAAGTAAGCGGGCTATAGGGGCTATTCTTCATCTTCTTCATTTTCTTCATCTTCTTCAATATCCCAGCCGTCATCAGCGGAAGCATCCAGAATAAGGTCTTCTCCGGCGCTCTTTTCCCGCACCTTATATGTTCTGTCCCATTGGTAAATAAAAACCGCCGGGCCTAAAACGGCAGTATTAGCCTGATCTTTTGGCACGTCATTCCCATAAATCTTACCGCCGGTTTTTTGAAAGGGGCCGGCAGTAAAAACGCCTCCGCCCCATATAGCGGCGGTATTTGCGGAAATAAAGCCCCCCTCTACGGTTATAGCGCTTTCGGTGTCGGCTGCAATGCCTCCGCCGTGTTCTCCCGCGCTGTTACTGTTGATCTCTCCGTTTTTGAAAACAAGGGCACCCCCTCCCAATAAGGCAAACCCGCCGCCGGAACCTGAAGTTTTATTTTCACGAACAACGCCTTCTTCCATGATAAAGGTTCCGCTCTGGATAACGACAACGCCTCCCCCGGCTAAACCGGCTGTGTTGCCGTATATTGTACCGCCGGAAAGGGTACAGGTACCTCCCCTAAAAACCGCAATGCCGCCGCCAATATTGTCCGACTTATTATCCCGTATCACGGCGCCGGGCCCTAAGATTACGGTGCAACCGGGCGCTATGCCTATGCCGCCCCCTTCGCCGGAACTAACGCCGCCGGAAATGACAATATGCTCAAAACGGATGGGGGAATTGCCTCTAATCAGAACTGCCCTTCTGCCGCTTCCTGCGGCGGAAAGGACTGCCGGTTCACCGGCGGAGGGTGTTCCACGGATTAGTATTTCATTCTTTCCCATGCTTTGGATGAGAAAAACCCTTTCCCTATTGGAAGATTGTTCACTGGCCTCATCGAGCGTGCCCAATACCGTTATTGTTTTAATGGTGCCCTTTGCCGCCGCGGCCAGGGCCTTAAACAGGGAACGGAAAGGGGTTTCCGGTGAAAGGCCGTCATTGCGGTCGCTGCCGCCCGCTTTAACATAAAAGGTATCCTGCCCGGGAAGGTATCTGGGGCCGGAAGCGCAGGCAAAAAAGAACAAAGAAAAAACACAAGCAAAAATTAAAAACTGTTTCATACCAGAATTAGATTACCATGAAGATTCTTTAGGCACAATATGGCGCATTGCCTCATAATTAATCTAGCCGAAAAGGGGGTGTGCATCAAAACTAAAAATCTAGCCCAAATTATACTGGTTCCTACCAGACACGGAGGAACAAATGGGGTTAGACATGAAT
>JAITCP010000160.1 GCA_031283025.1 Spirochaetaceae bacterium | reverse complement strand
GCGGCGATGTTTCTCTTTGGTTTTCTGGAAAACATTAAGGGCGTTTCGTACCCTCTTATAAAGAACGAATTCGGCGTTTCCTATGAAACCCAGGGGAAAATGCTTTCTATCCTTTCATTTAGTTACACGCTTTTTGTGGCGGCTGCCGGATTTATGCTGGGCCGCTTTGGAATAAAAAAAACGTTCCTTTCCGGCCTTGTTTTCACGCTTCTGTCGCTGGCGCTTATTTATTTTATGCCGGGTTTTCTGACTGTTGGCTGTTCGCTGTTTGTACTCTTTGCCGGTTTCGGCGTTTTGGAAATAGCCATAAACGGCATGGCAACGCAGCTTTTTATCAAAAAAGCCGCCCTTATGATGAACCTCCTCCACTTTATGTACGGGGCGGGATCTGTATTGGGCCCCAAGACTGCCGGGATGCTGGCGAACCCCGCGGGGCCGGGCCTGCTCTGGCGGCAGATTTACCTTCTTACCGTTCCGCTGGTGCTGGTTGTTCTTATTCCTTCAATTTTTGCCAAATTTTCCTTTGCCAAATTTCCGGCCCTTGCAAAAGACGATGATACAGCGAACTCAGCCGGTGATTCAAAAGAGGGCGATCATGTAAACGGCGGAACGCAGCCGCGGGGATTTATTGCCGCCCTTAAAACGCCCTCTGTTTGGGCTTTTGGCATAACTTTAGGGGTTATGGTAGCTTTGGAAATGGCCTCCGCAAACTGGGGAGGGCTTTATTTTCAAGACCTGTACGGCATGGATCCCACCACAAAGGGGGCCAACTTTGTATCGGCCTTTTTTATCCTTTTTACCCTTTCCCGGCTGGTAAGCGGTTTTCTTATAGAAAAAATCGGCTATATGCGCAGCCTTACCGGCGCGGCGCTGATCATAGCGGTGATTTTTATGTGCGGCTTTGCCCTGGGAGCGGCGGGAATCTACGTGCTGCCCCTGTTGGGGTTTTTCCTTGCCATACTCTGGCCCACTGTCATAGCCGTTGCCATAGGCCGTTTTGGCAGCGATACTCCGGTCATGACCAGCGCTATTATCACCATTGCCGGCCTTCTTAATTCAGGGATTCAGCTTGTTATGGGGTACATTAACCGCTGGATAGGCCCCGGCTGGGGCTACCGGAGCTGTCTGCTGTTCGCCCTGCTCCTCATCGGCCTGCTTGTGCTGGTTTTGCCCAAAACAGATGGGAATCTCTAAAAACTGAAGTTTTTAGAGATTCCCGGATTTTAAAAGAAATTGACAAATGAAACAAAGGGGGGTTTAATTATAATATATGAAGCCTAATGAATATGTTACCTGGTCTGACTCCTATTCAATGGGAGTAAAGATAATTGATGACCAGCACAAGGGGCTTTTGGACTTTGTCAATGATTTATTCAATCATTCTACCGGAAATGAAAGAGATGAAGCGGCTTACTTTAAGGATGTAATTCATCAGGCAGTACAATATGTAAAAGACCATTTCCAAACAGAAGAAAAATTGATGATTGCGACAAAATTTGCCGGTTATCCTGCGCATAAAAAGGCTCACGATGAATTTACGCTGAAGGTGGTTCAAAGCGTAAAGGACTTTGAATCCGGCAAGCGGCTGGTCCTTGAGAAATTCGCCTATTTTCTTAAAGATTGGGTTTTAACCCATATAGCCGTAATGGACAGGCAATATGCCGAATATTTCAGAAAAATCGCCACTCGTAAAGCGGACGGAAAACTCACTATCACCAAAGATGATTTAGGGAAGTAAACGCCCCCGTCCATATCCCCGGAAACACACGGCTGCCAATTCGGCGGGAACATTTGATTATTTGCGGGGATATGTAGTATAATGAACAGTATAATGAACAGTAAGGTCTGGCCGCAAAGTAACCGACTTTGTGGACAGACACTAATTATATCAGGTATGGAGGGTAAGATTATGAAAAAAATAATTTTTATTTTTGCTGTTATGTTGATAATAAATCAAAGCATTTTTGGCCAAGATACGGAAAGAAAATTTACTATTCAATTAAGCCCCATGGTATTATTCAGTGATTTTTTTGTTACAAACAGTGAAGATAATATGTTTTCAATAGATTTGGAAGGTCAGTATAAGCTGAGGAGTACCTCAAATATATCATTAACGTTATCATTTCTTTGGTCTGATCGTACTATTGAAGATTACTTTAGTCAGCAAGATTCCTATAAAGAAAATATTATTCAGGTAGGCATAAAACCAATGTATATATATAGGCCGTTTGGAACAGGTTTAAAGGGTTTTTATCTTGGTTTTTATCCCAATGTAGGTTTCCATAATGTCAAAAAAGACAATGAAAATACGTTTTATACCGAACTTGGGTTTGGAATAAATATAGGGTATAAATGGGTTTTTGATACTGGATTCACCATGCAGATTGGCGGTGGAATTGGCAAAACATTCAGTTTTCCCTCAAAAACGGGATGGGATGCCTTCATAAATTCTGATGGAAGATTAACGGTAACACGCAGTGATATTGTTCTCCTGGATTTTTTTAAACTGGGTTATTCTTTTTAAGGAATAGAGTTGTTCAAAAACTTCAGTTTTTGAACAACCTCCTATTAAAACTGCAAAATACGCAGTATTTTGCTTAACTTGTTCAAGAACCAACCGGGTTCTTGAACAAGTCTAATATTTCATCCGGTGCAGTGCTTTAGACCGCAGGGACGCTGTTGTAACCATGTTTTAGGGTGGAGTTTTGCCCCCTGCAAAACTTCCAGGCTCAAAACCGGCATGGAGAGTCTGTAGAAAAACTCTATTTTGGCGATTTTTTGAATTCGTAACTCCTTATATAGTAAGGAATTATAAAATGTCGAATCCTGAAAAAAGGACTTTTTCTACAGACTCAGGATGTCAGTTTTGAACAGTGATCTTTGCCTGTACCGGAGGGGGAGCGCCTTTTTCCACGGAGACCGGCAGGGGGGCGGCGTCTGCGGCTGTTACCGTGTAGGAACCGGGCAGCAGCACGGAATTCCCTTCCGCGTTGATTGTTTCAAAGGCTGCGGCGGAAAGATCGAATTCCGCCGTAACGGTTTTGCCCGCGGGGACAAACACGCGGCGGAATGCCCGCAGCGAACATAAGGGATCGTCCGTGCCCCGCTCGTCCTTTGTAACATATATCTGCACAACGTTTTCCGCGTTCCGCTTGCCGGTATTGCTCAATGTTACCTTTGCTTTGATAGAAGTGTCTGCCGCCGCAGAAGCCGGAATTGCCCCGGCGGAAAGCGTTATTGAATCGAAACGGAAGCTGGTGTAGGAAAGGCCGAAGCCAAAGGGATACAGGGGCTTTTCCGTCATGTAGCGGTAAGTGCGGCCCTTCATGGAATAATCTTCATAGGGGGGGAGCTGATCCGTGGATGCGGGGAAGGTGATGGGGAGTTTCCCTGAGGGAACTACATCGCCAAAGATAATGTCCGCCACGGCCTTGCCGCCCATCTCGCCGGGATACCACGCGAAGACCACCGCGTCGGCAATGTCTTCCGGTATGGCGATGGGGCTGCCGCCGGTGAGCACGAGGATTATCGGCTTGCCTGCGGCCCGGACTTTCTGCAAAAAGTTGATCTGCCAGGGGGGAAGCTCAATGGCGGTCCTGTCGCCGTTGGAATCGGAAGCGATTGCGTCGCCTTCTTCCCCCTCCATTGCGCCGTCCAGACCCATAACGGCGATAATAACGTCCGACGCAGGGCCGAACCCCGCGTTTGGCAGGCTGCTGGCACCGTACATCATACAGCCCTGGTGGTAGTCCAGATTGATCCCGTACATATCCTTTACTTTTTCACCCAGCCCTTCAAGCACGGTAACAAAGCGGGAACTGACCCCGTAGTAGTTGCCGAACAGGGTATGGGCGTTGGCCGCAGCCGGACCGATGACGGCGATCCTTTTGGCGCTTGAGTCCAGGGGTAAAAGGCATTTTTCATTTTTCAAAAGCACAATGGATTTTTCCGCCGCTTTAAGGGCAAGCTGCCGGTGCTTTTCGCAGTTGATCATTTTGCGGCCAAGTTTGCCGTATTTACCCCGTCCCGGCGGATCGAACATTCCCAGCTTAAAGCGGGTGCGTAAAAGCCGTTTGAGGGCGGTATTGACCGCATCCTCGGTAACCAGCCCTTTTTTGACAGAAACAGTGAGCTGCGGGTATGTGCAGCCGCAGTTAAGGTCGCAGCCCGCATTAAGGGCAAGGGCGGCTGATTCTTCCGGGGAAGAAGTTATCTTGTGGTTTTCATGGAAGTCGCGGACAGCCCAGCAGTCGGAAACGACGTGGCCTTTGAAGCCCCAGCGGCCCCGCAGTATGTCTTTCAAAAGGTAGGCGCTGCCGCAGCAGGGCTCCCCCAGGGTGCGGTTATACGCTCCCATTACCGATTCAACTCCCCCATCAACCAGAGCCTTGAAAGCGGGCAGGTAGGTTTCAAAAAGGTCTTTTTTGGAAACAACCGCATTAAAAATGTGGCGTAACTTCTCCGGGCCGGAATGGACGGCGTAATGTTTGGCGCAGGCGGCAAGTTTAAGATTTTCCGGATCAGCGCCCTGCAAACCCCGCACCAGGGCAAGGCCGATGCGGCTGGTCAAATACGGGTCTTCCCCGTAGGTTTCCTGGCCGCGGCCCCAGCGGGGGTCGCGGAAAATGTTAATATTCGGCGTCCAGAAGGTGAGGCCCCAGTACTGGCCCCGGTTCCCCTGTTTGACAGCCTCGTTGTATTTGGCCCGCGCTTCATCGGAAATGGCGTCCGCTACTTCTTCCACAAGGCTTTCGTCAAAAGTTGCCGCCAGGGCGATGGCCTGGGGGAACACCGTCGCCAGGCTTGCCCGCGCAACTCCGTGCAGGCACTCGTTCCACCAGTTGTATTCGGGTATGCCCAGACGGGGAATCGCCGCGCTAATATGGCTTAATTGGGACACTTTTTCTTCCAATGTCATTTGGGAAATCAACTCATTAATCCTGGCTTCACGGTCCATATACATACACCTCTTGTCTTATTAGAGTTGTTTAAAAACTTCAGTTTTTGAACAACTTCCTATTAAAACTGCAAAATACGCAGTATTTTGCTTAACTTGTTCAAGAACCAACCGGGTTCTTGAACAAGAACCAACCGG
>JAITCP010000153.1 GCA_031283025.1 Spirochaetaceae bacterium | reverse complement strand
CCTTTTTTTCAGCAGTACTAAGAGAGGATTTTTTTCTTGCTATAACAGGGTATCCAGGTTGTTTTTTTGTATAAAAGTACGAACGGTATTTCTGTCGGCGTTCAGGCGGCGGGCTATTTTTGCCTTTGAAATGCCCTGTTAGGTGTCTGTCATCAGGGTTTTCCTAATCCTCCCCTTGAAGAAACTACACAAAAACCCCACAATAGCAGCATGGGCGCAAATATTAAGTACAAAGACAGCGTTTTCTCTTTCCTTTTTAGCGACCCGGATTTACTCCGCGAATTATACGGCGCCCTTGAAGGTGTTTCCCTGCCATCTGACATTCCGGTTACCATCAATACACTGCAGGATGTGCTTTTCAAGGACAGAATCAACGATATTTCTTTTGAAATCGGCGATAAATTAGTAATCCTTATCGAACACCAATCAACAATCAATCCCAATATAGCGCTCCGGCTTCTGATTTATATTGCAAGAATTTATGAGAAAATCGTCGGAGAAAAGAACATCTACGCTTCACGGCTTATACACATTCCCCGGCCAGAATTTTTTGTATTGTACAATGGAGTCAGCCCTTATCCTGACGAGAAGCGCATAAAGTTATCTGACGCCTTTGCGAGCGAGTTGTTGCCGGAAATAGGAAAGAACATTTCCCTGGCGCTAGAGTTGGAAGTAAGGGTGATCAATATCAACCAAGGGCGGAACAAGGAGATAGCGGAGAGGTGCAAGACGCTGTGGGAATACAGTGCGTTCATTGAGAAGGTGAGGGAGATTGAGAAAGAGACGGAGAATCTGGAAGGAGCGGTAAGGAAGGCGGTAATCTACTGCCGTGATCACGATATACTTAAAGAGTTTCTTGAAAAGAATGCAACGGAGGTACTGAATATGTTAATGACGGAATGGAATTGGGATGATGCGCTGACATATCGTTATGAAGAAGGCATAGAGGAGGGCATGGAAAAAGGTCGGGAAGAAGGTCGAACGGAGGTTGCCAGGAATTTATTGTCAGTAGGCTCTTCTTATGAATTTGTCAGCAAAATCACCGGCCTTGATATTCAGACAATAACCAGCTTATCCTCAAATACAATCAGGGAGCCTCTAAAAACCGGTTGTTTTTAGAGGTTCCTTTGCAGTTTCTCGCCCTTTGGGCTGCGAAACGTGCATTTTTCAGCGGTAAATCTCTAAAAACCGAAGTTTTTAGAGATTCCCATCACTAATTTGTAACAATAGAATTGTTCAGTCTGACCACATAGTTTATGTGGTCAGACAGTTTTTGAACAACTTCCTATTTTTTAGGCGGTTGAGGAGCTGCGGTTACTCAACCGAGCCCACAGAGCAAAGGTTCCCCTTTTGTAAAGAGGCCCAGAAAGAGCCCTTGTTGATTGTATCAAAAAATGGTAAAATTCAATCGTTATGAAAACTTTTGCCATAATAGTAACCACGTTGCTGATTTGCTCGTGCGTTTCAGCTCCGCCGGTAAAGTCATTTACTGTTGATTTTCGTGCTCCCCGTCATGAAATGGGTAAAACAGACGCATATTTTGACAAGGCTTTTTCCTTTGGGGGGGGAGTAAACAAGGACGATATAACCGTTTATTATTACCCGGCTGATGACGCTGTGGGCATGGAATTCAGCGTTCAATTTGTCGAATGTTGCCTTTTTTGGAGTAAATCCGGGCGGGATGCCTTTATCAGCGCTTTAGAACGCTATAAAGATGAATTTGATCAGCGTGTGCTGGTTACAAAAAGCAAAAAGACCAGAGAAGCATACGGATCGGTAGAGGGTTTTCTTACTTGGAGAAGGACCAAAGTTTCGGTACAGGCGCATGGCAGCCTAAAAGTCTATCTTGGATACCAATTTAAGGACAATGCGGCTTTTTTCACTATGACCCAGATGGAATCGTACTATGAAGACCCGCTGTCAAGAAGCAGGAGTCAATCCAGTCAGACAACCATGGTTTATTTCACCAGAGCGCAGGCGGAAAGGCTGGCTGCCTTGTTTAGTCAGGAACATATTAATAGCCTGGGATTCCCCGGCAGAACGCCCGGCGCTGCCAAGCCGGGGATGGACAATTACTAGTACTTGGTGAGAAATATCTCCGGTAAAATCCAAATTATAGCAAAGTCTTAATAGCTACGGAGTACCAGAAGGATGGAGGCCAATTTTGGCCGATTGACATATTTTTCCGCGGTTGCTATATTTTTATTATGACATTTTTTCAAATTTTGTCATGGAAAATGCCTGTTTTATGCAACCAGCATGGGACACCATCGGTCTAACTCAAGGGGTATTATGGCAGTTGAAATAATTGGAACCGGGCGGGCTGTACCTGACCGGAAAGTTACAAATCAGGAATTGGCGGGCAGGATCGATACCAGCGACGAGTGGATTCGTTCCCATACAGGAATTGGGGCACGGCATATTGCCGATGAAAATACGGCATCCAGCGATTTGGGGGCCGCGGCGGGGCTGCAAGCTCTTTCATGGGCCATAGAAAAGGGCGCTGTTGCAGAATTGACGCCCGCGGAGCTGGCGTTGACGGTGGATGTACTTATTGTAGGCTCCACCACTCAGGATTATTACGGCTGCCCGGCGACGGCCTGTATCGTTCAGAATAAATTGGGGGTGAAAAACGCCGCAGCCATGGACATTACCGTGGCTTGTTCGAGTTTTATCTGTGGCCTGGAAATAGCGGCGGCCCTTTTGAACACGGAACCGCGGCGCAGGCGGGCGCTGGTTATCGGGGCGGAGGTGCTTTCCAAGATTACCAACTGGGAAGACCGTTCAACGTGCATACTTTTTGGGGATGGTGCCGGGGCGGTGCTGTTGGAAAAGACACCCGATAACCCTGGCACTGCGGGCAATGTTGGGCGGGGTCTGCTCCGGACGATCCTGGGAGCCGATGGTTCGGGCTGGGAGAACCTTTTTGTTCCCCGTGGCGGAACCAGAGCGCCCTGGAAAAAGGGAGAAACCGTAGATGACGGGGCTACTGTGGTTATGAACGGGCAGGCGGTCTATAATTTTGCCGTGGGGGCCATCACAGATACAATAGCAAAAATGATGGAAGAAGAGCATCTTGAAATTGACGATCTAAAGTGTATCGTTCCCCATCAGGCAAACGCTCGCATTGTCCAGGCCGCGGGGAAGCGGTTAAAAATACCGGAAGAAAAATTTTACCTTAATTTAGAGGAATATGCCAACACTTCTTCCGCTTCGATTCCCATTGCGTTGGATGAACTGAACCGTTCCGGCGCGCTTCAAAAAGGCGACCTTGTGATGACCGTCGGTTTTGGCGCCGGATTAACGTATGGGGGGAATTTGATCCGATGGTAACTGCGAAGCGATTGGTGTGTGTAAAGCAATGAAAACCATAGCCTTTTTGTTTCCCGGCCAGGGAGCCCAATATCCCGGTATGGGGCTGGACCTGTTTGAAGCCTCGCCGGAAGCAAAAAAAATCTTTGACACTGCCGGAACTGTTTTGGGCAGGGACATGGTAAGCCTCTTACGGGATTCGGATGCGGAAACCTTAAAACGTACCGATGTCTCCCAAATTGCGCTTAGCGCCGCATCACTGGCTGCGGCGGCCTGCCTGAAGGAACGGGGTATAACACCCGCCGCCTGCGCCGGTTTTAGCTTGGGGGAATACCCTGCGCTGGTTTGCGCCGGAGTAATCAGCGTGAAAGATTGTTTCCGCCTTACTGAAGAGAGGGGCAGGGCGATGCAGGCCGCAGTAGACCGTATAATGGAGGAAAGCGGCGGCGCTGTTTGCAGTGGCGGTGAAAGCGGCGCGCCGGGTATGGCCGCCGTCATTGGGCTTGCTCCCCAACAGGTGGAGGCCCTTATCGCCGAATGGAAAAGCGGCGGCCTTTCCGGTCTTTATGCGGCAAATATCAATTCACCCAAACAGGTTGTTGTGTCGGGCAGCGCCGCGGCATTGGCGGAAGCGGAAACCCGTTTTATGGAAGCAGGCGCCCGGCGCTTCATCCGCCTCCAGGTGGCGGGTCCCTTCCACTCGCCCTTTATGAAAGAAGCGGCGGAAGCCTTTGCCCCAACCCTGGAACAGATACAGTTTAACGATCCGGCGATTAATCTTTTTTCCAACGTAACGGGAAAAATTATACAAAGTGGAGCGGAGGCAAAGGCGCTTGCCCTGCGGCAAATTACGGAAGGGGTGCGCTGGACAGATGAAGAAGCGGCAATACAGCAATCATGTACCGGCCTGGAAGCGTGCCTTGAGGTTGGTCCGGGCAATGTGCTCCAGGGGCTTTGGCGCGACGCAGGCAGCGAAATTCCGTGTTATGCCGCCGGAACCGTCAGTGATATAGAGAACGTCAGTACAAACACAAATACGCCGGCGTTGGAAATAAAAAGTTAGGAATGATCAGGAGGAACAGTATGGATTTAACGGGAAAAAAGGCGTTGATAACCGGAGCGGGCAGGGGTATTGGCAAAACAATCGCTGACACCTTTAGCGCTAACGGGGCGGAGATTTGGAGCCTTGACATCAGGGAGCCGGATGATTTACAGGAACGGGTGAGCAAGGCCGGAGGAAAACTACATTGGATCAGTGCCGATCTGGGTAAAACTACAGAAGTGGAAGCGGTTATAGAAAACGCCCTTAAGGATTCCGGGGGATTTGACATACTGGTAAACAATGCCGGCATTACAAAGGACAATCTTTCTTTCAGAATGTCTATTGAAGACTGGCAGAAGGTACTGGACATAAACCTTACCGCGGCCTTTCTTATTACCCGTACCGTGGGCCGGGATATGATTCGGAAAAGAGCCGGATCAATTATCAACATGGCAAGCGTGGTGGGAATTCACGGCAACGGCGGCCAGGCGAACTATGCCGCCAGCAAGGCAGGACTTATCGCCATGACGAAGAGCATGGCGCATGAAATGGCAAGCCGCGGCGTTCGGGTAAACGCCATTGCGCCGGGCTTTATAGAAACCGACATGACCGCCGCCATGCCGGAAGATGCAAAAAATAAAATGCTCGATGTTATCCCCCTAAAAAGGCCGGGGAAGCAGGAAGATGTGGCAAAAGCCGCCCTGTTTTTTGCATCGGAACTTTCTTCATATATTACCGGGCAAGTGCTTCCCGTAGACGGCGGGATGTTCATGTAGTTGAAGGTTCATGCAACTGTAGAAGGCAGTTGTTGGCGGGAGCCGTAGTATGGAGGACAAAATGAATCGTAAGGTAGTAGTAACCGGAATGGGAGTTATTTCCCCCATCGGAAAATCGGTGGAGGAATATTCGGCAGCCCTCAAGGCAGGGAAGAACGGCATAGGAAAGATCACCCAGTTTGATACAACCGG
>JAITCP010000021.1 GCA_031283025.1 Spirochaetaceae bacterium | reverse complement strand
CTATCTGGCTCCAGAAAGCCGGGACAATAACCATTTCTTCAGAAAAAATCAGCTTCCCATCGGGATTACGAAGCTCGCTCTTTCGTTTTTCCCAGACTATATCCTTATACGCCCCTGTCGAAGGCTCCGTAAACATCCGTTGAATTTTCATGCTGCCACATATCCTTTATATAGTGTCGATTTTTTTAGCCTACACTATATAAAGGGTATGTTCAATAGGAATTCTCATTTTTTTTACATTTTGTATGCTTGACATCAAGTTCCTTAATCTGTATGTTTAAGTGGTAATTTGTGTTACATTATGGGCTAAACGACCTTACGGTCGCTTTTTTTGGATTGGCGCGTACGGCAGCTCAAAAGCTGCCTACTTTGGTGGTTAACGATGAGTTATCCTGCGCCCGCTCGTGTTACATAATAGGCTAAACGACCTTGCGGTCGCTTTTTTTGGAGCGGTGGGTGAGTGGCCGAAACCAACGGTTTGCTAAACCGTCGTACCTTAACCGGGTACCGGGGGTTCGAATCCCCCCTGCTCCGAAGTGGTAATTATGAGCCCCCTTTAGGGGGATTCGAAGCGGAGTTTCCGCCGACCAGCGGGAGGAAGAGCGGACATGGATGTCCGCGAAAGGAAACGGAGCCGGCCTGGAAGCCCGAAACAGGATGTTGAGGGCTGTAAGGCGAGTCCTGCCCTTGCTAAAGTTGAGAAAGCCTTGAGAAGCCCCTTAAAAGGGGCTTGAAACCCTTAGAAAGGGTTTCTTAGGCATTTCTGAACACCTAAAGAGGTTCGTTGAACTATTTTAGGCGGGGAGCTTCCCCTTCCACAGGGAGTTTCTAACCATTGCTAAAGCCGAATGACATATAGATTCCTTCGCATGGATTCACGTCTTCTTTTCGCTTTGTCGCCGGTTTTCCGGTCATAGGGTTTCTTCATCTTCTTTGCTGTGATGCATCTATTTTTCTCCAAAATTTAGTGTTTTCCGGAAGTTTACTCTAATTCTTTACCAAGCGATAAGAATATTTGTTTTACGGATACTAATTTCTACGTATAGCCCCTACGATTAAACCTACGATTAAACCTAGAATGAAAACAATAAAAACAGCAAAAAGTTTCACCAATAGTGGAATAAAAAAAACTTTTACGGATTCTTTTGAAAGAATATAATTAATCGTTTTTTTATAATCTCTTTTATAACCTTTGCATTTTCTTATCTGCGAAAATGCTTTTACACCTGAATCACTATAACAGGAAATTATACTACCTGTTCTATTATGACGGCAAGCACATGTATCACAGCAAAGTACATTGTTAAAAACTTGCTTCTTATTAACTCTAAATTTATTGTTTTTCTTCACTTTTAATGATTTTTTACCATACTGAAAGCTCTTTTAATTGAGCGTCAATAATCTTTATTTCATCTTCTGTTTTACGTTGCAATTCTTTCTTTTTTCCGCGCAAACGGTCAATAAGCTCCCTATGTTCCCTTCTCTCGTTCGGCAGCGATAAGAAAGGGGCATTTTCGGGAAATTTCTCGAATCGCACTTTTACCAGCTCACATTTCGAACGCAGCACAAACTCATAGTCACGCATATTCGTTATACCTATTCTGAGTTCATCGTTATATTCTGGTTCAATTTCACCAAACGTTAAGTGCAATCCTGCTTCGATACATAAGGAGCAAGAGAACAATGAACCGTAATATTTTTTGGGTAGAATAATATGTTCTTTAAATGCGACTGTTATATTTTGACCAGGGGCTATTCCAAAGGAACTATAATCAAGATCATGGGCGCGGGTATCAGCTAATAATCCATCATCATCTGCTGTTTTTCCTATTATGACCTTCGCCGGTGTAAGAATATAATAATACAAACCCAAATGATTTGGATTATATTCGGTGATTTCTATTTCGCCATTCGTTAGCGCTTCTTCAATTTGTGCATTTGTTAACATAAGTTCCTCCTAATAAAAAACTCAACCATTAGAATGTAATGGCATTTTCACGAAAATTCCGGTTCTTCCATGTTTCATAGATATTCCATCATAGTCCTAACTACCGTTCAGAAATGAAAAATCCATGCTTTTGCCGTCTATAATTATATAAACATTTTATGCGGTCTGTCAAGTGAATTTTGGTATGAAGTGTCTCCAATCCCGCCAAAAACACCGCACAAATCGCCATAAGGGAAGCTAAAACCCAGAGGAACCCTCTCTATGCTCCGGCATCTCTCAACAGCCGCAAAAATTCCTTACGGCTGACTACTTGCCCACCCATGCTGCGCAGGTGATCCGTCGGAACCTGGCAGTCAATGAAGCGGACACCCCGCTCCTTAAAAAGGTACTGGGCCAGAGTGACGAACGCCGCCTTTGACGCGTTAGAAACCCTGGCGAACATTGACTCGCCGCAAAAGACATTGTTCAGAAGCACGCCGTAGCATCCCCCAACAAGTACGCCGTCCTGCCGGCTTTCCGCGGAATGGACATAGCCCAGCCGGAAGAGCTCCGTATATCCGGCGATTATGTCTTCTGTTATCCAGGTGCCTCCCTGGCCGGGACGGTCTGCTTCACTGCAGCCCCGGATTACGCTGTCAAAGTTACTGTCAAAGCTGATTTCAAAATCGCCCCGCTTAAGGAGCTTCTGCATGGAACGGGAGACATGAAGGGTGTGGGGAAAGATCACAAAGCGCGGGTCGGGGGACTGCCACAGAAGAGGATCGTCCGGATTGTACCAGGGGAAAATTCCCTGCTCATAGGCGGAAAGAAGCATCCCCGGTGAAAGGTTACCCCCTATGGCAATAATGTCCCCCTTTACGGTTGAGGGATCGGGAAAAGAGAAACGCTGGTTTTCGTTCAGATAGGGGAATTCAGGATCGGGGCCGGGGCTATACATCATTCAAATTCATTATGCTGTAGGGAAGGAATTAGATGTTATTCCGCTTCCGCCGTTTCCAAAACGGTGATCAGGTATTCGCCGCCGTCATAGTCGGCCTTGGCTTTGCCCCCTGCTTCGCTTAAAGCGCCAAAAAGCACTTCATCCACAAAAAAGGTTTTGATCTTTTCTTCCACAAGCCGCCCTGCATTCCTTGCCCCAAATTCCCGTGAATAACCTTCCTCGGCCAGTTGGTCTATGCAGGCGTCGGTAACTTCCAGGGCGACGTTTTTTTCCGCAAGCTGATCCTTAAAAATGGCCAATTCTTTGCCAATGATAGAGAGCATGATCTCCCGTGACAGGTGGCCAAAACGGACTATCGCATCCAGACGGTTGCGGAATTCGGGGGTGAAGATTTTTTCCACCGCTCCGTTTACGGCGCTGTCATCGTTGATCCGCCCGCCAAAGCCGATAAGGCTTTTCCCAATATCCCGCGCTCCGGCATTGCTGGTCATAATAAAGACAATGTTACGGAAATCCGCCTTGCGGCCGTTGTTGTCCGTCAATGTGGCATAGTCCATGATCTGGAGGAGTATATTGTAAATGTCCTGATGGGCCTTTTCAATTTCGTCCAGCAGCAGCACTGCGTGGGGCTGTTTACGCACCGCGTCGGTTAGAAGGCCGCCCTCCTCGTAACCAACATAACCCGGAGGCGAACCGATAAGCCGGGACACGGTGTGCTTTTCCTGGTACTCGCTCATGTCAAAGCGGTGCATGGGCAGTTCCAGAATATCCGCCAGGCTGCGGGCAAGCTCTGTCTTGCCTACCCCGGTGGGCCCCACAAAAAGGAAGTTCGCCACCGGCTTGTTGGGGGAGCGGAAGCCGGCCCTGGATCGCTTGACAGCCTTGACCACGGCTTTGACAGCATCATCCTGTCCAAAAATACGCTGCCGCAGATTTTCTTCCAGAGCTTTCAGCCGGTCTTTTTCGCTTATCCCTACGGATTTTTCCGGAATCCGGGCAATTTTGGAAACCACCGTTTCAATTTCCGTGGTTCCTATGCCGATAAACTCTACCGTTCCTTCCTGAACAGTTTTACTGACCGCATCGTTTTGAACCGCAGTCTCTTGTCCGGTTTTCTGCGCTTTTTCCCCGTCTTCTTCCCGCAGTTTTTTGAACGCTTCTATGCGGACAAATGCCCCTGCCTCGTCGATTACGTCAATGGCCTTGTCGGGCAGGCGGCGGTCGGTGATGTACTGGGCGGAAAGTTTAACGGCGCTTTCCAGGGCCTCTTCACTGTAATGAACCTTGTGGTAATTCTCATATTTATCTTTAAGCCCGCGGAGTATGGCGACTGCATCTTCCTCGCTCGGTTCGTTAATGTCGATTTTCTGAAAGCGCCGGGAAAGAGCACGGTCTTTCTCAAAGAATTTGCCGTATTCTTCGTGGGTGGTACTGCCTATGCAGCGGAGTTTCCCGGAACCAAGGGCTGGCTTGAGGATATTCGCCGCATCCAGGGCGTTTCCGGAAACCGCGCCGGCCCCTACCAGGGTATGGATTTCATCAATAAAGAGGATAGCCTTTTCTTTTTTTAGCATCTCCTCAACAACCCGCTTGACCCGCTCTTCAAAATCGCCCCGGTATCTGGTGCCCGCTATCAGGGTGCCCATGTCCAAAGAATAAATGGAACAGTTCTTGAGGATTGGGGGCACCCGGCCCGCCACGATACGCTGAGCCAGGCCTTCGGTTATGGCGGTTTTGCCCACCCCGGAGTCGCCCACATGGACGGGGTTGTTTTTATGACGGCGGCAAAGAATCTGCACCGTCCGGTCCAGCTCGTTTTCCCGGCCAATTACCGGTTCCAGTTTGCCTTCACGGGCCATGGCGGTAAGATCGGCGGCAAACCTGTCCAGGACGCTCTTTTTGCCCGCCGCTTTGCGATCCACTTCAACATCTGCTTCAGTTTCCGGCTTGTGCTGGCCTTCCCGGTGGCGGGCCCCTGCTCCTTGAATGACAAAGGTATCGGAATTATCCCCCTCGTAGCCGTGGGAAAGGACATTCACCAGCTCATAGCGCTTTACCCCCGCCTTGCGCATATAGTATGCGCAGTAGTTCCGTTCCTCATCAAACAGGGAAACGAGTATGTCCGCCACATCCAGGCTGTCCTTTTGGGATGATTGGCTTTGTATTACAGCCCGTTCCAGCACATTCTGGAAGCCCACAGTCTGGGTTGGTTCGGTTTTACTTGTTAGAGGAATCTTTTGCTCAAAAAAGCTTTCCATGCCGTTTTTAAGCTGATCGAGGTTGGCACCGCACGCGTTAAGCACCCCCTGAACCTCGTCAAAGGACAGGGCCGCATAAAGGATATGCTCCGGGGTCAGGTATTCGTGGTTACGGAGTCTAGCCTCGTTATATGCCGCGTTGATGATCGCCTGTACGTGGCGGCTGATTTTCATATATTCCTCCCTGGTTAGGCTTTTTCAATTATACATTTTAAGGGAAACTCATACTGCCGGGCCAGAGCATGAACATGATTTGCCTTGGTCCGGGCTATGTCATAGGGATACATCCCTACTATTCCCCTGCCCTTTTGGTGTACATCCAGCATAATCCGGGTAGCGTTTTCCTCGTCTTTGTGAAAAACCATCATGATGACTTCCACGACAAAATCCATGGTCGTATAGTTGTCGTTTAACAGGACTACCCGGTAATCTTCCGGTTCTTTAAGCTTTTCCCGCCTTTTACGAACCAGTTCTGTCCCGTCTCCGGTATAGGGCATACGCCTAGTATAGCATAAAAAAACCGGCTGGTGAAGCCGGGGCATAGCCGGCATCTTTAAGTGAAAAAGATGGCCTTAAGAGGGTTGTAAAAGTGCAAAAAAAGGGCAAATATTAAACAATAAAGATCCATGTTTGTTATAAAAGTCCGGGGATAAAATGGAAAACCTGAAGATTTTTGCAAAGTTAACAGTTAGTTTTCTGATAGTGGCCTTAATGGCAATGGCCGTAGGTTTGGCAGGCATTATTGCCGTAAACATTGAAAATAAAAACGTCAGGCAAATGAACACGCGGATGTCTGCGAGCGTTCTTTCCGCCAGGCTGATGTACAATATCCGGGATCAGGAAGCGCTTTATTGCGATGCGGCGCTGTTTTATAACCTGGGAGAACTGGTAAATTATAGGAAGATACAGGCGGAAGTAGAAGGCCTTGCCGCCGATTTTGACGGCTATATTTCAGAACTGGAGCAATCCCTTGATAATGAGGAATGCCTCAACCATTTAACCGATGTTAAACAGGAATACATCGGCTTTACCGGAGCGCGGGACAGCTACCTGACACTGCTCCGGAATCAGCGCAGTTCCGGAGATGAACAAAAAGCAGCCCTGATACAATTAACTGAACGGGGAACAAATCTTAAGAATGCGGGACAGCAGCTTACCAATCATCTGAATATGTTAACCGAGGAACAAACAGAAGAATCCCGCATTGTTACAACCATGATAAACAGCATTTTGGTTTTTATTATGGCTGCGGTTTTAATAGCCGCGCTTCTTTTTGGCTATTATATTTCTGACATTATTTCCAGGCCAATTAACTCGTGCATTACGCGAATAAATAAAATACTGATTGACGGCGATCTTCATTCCCCGGTACGGATTTTTAACAGCCGCGACGAGGGGGGGAACCTGTCCAGAATGGTGCGGGACCTTATTGTTTCCTACAGCAATATGATCGACGAGCAAAGCCGTATCTTAAAGGCCATGTCCAAAGGCAATTATTCCCAGGAACATGAAGTTGAATATACCGGAGATTTTTTATCCATAAAGACATCGAACCAGCTTCTTCAGGTTGCGCTATCCACCAACTGGAACGCCCTGATCCGAAAAACCAATCACATGGATATTGTGGCAGCCCTTTCCCGGCTTACCTACTGGGAATTTTCTCCGGCTACGGACAAGCTTTCCCTTTCCACCCACTTTTGGGATCAATTCGGTTATGTTCCGGGGGAAATCAATGTACTTGGTTTCAACAACCGGAAAAGAACGGACCCCCCTTCCAAATGGGTGGATATTGTTCACCCGGACGACCTGAGCCACACTATCCGGGAACTGGATAATTATATCAGCGGGGCATCGGACAGTTACCGGTCGGAATTGCAGATTCGCAGCAAACGCGGGGAATATGTGTGGGTTATAGTTTTTGGCCGCACCGTTGAATGGCATGAAGGCAGACCGTCTCTTTTAATTGGCGGCATATTCAACATAGACGATGTTAAAAGATCAGAGAGCGCCAACATTGCAAAAAACCGGTTCCTTGCATCCATGAGCCATGAGATACGCACCCCCATGAATGCCATTATCGGCATGAGCGAATTGATGCCAACGGATAATTTGGATACCCAGCAGCTTAATTTTTTCAATGATATTAGGAGTATGTCCCATATGCTCCTGCAGATCATTAATGATATTCTTGACCTGTCCAAGATTGAAGCCGGAAAAATGGAATTAACGCCGGTTCATTTTGATTTGTATAAACTGTACAGCAATGTAGCTTCACAAAACAAATTTATGGCAGCCAACAAGGACCTGGAATTCCGGGCCAGCTTTGACGACAATGTTCCCAAAGTGGTATACGGCGATGACATCCGGGTTCGCCAGATTCTGACAAATCTCTTGAATAATGCAATCAAATATACCCATGAAGGGGTTGTTCAATTCCATGTTAAAAGCGTTAAGGAAGCGGAAACAGACTATATTGCCATTGTTATAGAAGATACCGGCGTAGGCATACGAAAAGCGGATTTTGAAAAAATATTCGGAACTTTTGAACAGCTTGACAGCTATAAAAACCGCGGTATAACCGGTACGGGGCTGGGACTCCCCATCTGTAAGCGGTTGGCAGAAATGATGGATGGCCGTATTGAAGTTGAAAGTGAATACGGCAAAGGGTCTGTGTTTACCGCTCTCTTGCCCCTGCCCAAGGGCGATCCTTCCATGGTTCCACATAGTGTTGAAGAAAGCATGGTATGGAGTAAGGGAGATGCAAAAGTCCTGGTGGTGGATGACAATGCCATCAACCTTAAAGTGGCCCTGACTTACCTTGCCGTCCACAATATCAAGGCCGATGCCGCCGGAAGCGGGATAGAGGCATTGAAAAAATCCGCTGAAAAACAGTATCATTTAATATTCATGGATCACATGATGCCGGAGATGGACGGTCTTGAAGCCACTGCCCATATCCGGGCAATAGAAACCGGATGGTATAAAACAGTTCCCATTGTTGCCCTTACCGCCAATGCTTTTTCCGGTGCTCGGGAGCTTTTCCTGGATAACGGAATGAATGACTTCTTGTCCAAGCCGATAAACTCAGCGGAGCTTAACCATGTGCTGGCAAAATGGCTGCCCCAAGAAATGTATACGATCACTCAGAAAAAAGCGCAAAGGTCGGGCCTCCCCGCGGGCTTGCCGGAACCGGAAAAACTGATTGATCGTGCAATAGGAATAACCAATGCCGCCGGCAGTGAACCTTTTTATGAACAACTTTTGGCTGATTTCAAACATAATCATAAAGCGGACTCGGAAAAGATACGGAATGCCCTGGACACGAAGGATTATGCCGCCGCCCAAAGGCTTGCCCATACCTTAAAGAGTACCGCCGCCCTGGTGGGGGCCGCTACCCTTGCGTCCGCCGCTTTGGCAATGGAACAGGCCTTAAACGACAGTTCCGCCGCTCCCGCCCCGGAAATTTGGAACAACCTGGAAAATATGTGCAGCGCTGTTTTTGCGCTTATACACAGCAATGTGCCGGAGCAGTCGGCGTTAATTGAAGAAAAGGCAGAAACTGGTATAATAATAGATAAAACAATCGTTTTGGCGTTTATTAAGAGACTGGAAGATTTGCTTAGGATCAACAGCGCCAAAAGCCTTGATCTTTTGGATGAAATGCGGGAGATTTTTGCTCCCACCGGACTGGAATACCGGAAACTGGCAATGCAGATAGAAAATTTTGATTTTGCGGAAGCCAGGACTCTGTTAAACGAAATAAAGGAAACGTTTGCAGCATAAAAAGGAGAAAACAGGCATGGAAAAGGACACGAAACATACACTGCTTATTGTGGATGACGAAGCGTCCGTTCTTTCAGTACTTAACCGGATATTATCGGGCGAGTACGGAATATTAACCGCAAAAACCGGAAATGAGGCTCTCAGGCTGGCTCAGGAACAGCACCCCAATCTAATCCTTTTGGATATTCTGCTGCCCGATCTGGATGGATACAATGTTATTGTTCAGCTCAAGTCCAATGAGGAAACCAATGCAATACCGGTTATTTTTATCACCGGATTATCTTCGGAAGAGGATGAGGAAAAGAGCTTTCTTCTGGGAGCTGCCGATTATATCATCAAGCCTTTTAAGCCTGCGGCGATTCGGGCCAGAATACGGAAACACCTGGATATTTTACATCAAATAAAGGCGCTTGAAGGAATTGGGCTCACTGATTCTCTGACGGGGCTCCCCAACCGGCGTAGTTTTGAAGACCGGCTGGAGATGGAATGGCGCCGGGCGGCCAGGGAACAGAAACCGCTTTCTTTTTTGATGGTGGATTTTGACGGGTTCAAGGCCTACAACGACAGCTACGGGCACCTCCAGGGGGACGCCCTTCTGCGGGCTGCTGCAGGGGTTTTTATCGCATGGGCCAAACGGCCTGCGGATCATCCCGCCCGGCTTGGAGGGGAAGAATTCGGCGTCCTGCTTCCGGACACTGACCTAAAACCCGCCCTGATTATCGCTGAAGGAATCCGTGCCGCCGTAGAAGAACTGCGCCTTCCTATCAAGGAAAAAACAGGTTCCGTTACGGTAAGCATAGGCGTTAACTCCATCATTCCCCAAAGAGACAGTTCTGTAACGGACTTTATTTCCGGGGCGGACGAAGCCTTGTACGCAGCAAAAAAAGCAGGCAAAAACAGGATTTGTTCCGGGCAGTAGACAGTTATATGCTGCATGATGATGCATCAAGTACGGGCATATTTTTCTTAAGCGCCCATGAACAATCTTTGGTAAAAGAAGCGCTGCGGCTTCTGGAACCGGAAGCCTCCGCAGAAGCGGCGGTTGTCAAACAGCGCTTTGATTGCCTTAGGGCTTTTGGGAAAACCATTGCCCTCTTTCCCTCCATACGGGAAAGTCATGCGCTTAAGGGATGCGTCCGGGATGAACAGCAGCTTATCGAGGTGCTGGTTAAACTTGTCCCCTCTTCACATTTACTTCGTATACCCGCCCGTATTCAGGCAGTGCGGGGATTTTTGGTAACCAAGTTCCACGGTTTTTCTTTGTTGTGCAAAGTACTTCCGGACGGATCAGCCCTTTACGAAGCATCCCGTTCCATCCTTTTTTCCACGATGTTCACCATCATGGCGGAGGATGTTTGTTTTTCCTGCCTTGGCGATCCTTCCTGTTCCACCGAGATCAAAACGCGCCTGGCGAACGAACTTATATTGCTTTGGGATTCAGGAACGGAACCGGATATGATTAAACATTTTCGTGCCCTGGAAGCCCTGTGGAAAGCAAGAAATGATTCGCCTCCAAGTTTTGGTACCATGGAAGGAACCAGCGAACTTATCCGCCTTTCTATAGACATGGAAGAAGACTGGCATGATTTTTTGCGGGATCAAATCGACATCAATCAGGAAACCCGCTGGGCTCTGGATGAATTTCTTTTTGGCCTTTCCTATGAGGAATTGCTTTTTGTCCGTTCAAAACTTAAACAGTCCGGCATTAGCGCGGCAGACTTTAGCCAGATCAGGTCTTATTTGGGCTCCCCTCCTTTATATGCGATTATAGATAATTCCGATCCCCGGCTTATTCATGATTTTTATATGGACAGAAAAGAAGCGGCGGTGTCCCGCAAGCATTTTAACACTCCCGGCCCCGGCAAAACCCTGGAAGAAATTTACCTTACCTACCGTATGATGCCGCGTTCCTAGGAGCCTGTCGAAGGGAAGGGAAGGAAGAGAGAATACTTCCCAAACTGCGCTTAGGCGTATAAAATTGTCTGTGAAAAAGGGGTTTTGTGATGAAAAAGTTTGTTTGCGTTCTTGTGGTTTTGGCGGCTTTGCTTGCGGAAATTGCAGCTCAGGATGTAGCGGTGTTTCCGCAGTTGGGACATTCACAAACAGTAGTTTCCGCAGTGTTCAGTCCCGACGGCAAAACCATTGTTTCGGGATCATGGGATAATACGGTAAAACTTTGGAGCGCCGATACAGGTCAAGAGATACATACCTTTTTGGGACATTCATGGTGGGTAAGCTGCGTAGCATTTAGTCCCGATGGCAAAACTGTTGTTTCAGGATCGCTTGATAATACGGTAAAACTTTGGAATGTCAATACAGGCCGGGAAATTCGTACTTTTTCGAAACATTCAAGTTGGATAAGCTGCGTAGCATTTAGTCCCGATGGTAAAACCGTTGTTTCCGGATCGTATGATGGTACGGTAAAGCTTTGGGATGCCGCTTCCGGGCGGGAAATATATACTCTTTCCGGACATACAAACCCTGTGTATCTTACAGCGTTCAGTCCCAATGGCAAAATCGTCGTTTCGGGATCGAGTAATGTTTTAGGATCAGGGCAAAATACGATAAAACTCTGGAATGCCGCGACGGGCCGGGAGATACATACCATTTTGGGGACTTCCGCGGCGTTCAGTCCCGATGGTAAAACACTTGTTTCAGGATCGCAGGATAACACGGTAAAACTCCGGGATGCCGCGACGGGCCGGGAGATTCGTACCTTTTCAGGACATTCAGGACTGATTAATTCTGTAGCGTTCAGCCCTGATGGTAAAATTATTGTTTCAGGATCGCAGGATAGGACGGTAAAACTCTGGGATGCCGCGACGGGCCGGGAGATTCGTACCTTTTCAGGACATTCAGAACTGGTTAATTCTGTAGCGTTCAGTCCTGATGGTAAAATTATTGTTTCAGGATCAGGAGATAAGACGGTAAAACTCTGGGATGTTGCTGCCGGTCGGGAGATCCGTACTCTTTCCGGATATTCCGTACAATTCAGCCCCGATGGCAAAATCTTTGTTTCCTGTTCATACGATGATATGGATAAGATAGTAAAACTTTGTGATGCCGCGACGGGCCGGGAGATTCGTACTCTTTCGGGGTATTCGGCGATGGTTACTTCTCTTGCGTTCAGCTTCGATGGTAAAACCGTTGCTTCAGGATTAATAGATGGCAAGGTTAAACTCTGGGACATAACGAATGGCTTTGAGATTCGTACTTTTTCGGGACATTCAAAATGGGTACATTCTGTAGTATTCAGCCCTGACGGTAAAACTCTTGTTTCAGGATCATTGGATGATACATTTACGGTAAAAATCTGGGATATTGCCGCAGGCCGGGAGATTCGTACTATTTCGGGGAATTCAAATGCGGTTTTTCCCATTGCGTTCAGCCCTGACTGTAAAATCATTGTTTCAGGATCAAGTGATAATACGGTAAAACTTTGGGATGCGGCGACGGGGCAGGAAATCCGTGCCCTTTCGGGGCATACAAGCCTTGTTTTTTCTGCTGCGTTCAGTCTGGACGGCAAATATATTGTTTCAGGATCCGCAGATAAAACAGCAAGACTCTGGGATGTAGCGACAGGCCGGGGGATAAATACCTTTACGGGGCATTTAAATACAGTTGAATCCGTAGCGTTCAGCCCTGATGGTAAAACTATTGTTTCAGGATCATTAGATACCACGATAAAACTCTGGAACGCTGCAACAGGCCGGGAGATCCGTACTCTTTCGGGACATTCAAATTGGGTGCACTCTGCAGCATTCAGCCCTGATGGCAAAACTGTTGTTTCGGGTTCATGGGATAATACAGCAAAACTTTGGGATGCCGCTACAGGTAAGGAGATTCGCACATTTTCGGGGTACTCAGGTTCGGTTCATTCCGTAATGTTCAGCCCTGACGGTAAACAGATAATTTCCGCATCCGCCGACAGCACCGTCCGCCTGTGGGACGTTGCCACCGGCAAGGAAATCGCCTCCTTCATCTCCTTCTCCGGCAGCGACAGCCAACTCACCTCCGCTTCCCGCGACTTAACCGGCCTTGCAATGGAAGCCACCAGTTCCATCAGCGGCGAGTGGGTCGTGATTACCCCCGACGGCTACTATGCAGCCTCCCCGCGCGGCGACCGCTACCTCAACGTCCGTATCGGCAACACCGTTACCGGTATCGACAGTTTCCGTTCCGTCTTTTACAACCCCGACGTTGTACGCGCCCGCCTTGCCGGTGAGCCTGACCCTGTGTCCAAGAAAACCGTTACTATACAGCAGGCCGCCGCTTTTATGCCGCCTGAGGTAACAGTGCAAACACAGACTCGTACTGCGTCATCTTCCGCCGCAACTATCGCCGTCTCCGTTACCGATAAAAACCTTCCCGTTCAAAACGTTATTGTCATGGTTAACGGCAGGCGGCTGGGCAGGGAAGAACTCTCCGCAACTTCGGGCGCTGTTGGGTTACAGCCGGGTAAGGCAAGTATCACCGTTACAGGCAATCAGAAAACGCTTAACTTTACCCTGCCGGTAAATCTTGACCCCGGCGATAACCGTATTGAAGTAGTTGCCTTCAACGGCTTCTCGGAAAACCGCCGTTATGTTGACGTTACATGGAATACCCCTGCCGGTAACAAGCCCGCGCTTCCCGATTTGTATATACTCGCCATAGGTGTAAACAAGTACGACAATGCGGGGGCGCAGCTTGGCAATCTGCGAAACCTTGAGTACTGCGTGGCCGACGCGCGGGGAGTGATTGATTCCCTGAAAGCGCAGGAGGGGGTACGTTACGGCAAAGTACACAGCCTGTTAATCGCAGACGACGCGCAGGTACAACCCACGACGGCAAGTATCCGCAGAAATCTTACGTTTCTGGAAGGGGCAGGGCCAAAGGATGTTGCTCTGTTGTTTTTGGCGGGGCATGGAGTAAGCGCGGCGGAGGGGAAATTTTACTTTTTGCCCCGCGATGCGATTGTTTCCGGCGGGAGTAACGTTGACCCTAACCGCGCAATCTCCGGTGATGAGATAGTACAGGTACTGGACGCGCCGGGGAACCGGCTGGTGTTCATCGACGCGTGCAAGTCCGGCGGTGTTGACAATGACCGGATGGTGCGCCTGTTTATGGACACAAATGCGTTTGTATTTGCAGCGTGCCGTGGGAATGAGTCATCGCTGGAACTGTCAAACCTGGGGCACGGAGTGTTCACGTACAGCGTCATGGACGCGCTGAAAGGGGCGGCAGGGGCAAGGGCGGCAAACAATGTCAGCGTAAAAAGCATGAGCGGCTTTGTATCGATTGACGTGCCGGAACGGACGGGGAACCGTCAGCATCCCAGCGCGTATTCGCTGGGGTTTTACGATTTCCCGATTACGGTGGTAAAGTAGTCTCCATTTTCTTCTCACCAAGATCACAAAGATCAGGAGATCACTAAGTTAAGAAGAGGGGCAAGAAATTTAATCCCCAACTCTCCTCACTCCCTTCGACAGGCTCAGGGAGCGCCCTTATTCCCACTCCCCATTCCCTGCTTTAGACCGCAGGGTATACTCAACCGAGCCTGTAGGGCGAAGGTTCCCCTCTTGCTGCTGCTGTTTTCAATGCTTTAGCGTTCTTGGTGATAAAATTTGCGAGAAAAATTGATTTTTTTTTATTACACTTGAAAAAACAGGGTAGTTTTTCACCTTTATAGTATAGGTGGAAAGAAAATTCACCGAATGATATGCTTTTAAGGAGAGATTTTTATGAAAAAGTTCCTGCTGTATATAGCCCCGCTGTTCACAGCGCTGTTGCTTGCAGCTGCGCTATGTATAGTGATATTGTACACCGCCTGCGCTACCGGCCCCAGGTTGAGCGCCGGCAAAAGCCGGTACCGTACACCTGGGGTTTCAGTGATTTTGACATAGTAAGACAGGGGAATGGAATTTATAACGGGAATCTCTAAAAACTTCAGTTTCAGAGGTTCCCTAACTTCATTTCCTATAAAAAACATATAAGGAGAAAAGAAATGAAAAATTGTTTGAAAGTGGTTGGATTGTTTTTTCTGATTGCCGTATCAGGAGCTTATGCTCAAACCGGGTATGTTCCGCCAACAGTGGAAGATACGCCGCAGTTTAAAATGCTAAAAGCAAAAGTCGAGGCCGATGGGTATACATACTCACATTATGAAACCGGTACGGGACTCATTGTTTGGGGAAAACGCGGCAATTCAGGCAAAGGACACGGCAGCAAGGATGAAGGAATGATGAGGATACCGGGTGGTGACAGGAGCAAAGCCTACTATGTTACCTGGGATCAATATTTTACAGCATTTTCTGCTATGCATAAAGCGTGTTTTGAGGATGCGAATGTAAGAAGGATTAAAGAGGTTATCGATCAAATTGTGCTTGATACAGATTACGATTATCCCGCGTTGTTCCTCGCTCCCAATGGAGCAAAGTGGGAGTTCCACCCGAATGTGAAGTATAAAGGCGTCTGCGACGATTATGCCAATCTGGTAATCCAAAAAGTATCAGGGCTTGCGGGAGTGAAGAAAGTCGTTAAGGTTTCATCACGCATCGGAAATCACGCATGGAACGAAATCCATCTTAATGACGGCAGGATACTCTACTGCGATTCCACCTGGTATGATACCAACGGCTATTATGTTGACCCAAAGACAGGGAATTACGTTATCGAACATGAACCCCATTATATGCCGACAATGCTTACATTTGACAAAAAGTTATTCTCATTGGGCAGGACTCATTATGATTGGGGAGATGCGAGGGAGTAAGATGCAGGGAGTAGGGATTTCTTACAAACTTGCCGTGAGTGCGATCATAATTTTTGGTTTTAACGCATAAAAAACATGGAATCGATTAGAGTTGTTCGGAAATTTCAGTTTCTGAACAACTTCCTATAAAAAACTGTAAAGAAAAGGAATTACGGCAAATGAAGAAAATTGTTTGTGGTTTTGTAGTTTTTGCCGCTTTACTTGCACAGCTTCCGGCGCAGGATGCGGAAGTATTTCCGCAGTTGGGGCCTTCATCAACAGACGCATTGGCGTTCAGCCCGGACGGGAAATATATTATTGCGGCTAACAAGTTAAAACTTTATGATGCGGCAACCGGCCGCGAAATCCGCGAGTTTTTGGGACATTCAGGTACTGTATGGGCAACAGCGTTCAGCCCCGATAGTAAGACGGTTGCTTCGGGTTCATCTGATGAAAAAGTAAAAATATGGGATATAAACTCAGGACGCGTGATTCACACTCTTTCCGGTCATTCAAGCTCTGTATTATCTGTGGCGTTCAGCCCCGATGGTAAAACCATTGCCTCCGGCTCATCAGATTATTCAGTAAAATTTTGGAATACAGTTGACGGGCGTGAGATACAAACAATTAAGTTTCCTCGTCCTGAATCAATACGTTCCGTTGCGTTCAGCCCTGACGGAAAAACTATCGCTTGCGCGCTGAATCGCACTATTAAAATTTATGATGTTGCAACAGTACAGGAAAAATTTGAACTTTCCGGCCATACGGCGGTCATTAGTTCTATCGCGTACAGCCCTGACGGTAAAACCCTTGTTTCCGGCTCTTATGATAAAACAGTAAAATACTGGGATATAAGCGCCGGAAAGGAACTCCGTACCCATTCAGGCCAGATGCCGGTATATTCCGCAGCGTTCAGTCCCGATGGTAAAACAATTATTACAGGCTCCGGAACGCAAGGTGCGCTTCATTATTCCGAAACAGAATCAGGTGAAATTAAACTGTATGAAGCGGCGACAGGCAAAGAAATCCGTACTATATCAATTGCTCCAAGCAAAGTGTATGCTGTCTCGTTCAGTCCCGACGGAAAAACATTTGCCGCTGGATTATCACAACAGTCGATCAGGCTTTATGACACGACAACTTTCCGTGAGATACGAAACATTTCAAGTTCTACTTGTTGGTTACATTCAGTTACCTTTAGCAGTGACGGTAAAACAATAGCGGCGGCATTGCTTGATAATACGGTAATAGTTTTTGACGCGGTAACAGGGCGGCAAGTTTGGAAATTATCAGGCCACACAAACATAGTGCGTACAGTAGCGTTCAGTCCTGACAATAAAATTATCGCTTCCGGTTCAAATGATCATAAAATTAAGTTATGGGATAGAGTAACAGGCAGGGAGCTCCGCACGCTTTCGGGCCACACAAAAGCCGTGGACTCTGTAGTGTTTAGTTCTGATGGTAAAATCATTATTTCCGCCTCTTTTGATTCAACAGTAAAGCTTTGGGACGCGGAGACAGGCAGCGTTATCCTTACGTTTTCCGGTCATGAATATCCGGTGAATTCCGCGGCAATAAGCCCGGACGGTAAAATCATTGCCTCAGGCCCATGCGGGCCAATACCGACATATAACTACAGAGATCCGTCGCTTGTAATTGGCCCTCCGGTACCGCGAGGCGAGCCTCCAAATTACAAAGATCATACCATTAAACTATGGGACGCTGTTACGGGCAGGGAAATTACCGAATTAAGAGGTCATTGGAGTATGGTATATTCGGTTGCGTTTAGTCCCGACGGTAAAACAATCGTTTCCGGTTCGACAGAAAGAACCATAAAACTTTGGGATGTTGCGACAAGCCGGGAAATCCGTACCCTTACAGGCCATACAAGTTCCGTAACATCCGTATCGTTTAGTCCCGACGGCAAGACCGTCGTTTCTAGTTCGATTGACGGAACGGTAAGGCTTTGGGACGTATCAACAGGCCGCGCAATCAAGGTAATTCCGGTATATTCCCAGATGGTAAATTCCGCCGCGTTCAACCCTGACGGTAAAACCGTAATCTCCGCTTCCGCTGACGGCGCTGTCCGTTTTTGGGATGCCGCAACAGGCGAAGAAATCGCCGCCTTCTTCCCATTCATCAACGGCGAGTGGATCACCATTAC
>JAITCP010000017.1 GCA_031283025.1 Spirochaetaceae bacterium | reverse complement strand
GAGCCATTTCCAAAACTCGGTTAGTTTTGGAAATGGCTTAAGAAAAACTGTCCAAAAGGCCAGTTTTTCAATTAAATCTAAGGTAGCTTTTCCAAAAACTGAAGTTTTGGAAAAGCCTCTAAGGGAGTTTTTTCAGAAACTTCAGTTAGTTAAGCGGGCTTTGGTGTATTCCCGTTCCGGCTATCATAAATCTTTCCGGCCCAAGGGGAACCACCCGGCCCAATACTTCCAGGGGTTGAATGGTGCTAAGTTCTGCGGGAAAGTCCAGTTCTACCGAAACAGACCCTTCCATCACGGTCCGCGTATCGTAGCCGACAAGGAGATCAAAACTTACCGTGTCAGTTCCAACCCTGACGTTGGCGGCGCTGCCCCGCCAAAGGATATGACAGTCACGGTACAGCAGAGGATCGGCCTTTACTTCCGCATAGCTAAAACGATCCTTAAGCGTGCTAAAGTCCGGGGGAGAAGTGTATTCCCTTAAAAGACGGGCCTTGTTTTTTACCGGCTCCGACGCGTTAGATTCCAAAATTCGGTTCAATTCCCGCTTGGCCGCTTCATCGCGGTATTCATTAAAGAATTTCCGGGCTTGATTATAATGGGAAAGAACCTCTGTGCTGCTAAAATTGTAACGGTAGACTCCCCCCGTTTCAACCGGATTATCCCGTTCGGTTTTTTCCAGAACGCTTTCTTCCAGTCCCCCCCGCATAAAAACAGGCACCTGCCTAATACCAATAAAAATACCCAAACCTGCGGCAATTACAATCCCCGGAATGATAAGGGATTTTACAGAAAACTTTGTCCTTGGCAATGGAGGGTAAAGTGAATGTACTTTTCCGCTGTTAAGCCACGCATCCAATGTTTCCGTTCCGCCATATTTACGGATCACCTTAAGCGCCCTTTTTGCAATTCTGTTAGCGGGATCAATGTCTTCTACATCCAGATACAGATCAAGGGCTTTATCCGTATCTCCCCGGCGTAAAAAAAGAACCGCCATGCCAAGCAAGGTATTGGGTTCACGGAATTTTATATTTTTTGCCCGGCTAAAATAGGTAAAGGCGCCGCCAAAGTCCCCTGCGTACAAACAACTTGTTCCCAGGATATAATAGTAAATGTATGAATCCTGATACCGGAAAACTTCCGCTTCCAGCATTTTTATGGATTCGTCTAACTTTTTCCTTTTGGCAAGAGAAATTGCTTTTTTAAGTATTGTGTCGCTTACCATGGATTTTACGGAATATTATACTTTTCTTTGATCCTGGAAATTTGTAATTTCATCTGGGTCAGTTCATCATCAGTGAGCCTTCTTGAAACATTATGCTCCTGCAGGCGGTTCATCAAGTCCTGCAAAATATAAAGGTCAGCCTGCATGGATTGCTTAATTTCACTCTCCCTTTGGTTTACTGTTGGGTTTCCCTCCGCATGGACAACAGGCGGCGGATCACTTAAAGGATAATCGCTTGGAGGATTATTGCTTGGAGGATTATTGCTCGGAGGAATATTATTTGGAGGAGTATAATCTGAAGAAGTATAATCCGGAGGAGTATAATTTGGAGGAGTATAGTCCGGAGGAGTATAATTCGGAGGAGTATAATTCGGAAGAGTATAATTCGGAGGAGTATAGTTTGAAGGAGCATAATTTGGAGGAGTATCGTTTGTTGCGATAGTGCTTGAAGAAAATCCCCTTTCATCTTTTGCCGCCAACATAATGGTAATGGTTCGGCTCCCTCCGGCAGGAATTTGTTCCGGTTGAAAGAAATAGCAAACCGCCGAGTCCGCAATGGAATAGGGAAGCAGGTTAAAATCCCTTCCCTTTACATAGCTAAACTCCCATCCTGCATCATTAAAGCGTTTCCAGTTGGCAAAGTGGACAAAACTGGGGCGGGTACTGCCGGATGCCAAAAGGCTTCCCATCAATGCAAGGTTTTTATCCCCTGAAACCCAGTAACTGTCATCTGTAGAAAAATCAATCACGGTTTCATCGTTGATCTGACGTTTGTCTGAAAGAAAATGGGCTGCTTCCTTTTCCCCCAAACTGGTATCAATAAGAAAACGGATGCCGGCATTTATAGATTGTCCGGTTTTGTTTGCAACGGTAATGGTTATCCTGACCCCATTGGCAACGGTAAAGGAAGCAGTCCTAATAAAAGCAAATTCTTCGGTAACTTTAACAAAGGATGATTCAAAAATAAGGGCTGGGTTCGAGGAAGTACCCCCCAGTTTAGTCACAAAGGCAGTATCTTCTCCCAGCCGGTAACTTTGATTATTAATCTGTAGTGAGAGAAAGCTTGACCGGGGATCTTTAACTATAAAAAGAGGCAAATACGATTCTATGACCGCATCAGCCATATAGTACAGGGAAAAACGGCCTATATCTTCATGAAGTTCAAGGCGTATCCTGCCTGCCTTATATTCGGCAGCGTAAAAACCGGAAAAACCCAGGAGGCAAAAAACCGCAATCAACAAAAAGCGTTTTTTCATCCGTTATTCTCCGTAAAGGTTTCTGTTGAGCGTATTAAATAACTCCCTTGCTTCATCTAAAAGCCCCTGAGCACGGGCGTCTTTATCCCCATTGGAGGGCGGCGGCTGCCATGGAACATTTACAGCCGGAACTTCTCCCCTTAACCGTTCCAAAGCGGCATTTGCTTCGGCAAGGCTTGCCTCCAGGGCGGCAATCCGTACTTCAGCCTCAAACCGGCCCTGGTAGCTGTCCGGTCCTGCCCCGGAAGGGTCTCCGCGCAATTCCGCAATCTCCCGTTTATAACTTGCGATGGCCTGTTCGTAGATTCTTTCCCGTGCACGGTAATCTTCCAAAGAACGGATGGATTCCTCATGGCTCCATTTGAGTAATGCCAGGAGCTCGGCCTCTACCTTTTTTTGGGAAATCAATTCCATCCGGTAACAGGATGCTTCATATTTTACGCTGTAAGGAAATTTGTCTATCACCAGCGAATACGCGTTAGCCGCGCTGTCCAGCCTGCCCATGGCAAAGAGCGATTCCCCCATCCAGTAAAAGGAGACAGCCCTGCGGAGATCATTTTCTTCAAGGCTTTCTATGTATCCGCCAAAATTCACCAGAGCCTTTTCATATTCACCCAGATAAAAATAGCATCGGCCCCGGTTATAGGGAATCTCCGTGCTCCAGCGGCTTCTTATTTTTGCCAGCGCTTCCAAATCCGCCAGCGCCTCATTATATTTCCTGAGCGTTATCTCCGCCGTGGAAATCCAGTAAAGAGCGTCAGGATACAGCGGGTCTTCGGAAAGAATACAGCGCAATACAGCGACAGATTCAATATAACGGGCTTCACCGTAAAGACTAAGCCCTATTTCCAGGAATTCCTGAGGCGATGCGGGCCTGCTTTGGGCGGAAACCGTATACAAACCGCTGCAAAGTATAATGAGGGAAACAAGAACTGTTTTTTTATGTATCATTACCACTTCTCCGTTTCTATTTTCGGTATGTATACGCTTAATCTATAGGTTTAATCATCATATCCCCCTCTTTCCCACTTGTAAAGAACGTAATAAAATGGTATAATTAAATACCCGGGAATGGACGCTGAAAAATCTGTTGAAGGGCTCTTGCAAAAAGCCTACTTTAGCCTTAAGGCCTCGAATGCGGAGGAAGCAATGCTTGCTTTGAACAAAGCCCTAAAACTTGATTTTGAACACCCGGAAGTGGTTTATGCCCTTAAATGCCTTTCTTGGTGGCTGGAGCGGTTCAAGCGGCTTTCTGAATTTCAGGATGCCTATGACGGCGGGGGGTATATTCTTTCACAATGGAAGAGTTTTTACAGTTTTCTGGACCGCATGGGGGAAGAAAAGACCTTTGATTCCTGCCTCTATGCGCTAAAGCACTTTGTTTTCTCTGCCGCCCTTATGTTTTATAAGGATATTCTGGGAGAGGGGGAAAACCAGCATGATCCGGCGCTGCTCCTTCAGGTGGGCCGCTGTTATAAAGGGGTAGGCAATTTTGAGGAGGCCATAAAATACCTGGAACAGGCCGCTCGGTTCAAGCGGGAAGACGGTGAAACCATTTCCGAATTGGCGGACGTAAACGCGCTATTGGAAGAAACCAGGGCGGCCAAAGCCCTGTTCAGGGAGGCTTTTTTTGTTAACCCCGAAGGGGTAATTATCCGGAACATGGATTCGGAACTGATCCTCCGTTTGGCAAACCGGGTTAAGGAAGCGGGTTACAGCGGGCAGGAACTGCTTGAATGGATTCCCGTATACGGAGCCCTTTTGGGGGTTTTTTCAATAAAGCGGGAAATAAATCTTGCAGAGTTGGGAAGGCTTAAGCAGTCAATATTCAGCCTGGAAAATGAAGTGAGGGGTAAAGGCGCTGAAGCGGGTTGTTTAATTCCCAGGCTTATTAACCGGTATCTGTGGCTTATTGATCATTATGAGAATGCAAAAGCCGATCCGGCGCTTATAGAAGAAACCATGTTGAAGATAAAGATTGCCAGTCCGGCAGTGTACGAACAATACAGAAATTAGAAGGAGAAGTATAATGGCAGAAGCTGAGGAAACCCGGGCGGTAACTTTACCGCTTTTGAAAAATGTTCAGGAAATGCTCAACGAAGAAAAGTGGACCCGGGCAGCCCTAAGCAACTATTCAACCGGCCAGTTTAAGGAACTGGACATTCTTTTAAGAAAAGCCAGAGAGGAAAAAGCCTACGATGACTTGAAAAAACTCTGCGATGACCACTTGGTACATACAAAGAACAGCATTATCGCCCTGTATCTTTCAGGAATGATCGCCCTTTCACGGCAGCTTATTGATGACGCGGTACTGATAAACCTGGTTACCATTTTTGTTGACAACCACAAATGGGGCATAGTCCGCTACCTTTGCGAGCGCATTCTGGATTACGGGGAATCAAAATTCGCCCTGCGTACTCTGGCTGAATGCTGCAAAAATGAAAACGAGGAAGAACCGATCATCGGCATCTGGGAACGGCTTGTCAAGGTCGATTATGAAGAGGCGGACATTGCCAAGACTCTGGCGGAACATTATGAAAAACTAAAAGATACGGAAACAGCGGTAGATTATTACAAAAAAGCCCTGCACCGGTATATAGGCAAGGGGCTTTTTACCAATGTTCGGGAAATTTGGGCAAAGCTGATTGAGTACTGCCCGGAAGACATTGATTTTTTCCTCCATGTGGAAAAGCGGATCGCAAAAAATATCAGTGAGGATAAAGCCGTCCTTCTTCTTGAGGATGTGTTTCATTCCTGCAAAAAACGCGGGGAAATTGATACGGCGATCAGCATCCTGAAATTGATTTTACAGTATGACGAGCGGGACAATCTGGCACGCCGGGAAATTACCGAATGTTTCCGTATTAAGTATAAGGATCACAGCCAGCTTGATGAGTATATCCGCATATCAAACCTGACCCAAAACTGGCGCAATGTTCGTGAAGCAATTACCGATTTTGAAAAACACATTGCCTTTGACAAGGGTAGTTTTGTTTTCCACCGTACCTGGGGGGTAGGACGCATCGCTTCCATGCAGGGGGATGAGATCGTGGTGGACTTTGCCAAAAAGCGCAGTCATCCCATGTCCCTTAAAATGGCCGTCAACGCGCTGCAAACCCTTTCAAAAAACCATATATGGGTGCTCAAGGCAACCCAAAAAAAGGAAAAGCTTCACGACCGCATAAAAACAGAGCATGGCTGGGCGCTTAAAACGGTGATTAAAAGTTTTGGCAATGCGTGCGATCTAAAACACATCAAGGCGGAACTTGTCCCTTCCGTACTGACAGTCGGAGAATGGAGCAGTTGGAGTTCCAGGGCCAGGGAAATTCTTAAAAGCGATCCGGTTTTTGGGGTAAGCCAGGAAAACATTGATCTTTTTACCGTTCGGGACAGGCCCATCAGCATTGAAGAAAAACTCTACGGTGAATTTAAGGCCGGAAAGAATTTCTTTGACCGGATTAACGCCATCAGGGAATTTGAATCAAGAAAAGAAGCGGAACTGGATTCTGAATACTTTAACGAAATGTTCGGATATTTTACCGGCTACCTCCGTTCCTTTAACCAGATAAACGAACAAATAGTCGCATCCTGCCTTTTAATTAAAGAAATGTCGGTACGCCATCCACATTTGGGAAGCGGCCTTACCGTTAATTTTGAAGATATTCTGAAAAACATAGAAGACATTCCCGCCCTGTTCCTTAAGTTAAAGGATGCCCGTCTTAAAGAAAATTTTCTTCTGCAAACAAGGCTTTCCACAGACGCCTGGCCGGATATTTACGTGAGCCTTTTTCCCTATGCGCTGCTACCTTCGATCATTTCCAGCCTTGAAAAAGAAGGATACGAGGACAAGATTACGGAGATGATCCAAAATTGCTTTGAAAACTACCGGGATTACCGGGAAGCTGCAATCTGGTTTCACAAAAACGCCAAAAATTCCCGCTGGTTCAGCGATGCCGGGATCGGTGAAGAAAAACAAATTATAACGCTTATTTACATATTGGACATTACCTACAGGGACATTGACAACCACCGGGACACTACGGAAAACCGCAAGATTAACAAACAGGTTTATACTCTGCTTTTCAAAGACGGCCTTTTGGCGTCGTTTATCAACAATGCGGACAAAGATATGATCATGAGGATTTATACCCTGATCAATGACGTAAAAGACCTGGACCCGGCGGATAAATTCCGCCTGCGCGCCATTGTCCAGGAAAAAGATCCGGAATTCAAATTTGCCGGAGAAATGGAAAAAAGGGCCTCACGGGGGCTTATGGTTACCGCCGCGAAATACGAAGAAAAGCAGCGGCAGCTTTCCCATATCATGGATGTGGAAGTTCCCGCCAATTCCAAAGAAATCGCTTTTGCCCTTTCCCTGGGGGATCTTAGGGAAAATGCCGAATACAAGGCCGCCAAGGAAAAACAGGAAATCCTTAATTCAACCGTAGCAAAACTCAAAGAAGAAATTGAGCGTGCCCAGATATTTGATCCCGCTACGGTAAATACTGAAAGGGTTTCTTTTGGCACCAAGGCGGTGCTGGTCAACCAAAGTTCCGGCACGGAAGAAGAATTTACAATCTTGGGGCCCTGGGAATCTGATCCTGAAAACCGCATAATATCTTACCTTTCTCCCTTGGGAGGAACTATACTGAATAAAAAGGTAGGGGAAGAATTTGAATTCGCCCTGGACAAAACCCGTGCAGAAGAAAAAACCGCTTACCGGATCAAGGCGATTATAAAAGTCACTGTATAGGAGGAGTGCCCTAATGAATGTAAAAAGGATAATTTTTTTCCTGCTGGCTTTATCGGGTTGCTTTTCTTTGTCGGCGCAGGAAGCCAAAGATGTGGTACTTGTGGTGGATACCTCCGCCGGTATGTTTTCATACTACAATGAAGTAAACACCTATCTTACCGGGCCATTTCTGGCGGAAAACCTGAGATTCGGCGATACACTGCACATTATTTCCTTTGCGTCAAAACCCCGTTTTGAAATAGCCCGGCGGCTCCTTGGAAAAGACGATATCGAAACCGTCAGCGGCAGAATCTGGCTGCTTTATCCGCTGGAAAATAATACTGGTTCCGCCGACAGTTCCTTAAACTACGCGGAACAGTATGTCCGTTCCATACCCGGCGGGCGGGGGAAAAAGGTTTTTGTTGTCAGTGACAATGAAAGCGTGGGTACGCTCACTAATTCCCTTGCCGAGCGCTTAAAGCCAAACAGCGTTGATGTAATCTTTATCAGGGCTTCAGAACGTATGAGCGCGGGAACTGCGGCCAGAACAGGAGGCACCCCCCGCGTTCCGCAAGCTGCTACGGCAAGTCCCGGCGGTAATACTACTACCGGCACAGGAAATACCGCCGCCGAAAATACAGCAACCGGGAATACAGCAACCGGAAATACCGCCACAGGAAATACCGCCGACGGGAATGTTGCTGCCGGTAATAATCCCGCCGACAGCGGCGCAGTAACCGACTCAAGCGGTTCCGGCCAAACGGCAGAAAGCAATGAAGAAGACGGCCAGACCGTTGAACAAGCCGACGGCCTTAGCTTAGGCGATCCCGCCGACGGCGCTACGGGCGGCCAGGATGATTCCGGCGGCCCAGATCTGTCGCAAAACGGAGACGAACCTGTAAGCAGCGGCATACAACCGGCAGCAGTGCAGCCGCCGGCATCGGCTCGTTCGGGCGGATCAGACGCCTTGCCCCTGCCCCTTTTGCTGGGTTTGCTCCTGCTCCTGTTACTCCTCATCATTATAATCATGGCAATCCGTAAGCGCGGTTTCCCGTCCGGCAAAAGGGCGGCTTTCACGAGGGGTAAGGGGGATGGCAGCGCCGCAAAGAACGCGGAGCTTCTTAACAATTTTGCCAGCAGGCAGGCCGAGTCATCCATCCAGGGGCTTCCCCGCCGCAGCCAGTACAAGGATCCGGGCCGGTTCCCAACCGATCCGCCCATGTTGAACATCTTTGTGGAGGAACAAAATACCGCTATAGGAAGGCGCAATATTCATACCTTAAAAAAGGGAAATACCTATTCCATTGGCGGGGGCGCGTCGGACTTTCTTATTTTCCTGGTTCCCGTACCGTACAAAGTTGCGGAGCTTTACTTTGACGGGAACAACTGTACCTTTACTCCCTTAAAGCCAAACTATTTCCCCGATCTTGGTTCCGCATCGGTTCCCGAATGTATAGGCAAGACTATACGGCTTTTGTCAGACAAAAATTATGAAGTGTTCTTCCATTTTGAACGGTATAAAGATCCCCTTATTGCTCTTAATCAACTACTCCACTCGATTCAGGCGCCGGAAGAGCAGGGAGGGGAGAAGAAGGTTCACCCGTAACAGGCAGACCCCATTCCTCCAGCAGGGCAAGGGATTTTTTGGAAAGACTTCCGTTTTTGGGGTCTGTCAGCTTTCGTATTTCGTCCGCAAGGCCGCGGAAATTGTTACGTGAGCAGAAATCCAGGGCATAGGATTTTTCCACCACTCCCCCGGCGGCAAAGAAACGGCGAGCAAGGTCTTCAAGTTTGGGGGATTTTGCCTCGCCAAGTATCCGTAAAAAGCCGTTATAAAGGGCGGTTTGGTTCTTTTTCTTGGCTTCATCCAATTCAATGATCACATCGGTAACATAATCAACAGAACCTTTGGTAAGGAGCATTTCCCCCGCGTTTATCCGAATCCTGTCATTGTTCTTGCGTTCCTTAAAAAGTTCCACAAGTACCTGTTCCGCTTCTTTCCCTCCGATAAGCCCCAGGGCTTTAACGGCCTCGTCTCTTACTGCCGGTACTTCGTCATTTTCACAGCGGAAGCGCAGAAAGGGAACGGAAGCGGCAAGTTTGCGTTCCCCCGCGGCCTTGGCGGCGGCTATGCGGGCACGGTAAAAGGAATCCCGGAAGGCTTCGATAATTACCGCATCCGCTTCTTCGCCGGGGAAAGGCCCCAGAGCGCCCACGGCAGAGGCACGCACATTGGGGTCTTTGGAAGAAACAGCGCTGATAAGCACGGGAAGTCCGCTTACATCGGCAATTTTTGCCAGGGCCTCCATTGCGGCTATACGCAGGACTGCACGTTCATCTTCGTTCTCCGCAATGGAAACAAGAAAAGACACGCCTTCTTTTGCCTTGGTATCCCCCACGGCGGCCACAAGCAAACGGCGGTTTTCATCCCCCATCTCGTGGTTGGCATAGTAATCCATAAGATATTCCGCCGTTTCCGCCGGATCATACTTTTCCCCGATTTGTCCCAAAGAACGGATCGTCACAGAAAGGAAGCGGCTTTCCTCGCCGTTCATAATATCCTTAAAGACTTGCCCTGCTTCCCTGGCAACGGTTTCCTCAGCCCCGGAGCTGCCGGCCCGGAGCTTACCCAGATAATAAATGGCGGCGGCTACCGTTTCCGCCGCTTCATAGTCCCGATCTTTAACAGCGGCAAGCGCCCGCTTTTCCAGTCCGCCTATTTCCCTGTCGCTGAAATAACCAAAGATCCCGGAAAGAATCGTCCGGTTTTTGGTTTTTTCCATAAGGGCTAAGAGTTCCTTGTCTATCTTGGTTTCAGGCCCTGCGATTGCGACGGGCGGGCTTGATGGCTGTTCGTTCCGCAAAATTTTAATTAAATTGGCAATTTCCGTATCTGTTCCGTAACGGATAATTTGCAGCCGCTGTTCCTCAATAGAAGGCCCTGTGGGGGAACCGGATGTTTCCGTTGCCGTGTTCTCCGCCGCATTCTGGGCATAAAGCGCCGTTATTGCCAAAAACAACAGGCCGCTCATTAAAATAATCCGCTTTTTCATAACTCCCCTCTTTTGTTCCGGTAACGGCATAGAAATTCATTTTTAAATTCCATAAATTTATTTTCGATGATTGCCGCTCTGGACTCAAGTACAAATTGATGCAGAAAGAACAGATTATGGTAGCTTGCCAGCATGGAGCAAAGTATTTCCCTGGTTTTGAAAAGGTGGCGCAGGTAGGAGCGGCTGTAGGTTTTACAAACCTTGCAGGAGCAGGATTGATCAATGGGTAAAAAGCTTTGGGCATTTTCCGCTTTTTTTATGGATAGAGGGCCGTCACGGGTAAAAACGCGCCCGTTCCGCCCGGTTCTGGTAGGCAAAACGCAGTCAAACATATCGATCCCTGCCTCCATTGCCCACAAGAGATACTCCGGAGTTCCGATGCCCATAACATAGCGGGGCTTTTCGTCCGGTAAAAGACAGGAAGTAAAATGAAGGTATTCCCGGAAAACTTCCTCCGGCTCACCCACGGAAAGGCCGCCTATGGCGATGCCGGGAGTGTCGTTTGCAAGGGTTTTTTCCGCGCTTTCACGGCGGAGTTCGGGGAAAAAATTCCCCTGGACTATGGAAAAAAGCGAACCGCCATAGCCGTTTTCCGCGGCGTTACTCCAGCTTACGCGGGCCCGGTTAAGCCATTGAGCAGTCCTCTCCAGGGCGGTTTGGGCTTCTTTTTTTTCCGCCCCCCAGGGGGTACAGACATCCAACTGCATTTGAATATCGCTGCCAAGTATGGTTTGAATTTCCACCGCCTTTTCCGGCGTTAAGAGGTGGTACGATCCGTCAATGTGGGAACGGAACTGAGCCCCTTCTTCCGTAATTTTGCGGAACGGAGCGAGTGAAAAAATCTGGAAGCCGCCGGAATCGGTAAGGTAATTTCCCTTCCACTTGGTAAAATTTCGCAAGCCTCCGGCCTCTTCTATAACCGCCGTCCCCGGCCTAAGGTACAAATGGTATGTATTGGCCAGGATGATCGAAAAGCCTATCTCCTGCAGATCGTCATTGGTCAGGGCTTTTACCGTTCCGTTGGTTCCCACGGGCATAAAAACCGGCGTTTCCACCTGTCCGTGTCCAAGGGTAAGTATGCCTGTCCTTGCCCGGCACCCGGTATCCGCATGGGTAACGGTAAAGATACTCATGTTTTGGTTACCAGAACAACCCCTGCGGCAGTACAAACAAAAACTGGTATCCAGGCGCCCAACACCGGGGGTAATAGCCCGACTCTGGCGCTCATCATGCTGATCATTTCAATCACATAGTAAATTACCGCCGTTCCAAGACTGGCCAAAAGGCTTAAGAGGAGTATGTTTTTTTTGAACCTGCCGCTGACCGTAAGGGAAAGAAACATTACCACAAAGGAAACGGCGGAAAATGAAAAGCGGTGATAATAATCCGCCAAAGCGGAAGCGACGGGAAGCCCCGCTTTCCGCAGGTCTTTAATAAGGTCGGCCGTATCTCGCGCGTTCAAATCCGCCGGAGACACAGCGCTCCGCCTGAAGGTTTCCGGGTCTTCCCGGTATTTTTCCGTATCAAGCGCCGTGGTAGGCCGTAAAAAACCCTCTTCCCAGTGGTACAAAAGGGGGTTGGAAAAAGACCATATTTCTCCGTCCCATACCGCCTTGGGCGCATACACCATTGACAGAAGGTGGTTGTCTCCATCCAGTTCTACAATCGTAACGCCGTTGATTGAAGGCGCTGAGGGATCATAGTAATCCACCATATAGATAAGACGCCCCTCCTCCGCTTTAATCACAATGTTGGAAAGACTCTCCGCAGTTGTCCTGAGCAGTTCCCGACTCATTTGGTTTTTTATCTTAAGGGTTGGAATTACAGCCCGGTCTTCAAAGAAAAACGCAAAAAAAGAAGCAATAATCCCAATCACTATAAAGGAAAAGCAAAAACGCCAAAAGGGTACGCCTGATCCCAGCACGGTAACAAGTTCGTTTTTTGCGCTCAGATCACCCAAGGTATAGGCGGAGGCGAAGAGCAGGGATACCGGAAGGGCATAGCTTGCGCTCTTGGGGACATAATACATTGAAACTTTAAGTATCGTTGATAAAACCGCGCCGTTGCTCAGGTATCTGGTAAGATTAAGAAACAGATCGATTAACAAAACCAGCATCATAAAGAGGGCAAGCGCGGAAAGAAAGACCGGCATAAATTGTTTTACCAGGTAACGATCCAGTGTCATCGGGAGAAAACCTTTATTCCCGTCAAGACAATGCCAACCACGATAGCCAGAACATTGGGGAACCACATTGACCAGAAGGGGGAAAAATCCAGCCTGGTTCCCAGTTCCTGGCCGATAAGGAGAAAAGCCCAATACAGCGCCGCCATACAAATGCCGATGATAAAGCCTACGGTCTGCCCGCTTTTATTTGCCATGAGCCCTATGGCTACAGCCGCAAGTATAAAGGAAATGGCCCCAAAGGGAATGGAGAATTTTTTGAAATACTCAAGCCGGTAGAGGGAAAGGCTCCTGTCACGGGCAAGTTCCCGGGCCGATTCCACCGAACGCGCCACATTGGCAGCAAGGGTTTCTACCCGTGTCAAATTCCCCCTCCTCAGGGCATCTTCCAGTTCGTAGGATTCAAGGGCGATCTTTCGCAGCTCTGTCTCAATTTTTACACCCAACGCTTCTTCTTTAATTTTTATTTCTTTTTTTACATCCACGGAACTCATTTCGCGGGGGCCCACGGAATAAACTGTTTGTACCATATCTTCCTGGGAAACAACGTATTGAAGGGTTTCCGCTGAAGCATAGTCATAGTTTTTTTTAAGGTTTTCCTTTCCGGAACGGATAAAGGCGTTTTTTAAGTTGATGCTTATCTTCCCGCCCCCAACATCTTCCAGGCCGGCTTCTCCGGCAATGATAACACGCCTCTCCCCGTCATCTGTTCTGTCCATGATAAGAATATCCCGAATGCTTTTTCCCACCACCGGCCCGGTAACGACTACCGTATCCTTAAAATGTTTGACCGAATTGGATTCCAGTTCAAGCGCGGGGGATGAAAAAAGGATACGCCGGTACAAACGGGAAAATTGAACGGTTCCCGCGGGAAGAAGTATGTCATTTGCAAAAAAGGAAAAGAGCGATATTAAAAGCCCCACCACCATGGCGGGGAAAAAAATATCCCGGTATGAAAGGCCGGAAGAAAGGAATACCAGAATTTCATTATCAGAGGTAAAGCGGCCTATGGTCATAAGAGTGCCTGTCAGGCAGGCAAAGGGGGAAGCCATTGCAATAATCGAAGGGAGGGCGTACAAAACCAGCAGGGCCACCTGGTAAAGGGGAACCCGTTTGGAAAGTATCTGTCCCGCCATAAGAAGAAGCTGGTTTACAAAAAAGCAAAAAAAGAAAAAAAGGAAGCACACAAAAAAGGCAAAGAGAATTTCCCTTGCTATGTAAAGGTAAATGGTTTTTGGATAGGCTATTCTCATGGAATCCCGCCGTTATAGCGCCGGTGCGGCGTCTTTGCCTGCCATACCGGTAGATCCAAACCCTCCGCCGCCCCGTCCGGTCTCGGAAGGCTTCTCCGTTTCTTCCAGACAAACCTGGGGAGCGGGGGCGAACACAAGCTGGGCTATCCGCTCGCCTGAATGTACCGTATACGGTTCACTCCCCAAATTAACCAGCAATATTTCCAGTTCGCCCCGGTAATCACTGTCTATAGTACCGGGGGCGTTCAGAACCGTTACGCCGTGCCGCAGGGCAAGACCCGAACGGGGCCTTACCTGCGCTTCCCAATCCGGCGGTATCTCCAGCACCAGGGCTGTGGGGATTTTTACCCGCGCCCCCGGCTGTATGGTAATGTCCTCCGTAAGGGCGGCCTGCACGTCGGCCCCTGCCGCCCCCGCTGAAGCATAACAGGGCAGGACGGCGTTCCCGCTTTTACGGTACACCTTTACTGTAGGCGGCCCGCCGGGCAAATTTCCACCCGCGTTCATTTTGGGTCTATGGCATCTATATATGAAAGATTCAGCCGGCCCATCTTGTCTATTTCCACCAGCTTGACAGGTATTTCCTGGCCTTCCGAAAGGACATCGCTTACCTGGGCTATGCGCTGGCGGGACAGTTTTGAAATATGTACCAGCCCTTCCTTGCCGGGCAGTATTTCCACAAAAGCGCCGAATTCCATAATCCGCTTGACCACGCCGTTGTAGATACGCCCCGTTTCCGGATCGGAAACTACGCCGGTTACCGCCGCTCTGGCGTCTTCCGCGTCTTTTGCATTTTTTCCGTAAATCGTAACAGTACCGTCGTTTTCCGTGTTGATCGTTACGCTGTACTGTTCGCAAAGGGCTTTGATGTTCTTGCCCCCCGGCCCGATTAGGGCGCCGATCTTGTCCACATCGATCTTCATGGTAACGATCTTGGGGGCAAACTCGCTGATGGAAAGAGCGGGCTTGGAGATTGTCTTGTTCATGATCGAAAGGATGTGGAGCCGCCCCCGCTTTGCCTGATCCAGGGCCTTTGCCATTATCTCCGCGCTGACCCCGGTAATTTTAATGTCCATCTGGAATCCGGTGATGCCGTCTTCCGTGCCGGCAACCTTAAAGTCCATGTCTCCCAGGTGGTCTTCTTCCCCCAGAATGTCGGAAAGGACCGCATAACGGGAGCCGTCCGTGATAAGCCCCATTGCAATTCCCGCAACGGGCTTTTTCATGGGAACGCCGGCATGAAGCATGGAAAGGGTTCCGCCGCACACTGAAGCCATTGAAGAAGAACCGTTGGATTCCATTATCTCTGACACCACCCGGATCGTGTAGGGGAATTCTTCCTTTGAAGGAACCATCGCCTCAAGGGAACGGCGGGCCAGGTTTCCGTGGCCGATCTCCCGCCTGCCCGTGCCAAGACGGCCTACTTCTCCCACCGAATATGGGGGGAAATTGTAATGGAGCATAAAGTTCTCCCGCTTGTCCCCCTCTATATCGTCGTAAATTTGTTCGTCAAAGACCGTCCCCAAGGTGGTTACCACTAGGGATTGTGTTTCACCGCGGGTAAAAAGGGCGGAGCCGTGGGTACGCCGGAGGAGGCCGATTTCACAGGTGACAGGCCTTATATCTTCCATACCGCGGCCGTCCACCCGCTTTCCCTTGTCCAGAATTGAGGAGCGGAGTATTTTATACTGCATATCCTCAAAAAGGGCGTTAAAGAGTTTTTTCTGGAATTCATCTTCCAGTTGGACCGCGTACTTTTCCGCCAGTTCTGTTTTTATCGCTTTCACCGCCTCGCGCCGTTCGCCCTTGGTGGGTTCAAAGCAGGCCTTTTCCAGTTTTGGGTAAGCATCGCTTTCAATGGCCGCCGCGCTTTCCAGAACATGGGTAACGGGCAACAGGGGAAGTTTTTCCTTGCCTGCCAGAGAGCGGAGCTTTTCCTGGAGTTCGCAGAGTTCGATGATCACCTGATGGGCCTTTTCCAGGGCCTTGGCCATGAATTCTTCGCTTACCTCATTAGCTCCGCCTTCCACCATGGTAATCCCGTCTTTAGCGCCGGCAACGACAATTTCCAGCCGGGATTTTTCGATCTCCTCATAGGTGGGATTAACGATAAGCTCGTCCCCGACAACGCAGATACGCACCCCCGCTATGGGGCCGCCAAAGGGAATATCGGAAATGTGAACCGCGGCGGAAGATGCGATGATCGCCAGAATATCCGGCGGGTTCATCTGATCCGCCGACACGGTGGTTGGCACTACCTGGATTTCCCTGCCGAATTTTTTATCAAACAGGGGCCGCATGGGCCGGTCTATAAGCCGGGATACAAGGATTTCCTTGTCTTTGGGACGGCTTTCCCGTTTGATAAAGCCGCCGGGGATTTTACCCGCGGCGTAATACTTTTCGTTATAGTCAACCGTCAGCGGCACGAAATCCATCCCTTCCGTCGATTCGGAAGAAGCGCAGACCGTGGCGATGACCGCCGAGCCTTCGTACTGGGCAAAGACAGAACCGTTGGCCTGCTTTGCGATCCTGCCGGTTTCAAGGATTAATTCTTTTCCGGCTATTGTATGGGTAAGCGTCTGCATCATTTACGCAGGCCCAATTCCTTGATTAGGGCTCTGTACCTTTCCAGGCCCGTTCGCTGCATATATTTCAATATGCGGCGGCGTTTGCCGACGAGGATTAACAATCCCCGCTGGCTTGATTTGTCCTTTTTGAACCTCTTGCAATGCTCTGTTAACTGGTTGATCCGTTTGGTCAACAGGGCAACTTGAACTTCCGAAGCGCCGGTATCTTTTTCATTTTTACCGAACTTTGTGATGGTGGAAGTTACTTCATCTTTGGTTAAAGCCATATATGATTACACTCCTTAAAACCGATGGTATTTTTGATTAACTTGACGCTAACCTGCGCGCCCCAAAAGCAGGGCCGCCTCTCCGGTTCTGCCCGCCTCAAGGGCAGAGCGGATTCTGCTGGAACTGACCGGCAATCCCCCTTCCAGTACGGGGGCTACAAGCTCCGCCTCAACACCCGAACCTTCCGCCAGGGCCTTAAAGCCTTGAGCGTCCGTGTCCCGGCGGTACCCGCAGTGAAAATTCGCCCCCAACGCCACATAGGCGGGATGCAAATTCCGGTTCAGGGCCTCAAAAAAAGCCCTCCCGTCTATTCTACTAAACTGTTCAGAAAAGTCAATGATCACACAAAGAGCCACCCCCAGATTGTCCAGCAGGGCCATCTTTTCCTCAAAACCTATGATTTCAACGGCTTCAGCCTCCCCGCCGGGTACGGTTTTACCCCGGACAAGCACTTTTGGGTTTTGACGAAACGTTACCACGGCAGGAAGAAGCTCCGGGGCCTTTGCGGTAATTTTTGCAATCAGCGCCTGATGCCCCCGGTGCAGGCCGTCAAAAACCCCCACGCTGAGGGCTGTTTTTTTACCTCCGGTAACGGCCTCCTGCCCCAAACCGGAAAGCTCGTCCCAGTTAATCCGCCGCATAGACACCCCCGGAAGCGGCGTGCGGATTGACACACCCGTACTTCCATGAGCCGTTTTTACATTCGATAAGAGCGGCAAAGGACAGGCGCTGATCCGGAGTACGCTCTATGAAAGCGGGGCCAAAAAGGGCAAAAACGGCATCTTTTGCCCCCTCCGTGCCATGTTCAATGCCCGGAATGTCGAGAAAGCGCAAATCCCCGCCGTGGGAAACCGCTCCGGCGGTTTTTTCATCAACGGTTATACCGGGTATGCCCAGTTGGGCAAAGAGTTCGGGGGATAAAGGCTTTATGGCTGCGCGAATCGGCGCTTCCGGCAATGTTTCTTCCGGCGTTGATGTTTCCGGCAAGGAAGCCAAACCCGCGGCAGGAGGAATGGAAAGCGCCTTGTCCAGGGAGAATTTCCCCACTTTTGTCCGTTGTAAGGAACGAAGATGTGAACGGGAACCAAGACTCAGGGCTATGTCCCTGGCGAGGGAACGGATGTAGGTGCCGCTGGAACAGCGGACTTCCAGTTCCGCGTGAGGAGGATCCCAGGAAAGGAGGGACAGGGAATGTACCGTTACAGGCCGCTTCTTCATTTCCGGTACAACGCCGGCCCGGGCCAGCTCATGGGCCCGCCTGCCGTTTATGTGAATCGCCGAAAAAGCCGGCGGGGCCTGCATAATTTCTCCGGTAAAGGCAGGCAGGGCCGCTTCCAGCGCTTCACGGCCGGGAACGGGGGCGGAGGCTGTTACCTTTCCCTCCGGATCAAGGGTGTCCGTTTCTTCGCCAAAACGTATCAGCGCCCGATACTGTTTGTCGCAGCCGGTAAACCACGGGGAAAGTTTTACCGCCCAGCCCGTCAATACCACAAGGAGGCCCTGGGCAAAGCTGTCCAATGTGCCGGTATGGCAGACCTTGCCCGTGCCAAGGGCTTTTTTTACCGGCAAGATGCTGTCAAACGAACTAATACCGGGATTTTTATTCAGCAGAAGGCAGCCTGTCATGTACCGATACAGTATAACTCAGCCAGACGGAATATTTCTATAGCGCCGAAAATGAACAGATGTTCCGGCCTCTGTTTACCGTAATCCCGTGTGGCCCTCTCATGGTTAGATTTAACGTGAGGCAATGCGCCGTGTTGACACAGGCAGAAAAGAATACTAACATTGAAGTAATAAAAGAAACCGAGGAGGATTTTATGAATACACGGAACATCGCCAGGGGTGCCGCTATTGCGGTAATCGCCGTTATCGCTCTGGCTGCCTGTGGCGGCAAGGCTGTTGAAGACCCGGATCACAACTATCGCGTAACCGGACATTTTGCCGATTGGGGCTCCAATTATGCGAGTGAGTTTATGATGACCTGCGTTTCCAAATCTGACGCAAGGATCAAGGCCATCAAAAACGAGTTGAAAGACGCAGTGTATATTTATGTATATGAATATACGCCCGATATGTCGAAGGCTGCAGGCTGGAATGTGGAATATCCGGGGGCAAATATTAAACTTGACGGGGTTTTCACGGTAAAATTCATCAGGCTTAACCCGGATCCCTCTGAACAAAGCGGATGGGCGTTTGATATGTGGATGCCCAGTACAGAATCCGGCGGAGTTAAGAACCTGTCTCCTGATACACTGTATGTCCCGATGGACCGCAGTAACGAGGAGCGCGATGCAGCCGGAGACGGGCTTGGCAGTTACAACGATAACCCCGTACTGCTTAAGGGGGCAGTGCCTTACTACATCGTGTTTGCGGTATTTAAAGACAAAACCAGGGGAATGGGAGCGGTCATCAAAGAGTAGGGGGAACCTCTAAAAACCGGTTGTTTTTAGAGGTTCCTTTGCAGTTTCTCGCCCTTTGGGCTGCGAAACGTGCGTTTTTCAGCGGTAAATCTCTAAAAACTGAAGTTTTTAGAGATTCCC
>JAITCP010000128.1 GCA_031283025.1 Spirochaetaceae bacterium | reverse complement strand
TTGGTAAGACCGCTCAGCGTTATGGACGTGCCGGAAACATCCGCCCCGTGTTTTTGGGCGTTTGCCGAATTGTTGGTCACTCCGATCCATACTTCGTAAAACAACGCTCCTTCCGCCTGTTGCCAGCTTACCTCTAACGCCCTTGAACCTTGTATCACTGTAGGCAGAGACGGCGTTACGGGCAGAACAATAAATGCCGAAGGTTTTGCGTTTGCCGCTGGACTAAATCCGCTCGTACCGGCAACATTCTTCGCTTTTATCCACACATAATAAACCGTTTCGTTTTCCAATCCGGTAATAACGGTTTCCGTTATACCGCCTGAAATGTCACCGCCTTGTTTCTGCGATTGATCGGAATTATCCGACGTTCCCAGCCATACTTCGTAAACCTCGGCAAGTTCCACCGCCTGCCATGAGACGGCTAACTCGCGGCTGCCTGCGGTTAGAACCGGCTTCGCCGGAATTGGCGGAGCGGTAGTGGGAATTTTTGGAGTGCCGGCTTCAAGGGGGCTGTAATCACTTTTCCCCGCGCTGTTTGCCGCCCGAACCCACACATAGTAAAGAACGTCATTTTGCAGGTTTCTGATAACAGCGCTGGTTTTATCGGTGGTGATCTCCGCTGAGGACGGCGCTGATGGCGCTGTATTGATGTATACTTCATAAGAAGCCGCTCCGCCACATTCTTCCCAATTCACGGTAAGCTGGTTTATCCCCGGAATGATTACCGGTCTTTCCGGCGCGGCGGGTCTTTCATTCGCCGGCCAGGGAATGCCCCGGACGCGGGGGCTGAAATCGCTTGACCCGGAATTGTTGACAGCTTTTATCCAAATATAATAAACGGTTTTATTGGTAAGCCCGTCCAATACCGTCGTAGTTCCCGCGACTGTTTTTACAGGCAGAGCAGGCGGTTCCTGAGCCGTGCTTACATACACCTCATAGTTTTCCGCCCTTTCAACCGCCGTCCAGCGCATGGTTAACAGCCCGTCAGAAGCGGTTAACGCAGGAGCGCCGGGAGTTTCAGGGATCGAACTATTAGATGAAGAACCGGCGACATTTTCCAATATTAATTCAATTTCTGTAATCAGCGAAACATTGCCGTCAAAAATAAAACTGTATACGCGCCCCGACTCAAAACTGACAATGGAAGCCGGGAGCGGTTTGTAATCTGCCCCCACCAGCAGTTGATAGGGAGAAACCGCCCCGGGGTTGATCGTATACTGTGCCCTTTCCCCGCTGTTCACTATCGAGGCGGATGAATTGTCAGGCGATAGTATGCTGGAGCCACGGTGTAATTGAAACGAAAATGACGAATTATTTTGTATTAAAAGATAACTTGAATTGGAAAGCAGTTCATCAGGTGATGAAACAGTTTCATCAAGTTTTGGTATGGTGATAGTGGTGGTTTTATTTTCGTCTATGCGTACCGCTGTCTGATCTTTTCCAATTTCTTTAGGAACATAATTCAGGGTGAATCCGTTGATCCCTTTCAGGTTTATGCGGTACAAAAAATAAAATGGCACGGAAATGCCGGGAGTCCACTCAATTTCTTCGGAAACCCTGCCTGCGGGGATTTCCGCAACTTTGTCCTCTTCTCTTCTTTGATAGTGGTCATAAACCGCAACAGTGCAAATGCCTTGAGTATTATCAAACACAATAAATGTTTTATTGTCAGGATTAACCGGCGGGTTATTCGGATTACCGCTTGACGGATCGCCGCAGGAAGCTAACAAGCCAATCACTGCCGCAGTAATAATTACCCAGAGTTTTTTCATAGAGGACTCCTTTTAATTCAATGAGCAATTAGTAATGTCGTTGTCCGCAAACGAAGCGTGCTAGTTTCACGCCCCGCTTACGAACCTCGCTCATTGTTCATTGTCATTGTTCATTGCACATTACCATGATCCGCCTATTTCGCTGGCTGGAATATCTGTTGTATTGCTGACCCACGCTTTTAATGTGCCGTTGTTGTGGTTTCCGGTAATGGTTATCGTGTACATCTTGTCCCGTTCTATAGTAAGCGATGTAACCGGAGTTGCGTCATTCTCTCCTGTTTGCAAACCAACCTCAAAACCGATCGCACCGAATTTCCAGTTTGCGGCAACTACTGAATCATCATACTTTTGACCAACTTTCGGCATATTTATCTGGAAGGTCCTGGGATTCCCGCTCATGATATTTTCAATACCGGACGCCGTCTTGTGGACATAGGTTCCTTCAACAAACCTGATTCCGCCAGAAGTGGTTTGGTTGTTGATATACACCCACGCCGCTCCCGATGTAAACGTGGTTGACTGCAAAAGGTCTTTTAAGCTCATCGTTGCCGAAGTATTCCCCTCGCCAAAGGAATACGGTTGAAACCACGCATAATTGGTGCCGGTTCCCTTGGGGTAAACCGTTTCTACCACGTCGCGGACTGTATTGTGCCGTTTGAAAACCGGGAAAATGTTGAAATCGCCGTCCTGCAATTTAAGGTTTGTATAGATCATGCCTGCGGGGGCATAACCCAAAGTCTCCCCTGCTACGCCGTTAATGCGCAGTTCCACATTGATGCTGTTTGACGTATTGACGACTTGCAATGTATTGTTTCCGCCAAGTCCTTCGGCAATATCACATTCCGCTTTATTATCTCCGCTTCTGTTATAGAAAACATACACGCGGGTAAAGGGGGTGTTTCTTTGGGAACTAAGATTGCTCTTGTTTGCGTTGTACTGCGCTTCGGTCAGAATAATCAGCGGAAAATCTTCGGTCTTGTTAAATAACGTCAGATTGTTCGGCAAGCCGTGGTTTTGGGCATGGGCGGGAATGCCGCCTACAAGAGCATCCGCCTTGAGTTCGCCCTTAAAGGCAACCAACCGCTCATTGGTATTGTTCCGCACCAGAATTGAATAATCGGTGTTGTGGCTGGTAAAATCCACGCTTCCGCCAGTACCGGGGTCGGGGCCGGAACCGTCCGGGTTGGAACACCCGGCCAGAATCAAACCGAATACCAGCGCAACGGCTGACATTCTCCGCACTTTGCTTTTTGTAGTAATCATACTACCTCCTTCTCGCATAAAATGAAAAACACCTGCTAATAGCAAGGATTAATCCCTATTTCCCCTTTCTTTGTATCAATTTTTTGGACCAAAAAAGGCGGTTTTTTCCTCTTTTCCGGTGTCAAAACAGGTATCCTGCACAAAAATAGGCCTATTTTGCGCCTGATCCTCTGTATTCACTCCCACTATAATCTAAGCACATACAAGACACATATCTTGTTCGCTTCCATATAGTATACACATATAATAGCCGTTGTCAACTATTATTGCTAATTTCTGTGTACCATAAAGTGTGGGTTTTGGAGAGAATTTAAAGCAAGAATTAATTTATTCCGGTATGATAAAAAAGGAATTATCTACTATGACGGGAATAAATAAACGTGCAATTGATACTTATGTACGAACCAAATCTTCAATGCCTCCGGCAGATACCGCTGTTAAAATTGCTAAAGCATTAGGCGTGACTGTTGAATATCTGGTAACCGGGTCGGATTCATCTGTACCAAATGATATTAATAGACTGACTCGTAGCATTCTAAACCTTAATAAAAGAGATCAAAAACTCATTACTTTGTTAGTTAAGGCAATGAGCGGGAAATGTGGTTGATACGTATGGTGTATATGCGCTGTACCAATTTTCTACGGCTGAAGCATTTATATGTCTGCTAAAGCATTTATATGTCTATCGAACAGTTTTTTGCTTAACTTGTGAGCCGAGGGTTTGAGCCAATGGCCCATATTTGCGGGTTATCGAACGAGCCTAATATATACACCGCTTTATGGCGTATATAGGGAACGTTAGGTGAAATAGGGGCTAAATTGGTTTAAAATAATCAGGAAGTAACTTGACAAAAATACGAAATAATAGTCTATTTATTTTAAGAAAATTAATTTGGAGAGCTACGCTATGGAAAATATAAAAACCACCGGAATAAAAAAATACCTGCCGAATATTGCGACTTTCTTTCGCCTTTTCGGTTCCTTTTCACTTCTGTTTGTGATGAATTCAGAGAAAGACATTGGTCCTTTTAAGGCGGTTCCCTGGGTTTGGTTAATCGTATACCTCTTTCTGGTTTTAACGGATACAATTGACGGCACAATTGCCAGAAAATTTAACGCAAAAAGCGATCTCGGCGCTTTTTTGGATGCCTTCAGCGACACGGTACTGCTGGTAATTGCCGCAGCGACTGTCTTTGTCAAATTTGCTTCCGATAACCTTACGGGTTTTCAAACATGGCTCTACATTGGCCTGTTAATTTTCTGTTCAGCTAATAAATTAAGCATGAATCTTTATGCGAAAAAATTCTTTGGCATCGCAAATATGCTGCACTCTTACCCGCAGAAGGCTTTTGCTGTGGGCTGTTATATTGGAGTGGGATTGTGGGCATTCATTCGTGATGTACCATGGTGGTCTGTTGCTATCCTCATAATATCAAATCTGTATGGCGCTATTGATGAGATTGTTTACTGTGCCCGAGCCGCTAGTTATGATGTTGACTTTAAAGGGCATGGGTTTCAGAAATATGAGATAAGAAAAAAATAGTATTTGAGTTGTTCGGAAACTTCAGTTTCTGAACAACTTCCTATAATAATTTTAACTGAGTTGAATAGCGGCGTACGTCACTGCTTCGCCTAACAAGCCTGTAACTGCACCTGTCCGCTTTGCGGACAAGACGCCGCCCTATCGCCCGCCCCAAACGTCAGTTGCCTCTGTAAAGTAATTGAGTAAACCAAAAGCTCACAATGCCCCAAGTATCATCCGCAAATACTCTGTTAACCCGCCTATAAGTGGTTGATCAACTTATACTCAATAGAATCCACCAGAGCCGCCCGGCTTGCGTCGATAATGTCATCCGACACGCCGACCGTCGTCCAAGTGTGGGGACCGTCTGAAGACTCGATCAGAACCCTAACCTTGGCGGCGGTGGCCGATCCTCCGTCGATAACCCGGACTTTGTAATCGGTAAGCCGCACCTCTTCCAGGCTGGGGTAAAAGCGGCGCAAAGCCCGGCGGAGGGCGCTGTCCAGGGCGTGAACCGGGCCGTTTCCTTCCGCGGCGGCGATTTCATCCTGGCCGTCCGCCAAAATCTTTACCCATGCGTGGGAACAGGCAAGGGACTGCCCCGTAGGATGTTCGCTCATCACCCGGTAGGCAAGAATCGTAAAGAAAGGTTTGTGGCGGCCCAACTCCCGCAGCACCAGAAGTTCAAAGCTGGCGTCAGCGCCTTCAAAAGCCCAGCCTGCGGCCTCCATGGTTTTAAGTTTTTCCACCACCGCTTTTACCGCCGGATGATCACGGGTAACGTCAGGATCGATCTTCCTGATCCGCTCGGCAATGGCGGAACGGCCTCCAATCTCGCTCATTAAAAGATGCCTGTCGTTTCCCACCAGCGCCGGGTCTATATGTTCAAAAGACCGTTTCAGCTTGAGCACCCCGTCGCTGTGCATGCCGCCTTTGTGGGAAAAAGCGGAAGAACCCACATAGGGCATTGACGCGGGAAGCGGCACATTGGACACCTCCGCCACCAGCCGGGTAAGCTCGGAAATCCGCTCCAGCTTTCCCTCCGGCAGGCAAACGCAGCCCAGCTTTAGCTCCAGGCTGGGAATCAGCGCCGCAAGGCAGGTGTTGCCGCAGCGTTCCCCAAAGCCCGCCAGCGTTCCCTGAATGTGGGTACAGCCCGCTTCCACCGCGGCAATGGAAGCGGCAATGGCAAGCCCTGTATCGTTGTGGGCGTGAATGCCAAGGAGGGGGGCCTTTTCCGTTACCCCCAATGCGGCTATTGCCGCCGCAACTCCCGCGCTAATCTCGCCGGGGAAAGAGGCGCCGTTGGTGTCGCAAAGGACGATGCGGTCCGCCCCGGCCCTAAGGGCTGTTTGCAGGGTGGAAAGGGCGTAGCCGGGATTCGCCCTCCAGCCGTCAAAAAAATGTTCCGCGTCAAAAAGAACGATGCGCCCTTCCGCTTTAAGGTACTCGATGGTTTCGGCGATCATGGCAAGGTTTTCCTCTTCGCTTACCCGCAGTACCTCTTTTACATGGAGGTCCCAACTTTTGCCAAAGATTGAAATGCCCTCCGTCCCCGCTTCCAGGAGGCTGCGGAGCTGGGGATCATCGGCGCACTTGATGTTCGGCCTGCGGGTGGCCCCAAAGGCGCAAAGCCTTGCCCGCTCCGGTTTAAGCCGCGCCGCCTGGGAAAAGAATTCCGCATCCTTGGGGTTGCTCCCCGGATTCCCCGCCTCTATCCAGGGAATGCCCAATTCATCCAGGGCGCGGACTATTGCCAGCTTGTCCTGGACGGAAAAGGAAATCCCCTCCCCCTGGGCCCCGTCCCTCAAAGTGGTGTCGAGTATCTCAATGTTCATGCTTCAGTATACGAAAGGGAGGGGTAATTGTCCATGCAGAGCCTGTTTTTGAACCGGGATGCGCCGGCTTGAATTTCCCCATGTAATTTAGCTATACTATGCTTGTATACCAAGGATGATTTATGGACAATTTAAAACAGGAAATAAAAGAACTGATAATCAATGCCCTGGAACTTGAGGATGTTAAACCGGAAGATATAACAGATTCGGAACCCCTGTTCGGGGAAGGCTTAGGCCTTGATTCCATAGACGCCCTGGAACTGGGGGTAGCGCTGAAAAAAAAATTCGGCGTAAAATTTTCCGCGGAAAATGCGGACAACAAGAAACATTTTGCCTCGGTGGATGCCTTGGCATCATTTATTGAAACCACAAAGGGAGCAGCATGACCAGGGAAGAACTTTTACAGAAAATACAAAACATATTAACCGAAGAATTTGAGATTGAAAAGGGAACTGTTGTTCCGGAAGCCAAACTCTATGAGGATTTGGAATTGGATTCCATTGACGCGATAGACCTTCTGGTAAAAATGAAGGCTCTTATACCGGGAAAAATCGATCCCGAATCGTTCAAGAAAGCTGTTACTATTCAGGACGTAGTGGATATACTTTACCCTCTGATTCAACAGACCTGATGGCATTAAAATTCCGTAGTATTCCCAAAATTATCTTTTGGGAATTTCTAAAAACTTCAGTTTTTAGAGATTTACCGCTGAAAAACGCACGTTTCGCAGCCCAAAGGGCGAGAAACCGCAAAGGAACCTCTAAAAACAACCGGTTTTTAGAGGTTCCCTTTTTTATTGCCGCGGCGCTTTATCCGGCGCTGATTTTTTATTTTCTGGTAATACGTAAAACTCCGTTACGGCTGTTTTCTCTTTTTATTGTTGTCTTTGCCCTTCTTGCCTTTATCACCGGAACATCCGTAAAAAGCAAGGCAAAAGGGGTTCCCTTTTTTTGGAATTCCTTGCTGTTTTTTGGTTTGGGGGTTTTATGCCTTATCATTAACTCTGCAATTATCCTAAAATTTTACCCCCTGCTTATGAATGTACTGTTCCTGGCGGCCTTTGGCAGCACTCTTTTCTCCCCCCCCAGCATGATTTTCCGTTTCGCGGCGCTGCAGGACAAGGCCATCCGGGGTTCCCTGAATGAAAAGCGTATCGCCGCCTATTGCCGTAAAGTAACTGTTGTTTGGTGCGGATTTTTTATCTGTAACGGAAGCATGGCCGCTTGGACTATTTTTTCCGGTTCCGACGCATTGTGGTCTGTTTATAACGGCTTCATTTCCTATATACTGATAGGAACCCTCTTTGCGGGTGAATTTATAGTACGAAAAATGATACAGAAAAAAATGCCAAAAAGTATTCCGCTTTCGATATTCAGAAACAATGACCGGCCTCTTTCCACGATCCTCTGTTACGAGGGCGCATGGAGCGATTCTGTTTGCCATACCTGGGGGGATTTTCTCGAAGGTACAGCAGAATTGCGCCGGAGAATAAACGCGGTGAATAGCGAAAAATGGCTGCTCCATTGCGAGGACTGCTGGTACTTTTTGCTGGCTTTTACCGCCCTGCTCCAGTGCAAAAAAGAGATACTCCTCAGCGCCAATGTAAGTCCCGCCTATATTGAGGAGATACGCACGGCGCAAAAAACGGCGCCTTTCCTTACCGACCGGATTTTTTCCGAAGGGGAAAGCCCGGAAAACGCCTTTCACATTCCTTCGCTTCTCAACGCAATGCAGAAAACGGGCAAGCCGGCGGATGAAGGGCCGGCGATAAATGCGGACGAAACGTCTATCATCATGTATACGTCCGGAAGCACCGGAAAACCCAAAGCAGTCCTTCAGCGGCTGACTGAATTCGAGGCCGACAACCGCTTTATCATTTCCAAATGGGGTGATGAATTCCTGAAGCGCAAAGTATGTTCCACCGTAAGCCAGCACCACATTTACGGCCTTTTGTTTTCCATATTTTTGCCCTTTTCTCTGGGGGTTCCTTTTAGAAGAAGAAGGATAGAATTTCCTGAGGAGATGGAAAAACTCTCCGATACGGAGTATATGATCATTACCGTGCCGGCCTTCCTTAAGCGGGCTGTGGAAACGGAAAGGGAATCTCTAAAAACTGAAGTTTTTAGAGATTTACCGCCCGAAAGTCCATCCGGCCTTAACCTTAAATCGCCGTGGATATTCATTTCCGGCGGGGTTCTTAAATTTGAAACCGCCCAAAAAACCAATGAAGTTTTTGGATTCTGGCCTGTGGAAGTTTACGGCAGTACGGAAACTTCCGGCATAGCCTGGAGGCAGTCGGTTAACGGCCCGGAATGGACGGTCTTTGACAACGCGCAAATCAGCCAAAACCGGGACGGCTGCCTTATTATCCGCTCGCCTTATATCAAAGACCCGGCAGGTTTTGAAACCGCAGACATGGTAGAAATACTGGAAGACGGGCGTTTCCTGCTCAAAGGGCGCGTTGATTCGGTAGTAAAGATTGAGGAAAAACGCGTCTCCTTTACGGAAATAGAAAACCGCATTTTACAGTCCGGCCTTGCCGCCGACGTATGCGTGATCTCCCTGGAAGGCAAACGCCAGTACCTTGCCGCCGCGGTGGCTTTTAACGACAAGGGAAGGGAACGTTTTGCCGGACTTGAAAAGCGCGAAATAAATACATTTTGGAGGGAGTACCTTCTTCAATATTTTGAAAACATAGTAATCCCAAAGAAATGGCGCTACCCTGAAACCCTGCCCGTGGATCCGCAAGGGAAGAAAAAGAAAGAAGATATTCAACTTTTGTTTTCCGGCGAAGCGCCTGTCCAAAAAGAATTTATCGCCTCGGAGTTTCACGGAGGAAAAAATGGTTTTCATACCAAAACTCCGTGTTCCTCCGTGTACTCCGTGGTTAATTCTAACTTATTGGACGCCGCCCTTACGAGCGCCGGTTTTGGCGGGCTGGACAGGGAAAAAATTATTGAAAAAACCGAAAATTCCGTCAGTCTGGAATTTTCCGTTCCCGATACCAGCCCGTATTTTGACGGCCACTTCCCCGGATTCTCCATCCTTCCGGCAGTAGCCCAGGCGGAAATGGTTGTCCGTTTTGCGGCGCGGCATCTGGGAACCGGCATTAATCCAACAGAGATAAAGCGGGTAAAATTTATCAATTTTATCCGGCCTGGCGCTCCCCTCCTCCTCAAATTGATGAAAAAAGAAAAGACATTATCCTTTACAATAAATTCTCCTCTAAATGAAACTGTCTATTCAACAGGAACAGTGATTCTGGGGGATAAATGAAACAGGGCTTTCTTATCCCCGTGTACAGGCACGGCAAAACCGCCTGCCCCCTGGCTGAACGGCTTGCGGCTTTTGGCCTGCCGGTAATCATGGTTGACGATGGCAACGATGCGGAAACTCAAACTCTTTTAGCGGAATGTGCCGCCAAAACACCGGGGATTGTGCTGATAAGCCTGAAAAAAAACAGGGGCAAGGGAAGAGCCGTTGCCAAAGGTTTAGAAAAAGCGGCGGAATTGGGGCTGACTCACGTGCTCCAGATAGACGCCGACGGACAGCACGATGACGGGAAGGCGGCTTTTTTTCTTGAAGAGTCCGCCAAACATCCTGACATGATCATCTGCGGATACCCGAAATTTGATGAGGCCGCTCCCGGAAGCAGAGTAAACGGACGGAAGATTTCCAATTTCTGGGCCGCTGTGGTTACACTTTCAACGGAACTGAAGGAGGTACTCTGCGGTTTCAGGGTATACCCGGTGGCGGCGGCAGCGCGTATCGCCGGACGCCCTTTTATTGACAAGCGCATGGGTTTTGACCCGGAAATTCTGATACGCCTTTATTGGAAAAAAGTGTGTCCGGTATATCACCCCGTAAAAATAAGTTACCCCCCGGGCGGGGTTTCCAATTTCCGTATGGTCAGGGATAATATCCGCATAAGCTGGATGTTTACCCGGCTGTTTGCAGGAATGATTCTGCGCCTGCCGCTGCTGATTGCCCGGAGAATGAAACGCGGGAAAGAGAAACAATGAAAAAACCGGAAGAAAGCCCTCTGCACTGGTCGATGCATAAGGAACAGACTGCGGGGTATTGGCATGTAAAACTCCTTCTGATTTTATTCAGGCTGTTTCCGGTTATTATTCTGCGCGTCCTTGCATTTCCGGTCGGTTTTTTCTATTTTCTTTTTTCAAAAAAAGGAAGAACCGAATCAAGGCGTTTTTTGCAAAGAGCCACCCCTTTTGTTACACAGCCCGGTGCCGCGCAAAAATGCCGCTCCTCCATTGGCCCATTGCGGCATATTGTTTCCTTTTCCCTTACTCTGGTGGAAAAACTTGAATCCTGGGGAGGCAAGTTTCAGTTTAAGAATATTCATTTTCAAAATGATGGCATAGAGGAACTTATACAGGAACTGGAAAACGGGCGGGGAGTTTTTTTGATTACCTCTCATCTTGGGAATATTGAACTCCTCCGGGGGCTTGCAAGTTTCAACCGGACAGGGGTGTCGAGGAAAACGCCGGTTACCGCCGTTATTGATACCAAGGTCAGCGAAAAATTTACCCGTATGCTCAAGGAACTGAACCCCCAATCAAGCATGGATGTTATCAACGCCGGTGAAATAGGCCCCCATACTGCGGCCCTGCTGGAGGAAAAACTTGCCGCGGGGGAAATGGTAACGATTGCCGGAGACAGAACCGCCGCCAATGGCTCCGGGAAAAACCTCATGATCCCCTTCCTTGGAGAGGAAGCGCCCTTTTCGCCGGGTATTTTTTATCTTGCCGTTTTGATGAAAGCGCCGGTCTATTTTGTCTTTGCCCTGCGCCGGGGAGATTTGTCCGTAAAGCCGGAATACGATATGCACGTACACAAAAGCTCCCTTTCTTTTGAATGTTCCAGAAAGGAAAGGTTCAACCAAAGTTCCCTCCTTGCCCATTCCTTTGCGGCGCTCCTGGAAAGTTACTGTAAACAGAACCCTTTTCAATGGTATAATTTCTATGATTTCTGGTTAAAAGAGGCGTAATGATAAAATCAGAAGGGAACAATGGGCCCTATAACCTATATGCGGAAGCGGAAATTACCGTTGAGTTTTAAGATCTTGATCCTTTGCAGGTTGTATGGCACGGAAATTATATCAATTACTTTGAAGTTGGACGGCGGGCGCTTCTGGAAAAAATCGGTTACAGCTATGACGAAATGGAAAAATCCGGGTACGCCTTTCCTATAATTGAAATCTCCGCAAAATATCTGGGGCCCCTTCGGTTCAAAGACCGGGCGCGGGTAAAGGCTGTTCTTATGGAATACGAAAACCGCCTTATGATACGGTACGAAATCCGCAATACACAAACCGGAATTCTTACTACCAAGGGGCTCAGTATACAGATGGCCTGCAATATCAAAACAAATGAATCCTGCTTTGTTTGTCCCGAGGTTTTAGTCAAAAAAGTAGAAGCCTTTAACGGAGGAGAAGCGCCGTGAATTTACTTAAGATTTTTTACCGCCTGCCTGCGCAGGCAGGCGGTTATATTCTTCTTAAGTTAGCGCTGTTTCTTCTTGCAGCGGGGCTGTGGGCGCAAACCCCGCAGGAGGAAATTTTCCGCCATCCTCTGGAACCAAAAACCATGGACGCCTTCAGGACAACCTGTTCACGCCTTGCGGAACATCCTTTTGTACGGGGAAACTTTGAACAGGAAAAGACCTTAAGCCGCCTTAACCGTTCCCTTAAATCATCGGGGAATTTTATTATTGCCGCCGGTCTTGGCATGGTGTGGGATACGGCAAAACCCTTTTCCTCCACCCTGACTCTGGGGAAAGATTACCTCATACATTCCAGGCCCGGCGGGCAGAAAACCGTTTTGAGCGCGCAGGGGAACGAAACGTTTCTGCGCATGGCGGAAGTCATCAGCGCGGTGTTTTCCGGTAACAGTCAGGGGCTGCTGGATAATTTTAATGTCTACTATGCCGCCAGCGGCGCCGCCTGGGAACTGGGACTTATCCCCCGGAATGCCGCCATTGGTTCTTTTGCAGAGAAGATCATTATGAAGGGAGACGCCGCCGTAAGGTCTATACTTATTTATGAACAGAACGGCGATGCCGTGCAATACGTTTTGTCAAATCACAATTATCCGGCGGAACTGAATGTCCAGGAAAAAGCTTTTTTCACTTTTCCCTAAAAGAGCGGTTCCCGGCGGGCATCCGGGGCTAAGCTTTGCAGGGCTGTGGCTTTTTGTCCATTTGGCCATTCCCCTGCTGCTTTTGCTTTCTGTTTTTTTTATCGGACAGGTACGCATAAACACTTCGCTGTTTGACATGCTCCCCCGATCAAGCCAGTCCAGGGCGGTAATGGAAGCGGATACAATGCTGGGGGAAAAGAGCGGACGGGAACTTGTTATCTTTGCAGCGGCTCCTGATTTTGAAAAGGCAAAAAAAGGCGCCGCCCTGTTGTGCGCGGAATTTGAAGGTTCCCCGGATTTTGAGGATATTGTTCTGTATTTTGATTCTGACCTTATGGCGGAGCTTAGCCGTTACCTGTACGATTACCGTTTTGTTATTGCCGGAAAGGAAACGCTCGCTTTGCTGGAAAACGGCAGGGCCGCAGAAATAGCCGAAGACGCGCTGGCCCGCGCTTTTGGCGCTTTTACTTTTATTCCCCTTACTAATATCGAAAACGATCCTTTCCTTCTTGCGGAACGGCGGATGGGAGAATTTTTGTCATCTTCCCTGCTTGCCGGGGGGAGCCTTAGCATCAAGGAAGATGTCCTGTCCGCGCAAAAAGACGGGACATGGTATGTACTGTTACGCTTAACGCTTGCGCCGCAGGCAGCTTCCCTGCGCTCAGGCCGGAACGCTGTTGGAAAAATCTATGCTGCCGCATCAAGCATAAGGGAATCCGTACCGGAGACGGAATTTTATTTTTCAGGAATTCCCTTTCACAGTTATGAAAGCGCTTCCGGAGCGCAAAGGGAAATTTCATTAATCAGTACCATTACGATTATCATAATACTGATTATGTTCCTGTATGCCTTCCGTTCGCTCCTGCCTGTCTTTTTTTCAATCTTGGCAGCCGGTGTTTCACTGGGCATTGCCGCCGCCGCCGCGCTTCTGGTTTTCAGGGAGATTCATATCATCACCTTTGTATTTGGCACCACCCTTATCGGAACCTGCGTGGATTATTCAGCCCATTTTTTTGTTCACTGGAAGGGGAATCCGGCTTTGAAAAACGGCGCGGAGATTCGCTCCCATATTTCAAAAAGCGTTATCATGAGTTTTGTTTCTACGGAAATTTGTTTTTGCGTTTTTCTGTTCGCGCCTTTTCCCATCCTGAAACAATTTGCCGTCTTTTCCATGGCTGGCCTCCTGAGCTCTTTCTTAACTTGCTTCTGCATCTACCCCCTCCTGAATATGCCGGAAACAAACAAAAGACGCTTCCGGCTTTTTGAAGGAAAGATTTTCCTCCGTCTTAAAAACCTGTCCCTGCCGCAGGCTGCACGGCCCGCTCTTGTTATTGCCCTGGCCCTTGCCGCCCTGATACTTCTTGTTTTTAATTTTTCCGCCATAAAAATAGAAAACAACATTTCTTCCCTTTACACCATGTCCGCTGCCCTGCTGGAGTCGGAAAAGCGGGCGGCCCGTGTTTTGGATTACGGTTCCACGGGCTGGTACTTTATTGTCGCGGGATCAAGCCCTGAAGAAACGCTGCAAAACGAGGAACGCCTTGCCGCGCGTTTGGAAGCGGAAGTACTCCGGGGGAATCTGGGGTCTTTTCTGGGGACTTCGGTTTTTGTTCCTTCGATAAAAAAGCAGAACAAAACATATAACGCCATGAAAGCCCTGCTCCCCCTGGCTCCGGCTCAGTTTGAATACCTCGGCTTCCCCCCGCAGTACGCGGAGGCCTTTGACAAAGAATTCGCCGCCGCGCGGTATTGCCTTCCCGCAGATGCCCCTCCCCGCTCCGGTATTTCAAAACTGTGGATAGGAGAAAAAAACGGAAACTGTTACTCCTGCGTTCTGCCGCTCAAGCCCGCGGATGAAGCTGTCTTCAGAGCAATCGCCGGAGAAATTGATTCTGTTTATTTTGTTAACAAGGCAAAAGATATAGGCGGCGATCTGGATACCCTTACCAGGACTATACTCCTCTTTTTTCTTGCCGCCTACCTTGCCATATCTGTTGTGATTTGCGTGGCATATCCCCGGCGGGACAGCCTTAAAATCTGCGCGGTTCCCCCGTTGCTGGTTCTGTCCGCTCTTGCCCTGCTGGCGGTCAACAAAATTCCCCTGGGCTTTTTTTCCGCCGCCGCTCTTGTTCTGGTCTTTGGTTTGGGACTGGATTATATCTTTTACATGACCGGAAAAAAACACGGAAAAGGGAGAAGCCTTACCTCTCTTGCGGTAGTTTTGTCGTTCTTAACAACCCTTCTTTCTTTTGGCGCTTTGGTTTTAAGCAGTTTTACCCCGGCTCATATTTTTGGCCTTACCGTTTCAGCGGGACTCGGCGCGGCTTTTATGTTTGCGATGCTTTTACAGTCCGCAGAGCCTTGAGAAAACCAGCGTATTTCCGGTTGTTCTATTTCTGTTCCTTCAAGCGCTGTTGCCAGTATATAGCGCTCACCTGCTCCTGAAAGTTCGTACAAGTTAAATGAAATGGGAAAAGCGCCGGACACGCTAAAAAAAAACCGCCCCCGGCATTGGCCTTCGTCGCAGATAAAGGACGGGGCGTTGGGCATATCAAATACGGAAAGCCCCCGGAGTTTTAAAAAACATTCCTTGAGCGTCCAAATCTGAAAAAACCGTGTCCCGTCAAACCGGCCCTGAGACTCGATATAGCCCCTTTCAGGGGCGGTAAAAAATTCTTCGGCAATTTCTTTTGCCCTTGGCCGGGGCCGTACAAGCTCAACATCACAGCCGGTACGCTGATTCTTGCCCCTAACCAGAGAAACTGCGGCCAAATTCCCCGAATGGGAGATGCTGAAATCCGTATCCCGGCCCGGGAAAAAAGGTCGGCCCCAAGGCGTATCTCCGGCTATATCTTCCTCCGCAATGGGCCTGCCTTCACACCGGGATAATATATGCCTTGCTTCGGCGCTTAACCGTTTCTTGTGTTCTGTCTTTCGCAGATTATCCTGCTTGTTTAACAAAGGGTTGTCGTCGTCGTTTGACAAAATAGACAGGTTCAGGTAATATGACATAGTATTAATTTCCGGGTGTTTCTTTGAAGTCTAAGAAATCGGTCGTCATTTTTCCCCTCTTGTTTTCAGGCATTCTTAATTGTTTTTGTTCCTGCTCCTCAAAAGCTTCAATCAGAGAAAACCGGCTTACTGTCTACCTGGCCGACAGCTCAAAGTATAGGTTACTGCCCCCCGGAGACATTGAAGATTCCATGGACATGGCCCAGCATATTTCCGCTTTCTGGCAGGGCAGGGATTACTTCTTCAATGCCTGGGTAAAAGCAGATAAAACAGGAATTGAAATGACCCTTTTGAACGATCTTGGAGTAAACATGGGGGAACTCTCCTACCGGGACGGGCTGGTATCTTTCTCGTCCCCGGTGTTTCCCAAATCCCTGAAACCCGAATACATTGTAGCCGATTTTCAATTCTGTTTCTACAGCGCCTCCGCCCTTAGCCGTGCTCTGGAAAACTGCGGCCTTTTTTTAGAAAACGCGGGAAACAGCCGCCGTATTCTTCAGGGGAAAACCGTTGTTTTAGAAATTGAAAAAGAAATGAATTCAGTCAGGCTGGTTAATCACCTGCGGGGATACGCCTATACCCTGGAAGGCGCTTTTAAGTGAGAAAAAGCGTCTGGCTGCCGGCTCCGGCTCTGATATGCTGTGCCGGGCAAAACCGGAATGAATTGTACGATTTCTGCCTGACTGGTTACCAGGGCGGAATGGCAATGATTGAATTTTCCGGCGGAAAATTCCCCGTTGGATCAATTCCCGGAGAACTGCCCGAACCTGCCGCCCCGCCGGAACTGCCGGTTCAAGAACCGGCTGCTTATGCAGGGGCAGCCAGAATCATCCGCATTATAGACGCGGCGCTTGAACAGATACGTCCCGATATAGAAAAGGCCGCCGCCAAATACGGACGGGAAAAAATCGGCGTCTGCTTTGGTTCCTGCGATAACGGCGCGGAAGCTTCCCTTGCATCTCACCGGGCGCTGTTTGCACAGGGCGCTTTTCCGGAGAATTACAGCCTCCGTTTCCAAAGCGCGTCATATCCAGCGGAATATATTGCCGGAAAATTCGGCCTTTCCGGGCCGGTGCTTGCCATTGCCACCGCCTGCGCTTCCGGGGCAAGCGCCATTATAAGGGGAGCAGAACTGGTTAGAGCCGGTATGTGCGGCGCGGTTATCGCCGGAGGCGCGGATATTGTTTCACAGGCGGTTTTTGCGGGGTTTCATTCCCTGGACGCAATTTCGGACAGCCTCGCCAACCCATTCAGCAAGAACCGGAAAGGGATCAACCTTGGCGAAGGGGCGGCGTTTTTTCTCCTTGATTCGGAAGAAAATTCCGCTGTTGAACTTTTGGGCGCGGGGGAAAGCGCCGATGCGTATCACATGACCGCCCCGATCACGGACGGAGCCGGACCGGCAAAAGCGATGAGGGCCGCGCTTGTTGATGCGGGATTGACCCCGGAACAAATCGGCTATGTAAACCTTCACGGTACGGGCACCGCTTTTAACGACAAAGCCGAAGCCCTGGCCATGAAGGCGGTATTTGATGAGATGCCCCCCTCAAGCTCAACCAAGCCCGTTACCGGCCATACTTTGGGCGCGGCGGGTGCGCTGGAAGCGGCAATCTGCTGGATGGTATTGACCGAAAAAAAGGGGCTTCCGGTACATTGCTGGGACGGCGTCAGGGATGAGGAAATTCCCCTGCTCCCCATAACCGAAGCTGCCGGAAAAACGTCCGCAATATGTATGAGCAATAGCTTTGCTTTCGGCGGATGTAATGTCAGCCTTATTCTGGGAGGAAGATAATTGGTTATCGAAAGAGAAGAACTGCAAACCATCATACCGCACAAGGGAAAGATGCTGCTCCTTAACAGGGTTCTTGAGTATAATAGTGATCATAGTATCCGGGCGGAATATGATATTACCAGGAATTGTATTTTCTACGATCCGGAGACAGAGGGCGTTCCCGCCTGGGCAGGTTTTGAATTTATGGCTCAGGCAATTTCCGCCCTTTCAGGGATAATGAGCCGGGAAAGGGGTGAAAAACCCAAAATCGGGTTCATTCTGAGCATCCCGTCCATGCGTATGGAAATTCCGCTGTTTAAGAGCGGCAGTTCGGTAGAAGTTCGTGTGAAAGAAACTGATTGTACGGATATGATATATAGTTTTGACGGAGCGGCTTTTTTGGAAGGCAGAAAGGTTATGGAAGGAAAATTGATGGTTATTGAAGTCAGCGAGGAACGCTTCAATGAGCTGACCGGGGGAGCATACTTAAGGTGAACACCGAAAAAAAAGTTCTTGTAACCGGAGCAAGCCGTGGCATAGGCCGCGCCATTGCCCTGGCTGTATCCGATGCGGGGTATCAGGTAACTGCCCATTATCACAAGGGAAGGGAAGCCGCCGAATCGCTGCAAAAGGAAATTCTTCAAAAAGGCGGAATTATAGAACTCCTCCAATTTGACGTGAGTAACCGGGACGAGTGTCGGGAAAAACTCGAACAATGGTCAGAAGCAAACGGCGCCTTTTGGGGAATTATCTGCAATGCGGGAATATCCGCCGATGATTCATTTCCCGGCATGAGCGGGGAATACTGGGACGCTGTTCTTCGTACCGATCTTGACAGTTTTTACAATGTGCTTCATCCCCTCATAATGCCGGTCTGCCGCAAAAAGCGGGGGCGTATCAT
>JAITCP010000060.1 GCA_031283025.1 Spirochaetaceae bacterium | reverse complement strand
CTCCCGCAGTAATTGCCGGGTGTTTCCGGGGATGTAGGAGGCGCACATAGAATAAAAGTGGAGGTGGGTGTCTCTTGCATACGTGCCCTAAAACATTAGGGTGCGTATGCAAGAGACAGGCCCCACCATTATTTTGTAGTGCGCCTCCCCAATGTTCAGAAACACCCGGCCATTGGTGAACCGGGGTAATAGGCCGGAGCGTTTGTTCGATTGCGGGTATATTTGCGGGGGCTTAATTCTTCGCGGAACGGGCCTTTGCGGATACGGCAACAGTGATCCGGTTTTCCCAAGTATCGCCGGGATTAAGGAAAAGCTGGAACACCGGAAAAAAGCAAAGGGATTGATGCCCCGGCTCTGCGGGATAATAGTACAGATCGCAGGGGCTTTGAAAGCCAATGCCGATAGACGCTCCCTGTTTGGATTCCTGCTCTTCCAGAAACACAACCCGCTTTTTCTCACCCTGCTTTTCCGCGCTTCGTTCTTCTTCTCCCTGGCTTTTTCTGAAAAGAAGTTCTTCCCCCGCCAATGAAAGATCAAACCGGGGAATAAAGCGCAGGACGATTTTTTCTTCGCTCTTGTTGCGCAGTAAATATGAAAGGTATAAGGTGTTTTTTTCAAGCCGGTAGATTTTTTGTATTTCAATCAGCCCAAAAGGAATTCCCTTACGGGTGGGAAGTGTAAAGCTCGCTTTAAGTTTTGTCCTGTCCGCCGATTCCATCCGGTATTCTTCATTGCCGCAAAGGCGGCTTCCCGTGGGAAGATTCGCTTCATTTATGGCGGAAGGCTTAAGAGGAACAAAGTCGCCGGGCAGTAAGATGTCCCTGAACGCGTGATGAACCTTGCCGTCAGGAAAAGCGTTAAGGTAACTCCAGCCTTTGGGGAGGTAATCGAATTCAAAAACCGCCGCTCCCCTGGAACTGACGTAACAGTTGGTGTTCTTGTCCTGAAAGAGGTATTCCGCCGCTCCGTCAAGGTTTAAGTCAAAGCTAAGGAGAGAAGGTATAAAATCTTTTTCCCGGATAATTCGTTCCGCCGTTAAAACGGCCCTGTAGGCGTGTTTTTGCGCAGCCATGGAATCGCCGTCGTTGCGCCTGTTGTTATGGCCGCCGCTGTTGCGGTCATCGCTGTAGCCGCCGCACAGGGCGTCCGCTTCCTGCGCTTTCCAAAGTTCTTCCCTGGCAGCCCGTTTGCGGGATTTATCGCCCCGGAATTGGTTGATCAGATTATGAACAAAATAAATTGTAGCATAGAGATCATTGGCCTGCATCTGGCTGGCCAAAAGCGAGCGCGGGTGCGAGCAGGATGAATCGCCGGAGGCAAAAAAGTATAATCTGGAAAGTGAAGCGCTTGTGCGGTATACTCTGCCGGGAGTGGTAAGTTCCAGGCTTAGCTCATCTTTGGTTTTTTGCGAAATGGTTTTGTCCAAATCTTCAAAAAAAGACTCTAGCCTTTCTTCCGCATTTTCACGCGGAAAATCAGGAAAAACCGTTACAAGCTTTGAGCCGCCTGAAAGCGCCTTGTCTTCATGATTATCTTTTAATACGGAAAAAGCCCCCCTGCTGCCCATTTCGGCCAGAGATGAAAAAACGGGGAATACGGCAAGGAGCTTTCCCTGATCTTCGGTGTAAACCGGGCTGTAACAATGTTCCGCCCCCGCCGCGGTAAATTGTTCTTCTGTTAAAAAGGTATAGGCCATGCCGCAGGTGGTAAGCACCCCGACCAGGGATTGCTCCCAGCCCGAATGGGCCAAAAAACAGCCCTGGGGTTTTCTGCCAAAATTTTGCCTGATATAGGTGGTAAACATTTCTATTTGGCCGATTTTATCCGCATGGGGGAGGAGGGGCATCAAAGGTTCGTAGAAACCGCCTCCCAGTATTTCAAGCTGTTTGCGGGCGGCCAGTTCTTTGATCAACAAAAACAATTCCGGTTTTTTTTGTTCCAGCCGGTGAAAAAGAGCGCCTGAGTAATAAAGCACCGCCGGAATTTTCGGATGCCTGTTTAAGGTGGTAATGAAGGGCTTAAGTTTGTTCCTGTACAGTTCCTCAAATTGATCATCCGCGGCGGATGCGGAAAGATGGGCGCGGGAACCAAGGATCAAACTGATTTTTCCGGTCATTTCTCAATCTCACAAAAATATTTTCAGGAACAATACGGAAACGGCGGAAAACACCAAAGACAGCAATCCCATGGAAATCAGGACGATTGGCGTTCCCCTTAATCCGTGGGGTATGGTTTCCGTGAATGATCGTTTTTGTATCTCCCGGATAATCAAAAACGCCAAAAAGCTCCCGGCGGAAAAGACAAAAGACAACAGCAGCGCGTCGGCAAAGGACAGCGCAAAATGAAGGGAAAGCAGCGCCGATACCGCCGCCATTTCATGGTAGGATGATCCGGCGGCGAATAAGCCGTCGGTTGAAAAAACTTCAGGTTTTACTGCCGGGTCTTTATCTTGAGAAACCAAATTGAAAAAAAACTTTTCCAGAGCGGCGCTTATCAGCGCCGAAAGGGGGAGTATCAGAATAAGATCAAAAATTCCCCCAAAGAACAAGAGGATTCTGGCAAATAAAACCCACAGGATCAGAGCGGAAACAAAAAGGATAAGCCAGGGATAATAAAACGTAATAGCGTGAAGCCGCTTTTGCGGCAAAAGTTCCCTTGTACCCAGCCCAAAGTTAAGGAGCAGGTTCATGGACAGGGCTGCAAAAAAAACAAGGGCCAGAGCTGCCATTAGTCTTCCTCCGAATTGGTATACCGGTTTCTGTAATGCCGGTACACGGCTGTTCCGTAACCCAGAAGGATCAGCGCCCCTGAAGACGCCTGAAGAAAACGCAGGGGTTCTTCCCGGACAAAGCGGGCTATGCCAAAACCGGGAACGGAGATAGAGCCAAAACCAAGTGGCTCCCTGATCAGGGCCAGCCCAAGGATCAACATTCCCAGGATTAACGCTTCCGCCGCTGCTTGGGATATTACTTCTCCCAAGTCATATTCCAATACCCTGCCGCAAAGATCGGAAGCCATAAAAACCAAAGGTACAAGGAAAACAAAAAAAGCACATTCCAACGCCGTCCGGGGAGACAGAATCCACAGAAGTATAAGGAAAATTTCCGCCGCCAATGATGAAAGAAAAAGAAGCGCCATATTTCTTCCCCATAGCGGGAAATAAGCGCCCCCCAGTTTTGCCGCCGTCATAACAAAGACATAAACCCACAAGAGGGCCAGGGTGCAGACAAGGGCAAAACCTATACGGCCTGATGCGGTTAAAAAGAGCACTACGCCGGTAAGGGATGTAAGGGGCGAGTTGATCCCCCAGAATAAATGGGACTGCATCTGGGTATTCATCTGTTTTTGATTCCCATCCTTCTGTGCGCATCCTGTTCTATGCGGGCCGCATAAAAACGGTACACAGGCAGGGGCAGTTCTTCAAGCACTTGTTCCGCGTTTTCGCCAATGGGGAGTATTGTTTTAACCTTTCCGTTTGAATCCGTAATGGCGGCGCAGGCTGCGGCGGCGCCGCCCCTCATTATGCTAAATATAAACGCCTTGTCGGAAGAACCGGTTGTCTTAAACCAGTACCCGCCCATAACGTAAGCGGGGCCGCCTGTGAAAAGCGGCGGCGTTTCAATGCGTTCCCTGCCACCATTTCTTGCCAGTGTTCTGTTTACCGTTTCCGTTAAAAGCCGGATACGGTAATTTTGAGTAAAGAACCAAAGCAAAGTCCCAATTAATATGGCCGATCCAATCCAGGCTAAACAAAGAAAGATACTCTGCCTGCCCGAAAGAACACCATCCCTGAGTTGGGCGAACTTTGCTGCTGCATGCGGCTTACTGTTCACGATTTTTCCTCTTTTCATAGTATAGAGTATTTTCAATCCGGCGGATAAGCGGAACCAGAGCGTTCCCAAAAAGAACAGCCGTTACGATACTGAATGGATCAAGCCCGGGATAACGGAATAAAAAAGTAAAGAGGGCGGTAAGACAGATAAAGACAATATAACCCGGCGTGGATTTAGGGCCGGAGGCGGGATCGGTAACAAGAATGAATGCCCCCGCCAATGTCCCCCCTGAAAGCATGGCAAAAAGCACATCCCCTTGCCCAAAATGGCCGCCAAAAGTAACGGCGCCAAAAATCCGTACCAGCAATGCATAGACAAGGAGAAACGCCGCGGGCAGCCAAAAGCGGCAGGCCTGGGAAGCGGCGATCAGTATCGTTCCCAGGAGGAGAAACAGCAGTCCCCTGTCTGCAATAATCCCCGGCCCGCCGGGAGAAAAGAAATTCAGATAACCCTGTGGAAGAGAAGTTCCGGAAAATGCAAAGATCGTATCGTTAAAAAAGGAACTTAAAACGGCGTCCAGAGTCCGGATTGGCCAGCCGTTGATCTTGAGGATGGCCAGAGGCGATCCAAGGCGATCCGTAAGCCCTCCTTCTACAGAAGCGGCAAGCCGTAATAATTGGCTCCCTTCTATGCTGTGGTTAAAAGCCTCCGGCCAGGCGGAACGGATAAAAAGCCATGCCCCGGCGGCGGGGTTTACCCAGTTGGAACCCAGGCCGCCAAAACTGTGCTTAATAATCGCCATGGCAAAGATACCTCCCAAAAAAGCATAAAGAGGGTTAAGTTGATTTGGAAGGAACAGCGTAAGGATAAGCGCCGATGCAAGGGCGCTTCCGTCCTTAATGGAATACCAGCGGTCTTTTATATTAAAGAGCAGTTCTGTTCCCATTGTTCCGGCGGCGGCGGCAAGGGCGATTAAAAGGGAATGCCAGTTATCGCTTAATGAAGACTGGAGAATACTTAAGAAAGCGCATATCGACACAAGGTACATTCTTCCCGGAGTTGAACGGGCCAGGTTTACCTGCGGTTTTTGAAAAAGGGTTAGATCCATATTAATGTCCCTTTAAGGCTGAACGGATTATGCTTGTGGCAAGGGGAAGCCGGGAAGGGCAGACCACTTCACAGCATCCGCAGCCGTGGCATTCCCAAGCCCTTCCGTCTCTGTCTTCAGAAGCGTCTATGTGTTTGTAAATCGACTCCGGATCAAGCCCTACGGGGCAGACTACCCGGCACTCACCGCAGCCAATGCACCTGCTCCGCACCAAACCGCCTACCTGGCCGGAAAGGAAGGCGAAAATGGCAAAACTTGTTTTGATAACCGGCTCGTCCAGATCCATTACGGCTTTTCCCAAAAGCGGGGAGCCGGAACCTATACGCCGGGGCTGATCCACAAACCCCCCACATTCGGCAAAAATTTCACCTATTCGCGTGCCAATCCGTACCTTCATCACTTGGGGTTTTTTGATTGCGGAACCTCCCACTGCTACATAGCGGGACAGGATAGGTTTCTTTAGTTTTACCGCATCGTGGATTGCCGCCAGAGTGGCGGGCCCCAGGGCAAAGATCGTCCCCAGGTCTATCCCTTCTTTGCGGGCAAAGCGGCGGAGTACCAGTTCCAGTTCCCGGCGGTTCCGCTGGGGATACCGGGTGCCCGTAAGGACCAGCGTTACCGGAAATTCCGATTTTGCCATGTAATCCATCAGGTCCTGGGCCAAGTCCTTTTCCGCATGGGAAAAAATCAGGACGATCCGGCTTATACGGCCCGCACGGGCGGCGATACGGCTCCCTTCGGCTACCGCTTCCAGCCTTTCCCGGAGCAGCACATAATCCGCCGCCAGCCAGGGATCGTCGAAAATACAGCGGACAACAAGGCTTACCGGATCACGGGCGGAACGGAGGGAGTAAAACATATCCGCCACGGGCCTGCCGGAACCTTCCATTTCTACAATGCCGTATTCGGCGATGATCCGCTGAAGCTCAAACGAAGGAAGGCCCTGCCAGGGGAAAATTTCCTCGTGCCGTCCCAGTTTTTCAAAACTCCCGTCCAGCTTGATTACCAGAGCGTCATTGCTCAATCCTTCAGACATTTTCCAGGAGACGGTACGCACAACCCGGCCCGGCACGGTGGCGTGAATGTTGGCCGACCCCAGCCCCTGGCCCCGGCCTATGAGCGTTCCTTCCCCTACGCGGTCCCCGACGGCCACCACGGGATTGGCCTTGCTCCCTACGTGTTGAATCAGGGGGATTACCGAAAGGCCGGGGAGAAAGGCGGTAACGCTGGAATCCCGCGGCGGCACCGTTGAATCGGTATAACGAATTCCCCCGCGAAGGAATGAATAGACCTTCATGCCGTTTTCTTTATATCATATTTACGCGTTTCTGCCTATATGTGCGCCGCAAAGAACAAGTCCGCTAATCCGGCGCTCAGTTGAGGCTGCGGCAGGTACTCAATGGCCGTCCGGAAGCTTAAAAACGTGTACCGGTTGCGTCCGTTATGTTTGGATTCGTATAACGCGGCATCGGCGCATTTTATATAATCGCTGGCGCTATGCATATAATTTACAATGCCTGTCGTACCGCCTATGGAAATGGTTACATGATCAGCCGCACCGCTGTTTTCGTGCGGTATATTATTTTCGCGTATTTTTTTGAGCAGTTTGTCCGCAACCTGACGCACTCCGTCTTCATCTGTATTCGGCAGTACAACGGCAAATTCCTCCCCGCCGTATCTTGCGACAAAATCTTCCTCCCTTGTTATACATTGAGCCAGAGTTTCAGCCGTGGCTTTAAGGCATTTATCGCCCATGTCATGCCCGTAAGTGTCGTTGTAATTTTTGAAGAAATCAATGTCTATCATAAGCAGGCTGAGTTTTGCTTTTGTCCGGGATAACGTTTTTATTATTATTTTCAGGTTTCCGTCCATATACCGCCTGTTGTAAATGCCGGTTAGCTGATCGGTTGTCGTCATATCCAGGAGCTCACCCAGGGTTTCAATTTCATTTTTTTGCCGGGTTTCATTGCGCGGGCTTAAGTCCCATTCGGATTTAATCTGATTTACTGTTTTTATCAATAACCGGAGCGGCTCCAGTAATCCGGCGACAAACAGGTTAAAAATCACAAAGCCGGACAAAATAATTACCATCATCATCACAAAAAGAACGGTCATGCCCGTTTTAAGGTAGTCTCCGATCCTGTAATAATAAACGACGGCTATATACCACTTCAAAGCCGGAATGGCGCTAAAAGCAACCGCCTCTTTTCCGTCTTTGGCTTCATAGTATATTTCTTTCCCGTCTCCAAGGCGCCTGATTCCGGCAAGGATCTCCGCGCCGGCGGGCCCCAGTTCTTTGTCCAGGCTTACTTTTTGCGCCGCAAGGTCTATGTTTCTGGCTCCGGTTATTTCTCCGTTTGTGTTAAAGAAATATAAATGAGCAGCCTCTGAATAGCTGTGGTAAAGGACGCTGATAAATTCAGATAAATTTATGCCGGTTCCCACCATGCCAACCGGGTTATGAGCGCTGTCAAAAACCGGCACATTAATCCAAAGATTTGTTACGTTAAGGTCGGGATTATAATTAATGTTAAAATTATATACGTCTGTTTCATAAAGGGTCATGGGATACCAATAATTTTCCGGGTCGGCGGGATCAAGCATAAATGGGGAGATGTCGTCTGTATGGAATATTTTATCGGTGTCATTTACCCAAAAAACCGATTTTGCCGCAAGGGCCAGGCGGTATGCGGCAATTTCCTCAAGGGCCATTTTTTCCAGTTCCTGATGGCCGGGATTGGTAAAATACTGTATTATTAACGGCGAATTGGCCATTTTAAGAACAATGGCAATTTCACCGTTCACGGACGATTCCAGTTTAAGCCGCTCAATTTCCACGATTTTTAACAGGTCATCTCTGACCTTGCTGTGCTGGATTTGCCTCATTAACAGGACAAAAGACACGCTCCCAAAAATAAAAATAAGCAAAAGCAAAAGAGCGGAGAAAACTATAAACTTGCTCCGCATGGATATTTGCCGGTTTAGCGAAATTGGTAATGAAAATATGCCGTTATATTCCATATATAATAAATTTTAGTTGACAGGCGCTGTAAAAACAATAGAAACGCAAAAATTTTGCCTGCGCTGTTTTTATTGCAATAATGTTGCAGGGCAACAGCACTTACTCTCCGAAGAGGACTTTGTGTAAAAAATCAAGGTTAAGACCGGCTCTAAACATTTTCCGTTTAATGCTTACCCGTTTGCCTGCGTCAATGGCTCGCAACC
>JAITCP010000055.1 GCA_031283025.1 Spirochaetaceae bacterium | reverse complement strand
AATATACTGGGCAAGATAATACGCGTCCTTTACATACCGCATATAGGCGGTGAATGAAATGTTCGTTTTCAAAATATGGGTTGATTGGCCGTCCGGATAAATATAGGCAATATGCCCCTGGGATATGGTTTTAATTTCCGTCCCGTCGCTTTCAACCGTTGTTTCCACATCGGACAAATTTTCATAATTAAATTCGCCCTTGGCTATCGCAATTTCTTCTTTTGTAAGCGTATATTTTTTCCCCGAAGGCAGCAGAATATAATCGCCGGGATTGGCATTTTTAACCGCGGAAATTTTGTTTTCGATTTGTTTTGGCTCCGGCGTTTCCTTTGATGCTTGAGCATACAGATTTGCCGCGTATACCGTTAAAATGACTACTAATAACAATGTAAATGTTTTGTTCATAATAACCCCCTTGGTTGGATAATATTCTAATGATAACGCACGCCTTTAAGATTGTCCAGATACGCCGCGGCGCAATGGGCCGCTACTGCGCCTTCTCCGGCGGCAACTACCACCTGGCGGAACGGGGTTGAACGGACATCCCCGGCGGCAAAAAGGCCCGGTACGGAACTGGCCATGTTTTGATCGGTAAGTACATATCCGGCTTCGTCCAGCGTTACTCCCAAATCTTTTACCGGAGCGGTGTGGGGAACAGAACCGGCAAAGATAAACACCGCATCCATCGGTTCTTCATAGATCCGCGTTTGTCCGCCGGAACTGTCTTTACCCGCTTCACTTTTTTCTTCAAGCTGTACCCGTGTAACTTTGGTTTCTCCTTTGATTTCGAGGAGCCGCGTATTAAAGCGTACTTCAATACGGGGATTGGCCAATGCCCGCTCCGCCAATGCCCGCTGTGCCCGGAACATACTTTTGCGGTGGATAAGGATCACCTTTTCGGTAAGGCGGCTTAAGTATTGGGCCTCATCGCAGGCGGCGTCTCCTCCGCCAACCACCATAATCCGCTTGCTTTTGAAAAAAGGGCCGTCGCAGGCGGCGCAATACGAAACACCCCGGCCATAGAATTCCGCTTCTCCGGGAATGTCCAGCTTTCGCTGTTCCGTGCCTGTTGCCAGAACAACAGCCGGAGCGCGCAGTACCTTTCCGCCGCTCAAAGTAACGGCAAAATCAACCCCTTCCTTTGTAATGCCCGCGGCCCCTTTCATAATAAACCGCGCCCCAAACGTTTCCGCCTGTTTATGAAGGTCCTGGGAAAATTCATAACCTGACCGGGCCGGAAGCTCCCCGCGGGAGGTATTGCCGGGGTAGTTTTCCAGTATTTCGATGTTCAGCGCCTGACCGCCGGGGGCCATCTGTTCCAGAACCAGCACGGCAAGGTTTGCCCTGGCTCCGTACTGGGCGGCGCTCAATCCCGCAGGCCCGGCGCCAATGATTAAAAGATCGATTAAAGGATCGGCATTTGTTCCGCCGGAAGAATGAATGTTGGAATCGTCCATATATCTATTTTACCCAAACTTGGATATACTGTTAAGCATGAAAACAAAAAAAACCGTATTGGCGGCGCTGCTTCTTTTTATGGCCGGAGCGCTGCTTGAGGCGCAGAATTTTCCTTCCCTTGATGCGTCCCCCAAAGCCTACGACTTTGCACGGCGCATGGCGGGGAACAGAATGAACTGGCGCGATTTGGCGGAGGCCGCCCTGTGGGCTTCTTCCGTGAACGCGGGGCCGGGGGCGGAGGAAAAAGCCGCGGCGTATCTTGACCGGATCAATCTGGCAGTAACGGAGCTTGCGGCGGCGGAACTGTCTGAAGTAAAAAAAGAACGCGGGGAATATGTCCTTACGTTTCTCCATAAACGTTTTTTAAAATCCTATTCTGAATTGCAAACCAGGGTAGATGAAATTTTTGTTTCCGGCAAATACAACTGCGTATCTTCCGCGGTACTGTACATGGTGCTGGGGCTTTCCGTTGGCCTTGACGTTGGGGGCGTTAAAACAAAGGATCACGCATTTGCCACGGTTACTGCCGGAACAGAAGTGATTGATGTAGAGACCACCAATCAATACGGCTTTGATCCGGGGAACCGTAAGGAATTTCAGGATGCCTTTGGAAAAACAACGGGCTATGCCTATGTGCCCCTAAAAAATTACAAAGACAGGGCGGCGATCAACGGAGCGGAACTTGTGTCATTGATCCTCAGCAACCGTATTGCGATGCTGGAACGGGGAAACCGTTTTGCGGAAGCCGTTCCTCTGGCGATCAACCGGACGGTATTTCTTACCGGCAATACCGCGTCCGGGGACAGGGGGGAATATTTTGAAGACCCCCAAAAAGACCTGATGGACTGCCTTATTAATCTGGGGGCTTATCTATTAAGAGCCGGAAAAGAAGATGACGTTATTGCCTGGGTTGAATACGCGGGGGGCCGCTTCCCCGATCCCCAGCGCTGGCCGGAGCTGCTTAATTCCGCGGCCAACAACAAGCTGGTAAAACTCATTCGGGCAAAAAAAACCGCCGAGGCCAGAACCGCCCTTACGGCATTGAAGCCAAAACTTGACGATGAAAATTTCAAAAAACTGGATGCAATGGTTCTGGAGTCAGAAGCGGGAGACATAGTAAATTCCATAAGGAACCCCGGAGACGCGGAGGCGGCGCTGGCCTTTCTTACCCATGCCTGGGAACGGCTTCCGTCAGGGGGGAGGGAAGAGATGCGAACCGTGGCAATCCTGGCGGAGGCGAATCGTCTTGGAAAAGCGCGGGATTGGGCCGGATGCATACGCTGGCTCAGCGGCGCTATTGAGACATACGGGGCCAATCCCAAACTTGAATCTGCCCTGCGGGATATGCGGAGAAACCGTGTAAGCGAACTCCACAATGAATTTGCCGCCCTGTACAACAAAAAGGATTATACCGGCGCAAAGGCTTCCATCCAAAGGTCTTTGGAAGAATTCCCCAATGAAAAGCAATTCCTTCAGGACCTTGATCTGGCGGAAAAAGCCCTTGCCCGGCAGTGACCGTGGTACAAGGCGGCAGGGATTTAAGTTTATATAGCGCCGTATCACCATGAGCGCCGGTAACTTCTTCTTTACGGGAGTATTTACGAAGAGGCACCGTGTGCTGCCGTTGCAGGTTACAGTCGGGCGATAGTCTCTGTGGGGAGGCCGGTGTACTTACTGATCTGAGATACAGACATATTGTCAGCTTTCATTTTTCGGGCATTTTCAAGGTTTGCTTCGTTGCGGCCACTGAGCTTTGCGTCTGCCATTTCACTTTGCCAGTCCAGTTCGCCTTTTAGCAGGGAAGACTGACGCGCATACTCTATCTCGTCCTGAGTGAAGTGTATTAATGTGTCTACCGCCATCGCTATGCCCTCCTCATGGTTGATTATCTGTAGTATTTTAGCCCTTTTCTCCTCGTCCGTCAAATATTGAAAAAACACTGCCCACAGTTCCGCATTGGTCATTTCTTCTACAGCCTTTTCGGCTATCGGTTTCGTTTTTACCAGTTCAACAGTGATTATTCTGGTCTTCCCGCCCAGTGAAACGCGGGTGTCGGGATCGTAGTACAGAAACGTGTGTATAAGGCTTTTGTCCGGGAAAAACATACCTTTTGCCAGAATGGCGATTTGATAGGTTTCCTTCAAATCATTATACCGTTTATCTTTCCCGTGGATGTCCTGTCCGGTGAATAGCCTTGCCGCATGGTATTCAAGGCGCATCGGTTCACTGGCTCTGGGGTTAAACGACATTTCGACGTTGACCGGTTCGCCTTTCTCTGTTTTACAGGCTACGTCAAAGCGCAGATACCGTTGTCTGAGATCGTCAATAGGCGGCTCATTGGCAACGATTGTCTCCACCGCGACGATGCGCCCTATTAACGCTGAAATGAGGTCTGACAAGGCGCCTCTTGACTTTACCGTATCTCTGGTAAATACCGCCTTGAATACCGGATCGAAGCGGATGTCCAGGATACGCGTTCCCTCCCCGAATGGGAAAGGCCCCCACTCGTACTGAGGGGGATTTTGGCTGATAATTTTCATAGTTATCTCCTTAGAATTGGCAATATACCTGTATATAAGGCGCGGAGATGCTGTTTTGCTTTAGTTAATTAGAAAATTTCCCCTATATTTTCGCAAAGTTCAACGGTTTTCTAAGGAATTTGCCCTCTTTTTTCCCATTAAGGAATAAACACGCTCACCGGTTTGCGTGCTAATTTTAGGCGACAGCCCAGAGCATTTGCGGGGGTATTTACTGTAATACCTGCACTATGCGCCGGAACAATCCCTCCTGCGTTACGGGTTATATAATCGAAAGTCTGGTTTAATTCCTTGGTGTTTTACACAGGGGTATTAAACCAGACGGTATAATAAATTTCCTATCGAACGAACCTCCGTTACAGTACAACCCGACGTTAAAGATACCGCACCGGACTAATAGTCCGCGCTTGTCTTGCGGAGGTTCATTCAAAAGTCTCAACAGGACTGTAACTGTACGCCGCAGACCTTCAGTTCTGGTACGCTTTTCGGACAGGGTGCCGCCCTATTCGTGCAGTTGGCGGCTCAGGCATTCTGTGCACGGCAGAGTTCGTAGTAGCGGCCTTTCAACGCCATCAGTTCTTCGTGGGTTCCAATCTCCACAATCTGCCCGTCAGTAACAAACATTATCCGTGTGCAGTCCCGTATCGTTGAAAGCCGGTGGGCTATGATGAAAGAGGTGCGGCCTTTCATCAGCGTGTGTATGCCTTCCTGAACCAACTGTTCCGTACCGGTGTCTATGCTGCTTGTGGCTTCGTCAAGGATCAAAATACGGGGATTGGAAATGAGGGTACGGGAAAAAGCCAGAAGCTGCCGCTCGCCCTGGGAGATTCCGCCGCCCCGCTCGGTAACGTGGGTGTCATAACCCTGGGGCAGTTTTTCTATAAAGTTGTGAGCGCCGATAAGTTCTGCCGCGGCGCGGATTTCCTCATCCGTTGCGTCCAATTTGCCGTAACGAATATTGTCTGCGATGGTTCCGGTAAAAAGAAAACTGTCCTGCAGCATGATCCCCATCTGGCTGCGCAGGGACGCCAATGTT
>JAITCP010000179.1 GCA_031283025.1 Spirochaetaceae bacterium | reverse complement strand
GACCAGAACCATGCGGAAATCGGGATGGATATGGCCCGTAAAATGGGGGAAGACCCCAGGGTGATCAACGCCATAGGGAGCCACCACAACGATATTGAACCAAACTGCATCGAGTCTGTACTGGTACAGATTGCGGACGCGATCAGCGCCGCCCGGCCCGGGGCCAGAAAGGAAACCCTGGACAATTACATCAAACGGCTGGAAAATCTTGAAAACATTGCGTCAGGCTTTACCGGGGTAGACAAGGCTTTTGCCATACAGGCCGGGCGGGAACTGCGGATCATCGTCAATAACGCGGCCCTCAACGACGACCAAACCAGAGTGCTGGCAAAAGACATTGCCAAAAAGATCGAAACCGACCTGCGCTATCCTGGGCGGATCAAGGTTACGATCATCCGCGAAACGAGGATAACAGAGTACGCCAGATAATATGCGGATAATCATGGTGGGCGATGTGGTAGGCGAGCCGGGGCTTCTGGTGCTGGAGAGCCGCCTGCCTGCCCTTATTGCGGAATATGCCGCTGACTTTACCGTAGTAAACGGGGAAAATGCCGCCGAGGGTTTTGGCCTCACGGCGGAAACCCTGGATCGGATTCTTGCCGCAGGCGCGGACGCTGTTACCGGAGGTAATCACATCTGGGAAAAGCGGGAATTTTGGAAAGTGTTGGCAACAGGGGAAAAGCCCGTGTTGCGCCCCGCCAATTATCCGTCTGCGCCGAGGGCTGGTTTGCCGGAGGTTGGCTGGCCAGTGGTTGGCTCACCAGAGCTTGGCTTGCCGGGAGTCGGCTGGCTTCGTCTGGAAAAAAATGGCCGTTCCCTCCTGATAGTAAACCTTCAGGGGCGGGAACTAATGACACCCATTGACTGTCCTTTCCGCTGCTTTGATTCCATAGCGGCATCCCTTGAACAGAACCCCGCAGGGAGCGGGGCCCGTTCCCCCTGCATTATCGTAGACTTTCACGCCGAATCAACAGAAGAAAAAGAAGCCCTGGGTTATTATCTGGACGGCAGGGCAAGTGTTGTTGCGGGAACCCATACCCACATACAAACCGCCGATGAAAGGCTCCTTCCCAAAGGAACGGCATATATTACCGATCTGGGAATGACCGGGGCCATGAACGGGGTAATAGGCATGGATACGGAGATTTGCATAAACCGCGCCTACAGCCAAGTTGCCTATCGTATGGAATGTGCCCGGCCCCGTTCAGATAAAGATTGCGCCATTCAAGGCATAATCGCGGAGCTGGGTGAAGACGGCAGGGCGGTAAGCATAGAACGGATTAATCGGTAAAAAGAACAACCCGGTTTCTGCCCGAATTTTTAGCCATATAAAGCCCCTTGTCCGCCCTGTCTATAAGGCTTTCAACGGTGCAGTCATCAAAAATAGAAGCAACGCCTATACTTACTGTGCAGGGTATTTTAATGCAGTTGTATATACACGGGGAATTGGCAATAGATTCCCGTATCCGTTCCGCCAGATTAAGTACATTTGCTTTTTCCGTATCCGAAATAACCACTACAAATTCTTCCCCTCCGTAGCGGCCAAGCAGATCGCTGGCCCGGAGGGCGTTTTTTATTACAAGGGCGGTGTTTTTAAGTACCTCATCCCCCGCTAAATGCCCATAGTTATCATTTACTTTCTTAAAAAAGTCCAAATCCATAATCATCGCAAAACAGGCTGTACCGGACTCCCGTGCTTTTTCCAGGGCTTTCTGTGTCATTTCCATTAAGTGGCGGCGGTTGAAAAGGCCGGTTAAGCTGTCAGTATAGGCAAATTTTTCCAGTACCTCTGCCTTGATTGTAGTGGTGTTGATCTTGTCCACTGCCTGAATAAGGTTTTTGTTTAAGTCATGCCGGATCAGCGAATTTGCCAAAAGCAGGCCCGCAGAACTAAGGACTGATTCTTCATCGGTATTAAAAAGCTCCGCTTCCGCACGCTCAAAACCGACAAACCCCCAAAGCATATCTTTCAGGAAAATCGGAGAAAACAGTATTGCCCCAACCCCCTGAGAGATCATTTCCTGGATTGAATGAGGGGCATCCTTAAACAGCCGGTTGTAAAGTTTTCCTTCATTGAGCGATTCTTCCAGCCCTGTCCAGCAATGGAGAGGTATATCTTTGGTGTAATCTTCCCCAAGGGTGGGGTTCATATCTTCTGTCCATTCATGTATTTCTGTGCAGCATAGAATTCCGTCCACAATGTGGTTTTTATAAACATATACTCTGACCAAACCTACAGCATGGGCGATTATTTCCAGGCTGTTTTGGAATGCGGTTCCAAAAAACACCTCATCCGCATTAAGCAGCATTTCTGTAACCTCATAAATACACTGGTTAAGCTCATCTTTCCTGCTTAATTCTTTGGTTATATCGTTAATTGCGGCATTGAGCAGATCCAGCGCTTTGCCTTCAATAAGCTGGCTGGTACCAAGTATGATCTTTTTCCCATGATTAAGGTAGCTTTTTCCCATAATACGGATCCAACGGTAATTTCCGTCCTTCCGGTTCAGTATCCGGCATTCCGCATTGCTGCTTCTGCCGGGGACTTTCTGCATTTCTTCTACTGCCATTTTAATTTCCTGCCGGTCTTCTTCATGTATTTGTTCCAGAAATTTCCTGAACGGCAAGGTTTCTGCATCCGTATGACCTGCCATTTTTGCAGTTATTTTGTCCAACTCCATGGTTTCATTCGTCAATTCCCAAAGACCCAGACCGTTGGCATTTATAACATCCAAAAGAGCGATTATCCTGTTTGAGAACAGCTCATCAGAAAGCAATGTTTCCTCCTATTAAAGCATTGCCCGGCTTACCGGGCTTCCAATCCAGACTGCTTCACCCAGATAATCAATTCGTTTTCCGTCAATCAGTATCTGCACATCCTTTACATTAGTAAACTCCGTGGCAGTTAGCACAATTTGTCTGCGCTGGCCCGCATAACCCTCTGTCCCATAAGTGTTAAAAAGAAAATCTTCGTTAAAACTGATATATGCAGTGTTACCCCTGACCGTGGCGCTTTGAATTTTTGAATTTACCGGGATCAATGAAATGAGTCCCTGCTTTTCTTCTTCTGTTGAAGGGCCCTTGATCAGGGAGCTAAGGGTATCTTGCAGGGGGCTGTCGCTTGCGGGAAGAACCCGCTTTACCTTTGTCCATACTATGGTTCCGGCGGAATCCAGTTTCATAAGGTACACAGACCGCTCCACCGTTTTTTTCTCTGTATCTGCCGGTTTGGGTTCTACCTTAGCAGCCGGAGGCGTGTCCTCCCGGGGCGTTTCCGTTGCAGAAGCCCCGTTGTCTGTTAAGACCGGCAGAACCATGTCCTGAATTCGCTGTTCCGGAGACGGGGGCTCTGATTCAGATTCAGCGCCTTGAGTCAGACGGCCCAGAATATTGGTTTCTTTAAGCGTATCTTTGATACGCCCCATGTTCATTATAAAAAGAAAGGTAACCCCTGTAAAAAAAAACAGCCAAAAGAGAAACCATCCTGTTTTTTTTGTCTTTCTTTTTTTAACTGCGGCCATTCTTTTATACCATTAGGAAGCCTCTAAAAACTGATTGTTTTTAGAGGTTCCTTTGTAATTTCTCGCCCTTTGGGCTGCAAAACATACGTTTTTTAGAGATTCCCATTATTACTATAATAAGAGTCTCTTCCTGTCTCGTCAATTACTATTTTTACCTATAAACTGGAAAGCAGTTCCCAATGAACCCTGTTTTTTCATACCAATCCTGCCGCCTCTGCCCCCGCCGCTGTGGAATTAACCGGATTTCCGCGAATAAACCCGGGTACTGCGGGGAAAATGCCGCCTTGCGCTTGGCCTGCGCCGTTATTCACCGGGGTGAGGAGCCGCCCCTTACCGGTACAGGCGGTTCCGGTACAATCTTTGTCAGCGGATGTAACCTGGGCTGCGCCTTCTGCCAGAATTGGCAAATTTCCGGCCACCAAAACCGCCTGGGCAAGGCTGTGGATACGGCCCTTTTTGCCCGAATTTGTCTTGCCCTTCAGGAAAAAGGGGCGGAAAATATCAACATTGTAACGGGGAGCCATGCGGTTCCGGCCATCGCAGCGGGTATAGCCGCCGCCAAGGATGCGGGGCTTCACCTCCCCGTGTTGTGGAATTCTTCCGGTTATGAGCTGCCGGAAACCCTGGAATTGCTGGCCGATACGGTGGATGTATTCCTGCCGGACATAAAAACTCTGGATACCGCCATTGCCGCCCGTTACTTTAATGCGCCGGATTATCCGGACATTGCCGCAGCGGCAATCAAAAAGATGATCGATTTACGCCCCCTCCGTTTTAAGGAACGGGAAAGCGGCCCAGCCGCCGGCTCTAGCCGTCTGGTATCGGGGGTTATGGTACGCCATCTGGTTCTACCCGGCCATCTTGAGGCAAGCCGGAAAGTTCTGCGCTGGTTTGCCGCTTTGGCCGAGCGGAACGGGAACGCCCTACTCTCTTTGATGTTTCAGTACACGCCCCCAAACACAGCCCTGGAGGCCGCCCCTAAAGGGAACTACTCCGATGCGGCTTTTCCCATGCGCTATATCACCCCAGCAGAATACAACACAGCGTTGGGCTGGCTTTCCGAATTTGGCATAGAAGACGGTTACTGCCAAGAATTGATTCCCGGTGCCGATTGGCTGCCAAACTTTGAACGGACCAACCCTTTCCCTCAGGACATGGCGGTTCCGGTATGGCACTGGAAAAACGGGTTTTTCCGCATTGATGACGTACGTTGACATACAAAAATATTGCATTTTTCCCCAATAATCTGGTACATTTAGTTAGAAGAATGGCTAAACAAAAAGAAATCTATGCTCCGGGTGAGCTTGCCAAGACACGGGAAAGATTGGGAAATCTTGATAAAGACGAAGCCAAACGCATGACCCATGTTCTGGGGGGTGAGATAGGCTACGAACGGAGCGAGGAACAGGGCGCTTCCCTGAAAACCCGGAAGGTAAGGAACGAGACCGTCGAGGTTAATATAGGGGGCAGGAGGCCCAGCCGCCATGTAGATATTGCTGCAGATGAAGACATTACCGAGGAGGACATTCGGGAGTACCGGAAAAGAAAGGCTCACACTAAAAAAGAAAACCCGGCAGATGACCCGTCTGTAGCCTTAAAGCCCTCCTATTGGGATCGGGTAAAAATGGACAAATACTGCGGCCAGCCGGAATTTGAAATAAAAAATTCCACCCAGATTATGATTTCTGTGGTTTCTATCCTTAATGATCCGGTAGATTATGTGAATCCTTCCTTTGTACTCAGGCGGATGAATAATTACTATAAGCGTATTGAGCTTTTAGTAACAGCAGTCCGAACCCTCCTTCCCCGGAACAATCTTAAACGCAATGAACGGTTCAGAAAAGCGTCTCCTTTTTCATTCGCCGTTCTGGATACCATTCGGTACTGGAACATCGATCAAATTTCCACTGAGCTTTCCCGGATTCAAGCCCGCCCCCGGAGCGCCAAGGCAACAGATTTTATTGAAATACTCAGGAACATTTACAAGCCTCTGTATATTCTGGAACAGTTGGACCCGGAAACACATATAAAAGGAGCGTTTTCCTTTCTCTACAAGCTTCTCTATATAGAAAACCCTTCGGATGAAGCCAAGAATAAGTATCAGGAACTAACCCGTACCGCTCTTTTTTCCTTTGGCGTTGTCCGCCGGGATATACGGTTTCAGCTTTACCCTCTCTTGATGAAGCTGGTTTCTCACTGCTACCTTCCCTATGAAACGTTTTTTAAAGAACGGGAAAACCGTCTTAAGGCTTTTCTTCAGGTAAGCGAACGGAACCAGATCAGCCCCCAGATGGAAAATGCTATGTCTGAAGAAAAGGCCGGGGAAATTGCCAATGAAACAGGAGACGCGGGAAATGCGGAGGCATCTGTAGAAGCTAAAACTGACGGAGGAGAAAACTCCGGCGGCAAAAATGCCGGGGACGAGTCTGTACCGGAAGAAGAACAAGCAAAGACGCAGCCCCGGGAAATGGAAGGTAAAGCTCTGGAACGGGGGCTTTCTACGCTGGAAGCCCTCTTTCCCAATGCAGGCTGGAACCGGCTTAACCTGTATCCGGACTTGTATCCTTATTTTTCCGATGTGTTCTCGCTCAAAAAGGAAGTAGTGTTAATCGCCCCAACGGATCCCATCCATCAGGCGTATTTTCTGGCCCGTATTCTTGAAGAAATCTTCTTTGGATTGCGCTATACCGTCTTTGGGATAATTATAGGGCCCGACGGAAGTCCTGAACGTCTGGATGAGCCAATGTCCAGGATCATCAATCAGTGGCAAAATATTATTGAGTCAGGTTTTGAGAAGGAATACCTTTCCAGATTGACTGAATACTGCCAGATGCTGGAAAATGCCGCCGAATCCAGAACCAGTAACTATGCCAAGCGCCTCACAAATGATCTGCGCTGGGTTAAGCGGCTGTACGTCTTCCCTTATTATCATTTTGATTCGATCATGACTACTCCCATTCAGAAAAATTCCATTACGGCTCTGTATCCGGAGGTGCGTTCTTTACGGCGCTACCTTTCCGCTGTTGCTGCGGGAATAGAGCAGGGCAACCGCCGGGGCGGAGTGGAAAAACGGACCCCCTGTGATGGTATTTCCAACCCCTGGGATCCTTATGTTTTCCAGGTACCTAATCCGGTGTCCACACGCCTGGATATGCTGTTGGCCCCCAAAAAGCGGAATAATGCTTCACTTGTTTTCTTTGCCTTGGCCGTTACGATAGTGCTGGATTATCTTTTGAACGATGAAAACAGTTGGGCTTATGACACCAAGACAGAATTCTTTTTCCGCAGTGAAAACGGTGAAGGTGTCCGGCCCTTATTTGGAATGGACACTAAAATTGATACGGAAATGCTTTTTAAGCAGGCCTTTAAGAAACGCCAGGCTGCTGCCCACACAGAAGCCGTAAAATGAACGGCAGATTTTAATGGTTAGTCCGCAGGCGCGGATTTTGAACGCTTCCATATTCCGTTCTTTTCCGCTATACTCAGTAAATCCCAATTACGGAGTTTTTTTTGTTCCTTAAGCGTCTTGATATTTTTGGTTTTAAGTCCTTTGCGGATCGTACTCAAATTGAATTTGCCGGAGGCATTACAGCCCTTCTGGGGCCCAACGGCTGCGGCAAGTCCAATGTGGTAGATGCCGTTAAGTGGGTTCTGGGGGAACAGGCCGCCAAAACCCTGCGGGCTGAAAAAATGGAAGACGTGATCTTTAACGGCACGGAAAGCCGCAAGCCCCTTAATGTGGCGGAGGTAATCCTGACCATAGCCAATGACGAGGGGCTCCTCCCCCTGGACAGGCCGGAAATTGAAATCCGGCGGCGGCTCTACCGCTCCGGAGAAAGCGAATACCACATTAATGGCAGTCCGGCACGGCTTAAGGAAGTGCGGGAACTGTTCTGGGATACCGGAGTGGGCAAGGCCGCTTATTCGGTAATGGAACAGGGCAAAATAGACCAGATACTGTCCAGCAAACCGGAAGAACGGCGCTATCTTTTTGAAGAAGCGGCGGGCATTACCCGGTATAAAATCCGTACTGCAGAGGCGGAGCGGAAGCTGGAAAAAACTGAAGAAAATATGCGGCAGGTGGAAGGGATTATGGGGGAGGTAAAGCGCTCCTACGATTCCCTTAAACACCAATCGGAAAAAACCCTTAAATACCGGGCATTACGGGATGAAATCTTTCAACTGGAATTGGATATTCAGCTTTTGCGCCTCAAACAATTCCGTTATGAACGGGACGACAAGGACGAGGAGTTACGCAAGAAGCGGAGCCAGCGGGATACCATAAGGGCGGAAATTGACGGCTTGTCCAAATCCCTGGAGGAAAACCTTGATGCGGTCAACTCTCTGGAAGAAAAACTTGTTGAATACCAGAAAAACATTTACGGCCTTTCCGTGGAAAAGACCGCCCGTGAAAAAGAAACCCGTCTGCTTTCTGAACAGAGCGCCCAGCACCGGGTAAAAATAAGCCAGAACGAGGAGCGGGAACGGGCGGCGGCCTCCCGAATTGAGGAATTAAACAGGGATGCAACGGCTCAGGACGAAGAAGTAAAGAAACTCCTTAACCAGACGGCGGACATAGAAGCAAACATCACTTCTTTTGAAGAAAGCATACGGCTTGCTTCCTCCCGAATAACAGAAAACGATGCCATGGTTCGGGAAAAAGAAGGGGAAATCCGCACCCTGGATGCGGAACGGTCAAAACTGGAAAAAGACCTGGAGGCAATTACCGACGACATTGTCGCCGCTTTGGATGCGGGCCTGCGGGAAGCCGGATATTCCTCCCAGGAACGGCGCAGCGCCGAGGCAGCCCTGGCGGAAACCTTGAACCACCTGCGGGAATTGCTCCGTTCCCCCGGCAGCGCCGCAGAAACGGCATCCGATCAAAGCGCCGGGACGGCAAATACCACAGGGGAAATGCTCCGGCTTGCAGACAGGGCGCTGGAACTGTTTGAAAATTACCGCAAAACCACCCCCGCGTTTATTGATGATTTTGTCGCTCCGCAGGGGATCATCACCAAGAAACGGGAGATTGATGCGGGTATCAGGGCCAGGGCGGAAGGGGTTTTGCAGTGCCGGGAACAGATTGCCGCCCTGCGCCGGGACAACGAGGAACTTTCCGGCAAAATTGATACATACAGGGTAACTCTGGAAGAATTGCGGGTTAACCGGGCCCGGATGGATGCCCAGGCAAAGGCGGCGGAAGAACAGGCCCGGCTGCTCCGGCGGGAACTGGCGGGGCAGGAAGGCCTACAGCGGCACATCCAGGGCGAAATAGAAGCAGACCGGAAACGGCTGGAAGAACTAACGGAACGAATCGCCGGGGCGGAATCGGAAATTGCCGGCATTGAAAAGCGGGGCGCCGAATATGCTGCGGAACAGAAAAAGCTGGAAAATGACATTAATAGAAAAAACGGAGAGACGGCGGGAAAACAGGAAAGCCTGAAGAAACGGAGCGCAGACCTTGGCAAGATTCAGGAGGGGCTGGAAAGAACACACCTTGACCTGGTTCAAATGGATACGGAAATAAAAAATATCCAGGATAATTTTAGAGAAACCCATTCCCGTGACTTGCAGGAATTTGAGGAGCGTATCTTTACCATTACCGCCCCGCCGGCGGAACTGCGGGAAAATCTTTCCGGCGCAAAAGCCAGGCTGCGGGAACTTGGTTCGGTAAACCTGATGGCCCCGGAAGAATTTGCCGAAACAAAGGAACGGTACGATTTTCTTTCCGGCCAGATGGAAGACCTTGCAAAGGCCCGCTCTGATCTGGAAAAGATGACGGCGGAAATCCGCCATGAATCATCGGAACTGTTTCTGGCTACCTACAACCGGATCAAGAAAAATTTCCACAATATGTTCCGCCGCCTTTTTGGCGGGGGCCGGGCGGAACTGCGTTTGATGGACCCCAACCATGTGCTGGAATCGGGGATAGAAATTTACGCCCAGCCGCCGGGGAAAAAACTGGAAAACATCACCTTGCTTTCCGGCGGTGAAAAATCCATGACCGCCGTCGCCCTGCTCTTTGCCACCTACATGGTAAAGCCCTCGCCTTTCTGCCTGCTGGATGAAATTGATGCCGCTCTGGACGAAAGCAATGTAGTTCGCTTTGTCCAGCTTTTGCGGGAATTCGGCAGCGCCAGCCAGTTTATCGTTATCACTCACAATAAAAAAACCGTTACCGGAGCTCAAACCCTCCTGGGAATTACCATGGAAGAATCCGGAATTACCAAGCTGATCTCCATACGGCTGGAAAATGAAGAACAGGCCGCCTCAAGCCGGGAAATGCTGCCGGACGAACCCTTTGAAGAAGAAGACGTGGAACCTGAAGAAGGCCGGGAACTCCCCATTGGGGTGGATGATCCCGCCGCAGTGAGTGAAGCGGAACTCCGGCCCATTTGGAAAGGAACCCCGGCAGGTTAAAAATTCCCTGTTAAAAAAATTATAGGGAATCTCTAAAAACTTCAGTTTTTGGAGATTTACTGCTAAAAAACTCTCTGCGATTTGTAATGTCTTGACAAATCTTGCAATTCTGGTATTCTAATACTAGAATTTCTGGTATTATGATACTAGAATTTCTGGTATTACGATACTAGAATTTCTGGTATTATGATACCAAAAATGCAAGGCGGAATATATGGGATATTTTAAGAGAATGTTGGTTGATTATCTGGAAAAAACCTTGAAAACCAGGCCATTGGTCTATTTGAACGGACCACGGCAGACCGGCAAATCTACCTTGGCCCGGAACTTGTCTTTTAACGGGGATATAAATTTTCTCAGCTTTGATTCCCCCATGGATCTGGCCGCGGCAAAGACAGATCCGGCAAAATTTATCCGGTCCCTGCCTGTAGAAGCACTCAACATTATTGATGAGGTTCAAATGGCCCCGGAGATTTTTCCCTATCTCAAGATGGCTGTTGACAAAAACCGGGCCAAAGGCGGGGGCACTGGGCTTTATCTCCTGACCGGTTCGGCAAACCTCCTGGCCTTGCCGGTGCTTTCACAAGCCCTGGTGGGCAGGATGTCGCTGCTAACTCTTCTGCCCTTTTCCTCAAGCGAATACCGGCAGACTGGTTTTAATTTTGTTGAAAAACTCTTTGACGGTAAAATGGAATACCGCAGTTACCGGAACTACGATTTACCGGGTATCATCCTCAATGCCGGGTTTCCTGAACCGGCCCTTAATCCCTCCATAGACCGGAATCAATGGTTCAGCGACTATCTCAATACCCTGCTCCAGCGGGACATCCATACTGTGGCGGATATACGGAATCCGTCCAAAACGGTCATGCTTCTCTCCGTCCTTGCCCTGCGGGCAGGCGGGATTCTGAACAACAGCCTTGCAGCGCAGGAAACCGGTCTGGACATCAAAACCTACGAGCGTTACAAAACTGCGGCGCTTAATACTTTTATTATCTTTGAGATAAAGGCATGGTCAAAGCCGAATCGTTTGAACAAGCGCTTTACCAGGTCCCCCAAGCTCTACTTTACCGATACGGGTCTATTGGCCTGCCTTCTAAGGCGGGATTTGGAAGAAATCTATCGTAATGACCGCATTACCATGGGACATCTTTTTGAAAATTTTATCGCCTGCGAGATCATGAAAAACGCCGTGTCCCTTGCCGATCTGGAAGTTTCCCATTTCAGGACTTCTGACCAGAAGGAGGTTGATTTTGTCCTTGAAAGGAAAAGCGGCGTTATCGGTATTGAAGTAAAACTTGATTCTGTACCGGATAAGCATGATTTTGCCGGGTTAAAGCTGTTGAAAGAAGCAGTGGGAAGCCGTTTTAGGCAGGGCATTGTAATCCATTCGGGAACAGAGATGGTTCCCTTTGGAGAAGACTTTTGGGCGGTTCCGGCCTGTTATTTGTGGGATGCAGTTGGAACAGGCTCAATCAACTAAAGGGAATCATAATGAACCTCCGCAGGGCAAGCGCGGACTATTAGTCCGGTGCGGTATCTTTAGCGTTGGGTTGTACTGTAACGGAGGTTCGTTCGATAGGAAATTTGTTATACCGTCTGGTTTAATGCCACCCTGCGGGTGGCGAGTGCAAGGAAGTGGTTGTACACCGCCGCCAAGAGGCGGCGTACACATACCGAACGCTCCCATGCTATGCTTCCTTTCAGCCGCGGGGTATTAAATCAGACTTTCGAATAAAGATGCCCACAAAGTTTGTCTATGAATTTGACGTACTTTGTGGGCAGACCAGACTATTCAATACGGACGGTAAGATCGTAATTACCTGTTCTGGCAGTCCTTTGATTTGGTTGTTTTACCTCAAGATAATAGGTTCCCACATTGACCTTCTGGGTTACTAATGCATTACTGTTCCTTCCGGAACCGCTGTCGCCACGGGTAATTTCATGCATCCCGCTGTCAAAAAGTGTAATCTGGGTTGCCATATTCGAGGTTGTTTCTGCCCTCAAAGTTCCTGCTTTGGTAATTTCTATGCGGTACCATGCCATATCACTTGTTGAAATGAACGAATAGTGAACTGTTTTCCCCAAGGGGAAATAAGAGGCATAAATTTGGAGATGGTTCAATTTACCGTCATCTTGACTAAAATAAGTCAAACGATAAGTACCATATTCCTTAATCCATTCGGTTCTGTGTATATACCCATTGATAAGGAACAGTACAGTATATCCGCCAAAATTATTCTCTTCCAAATATACAGATTCAATCTTTATGGTGCCCATTCTCATCAGGGGTTTAATGATAGTAGTATAAGCAGTTGTGTAAAACATGGTATTTATTGGATCAATAAGAAGGAGTAATGAGACAACTTCCCCTCCAAATTCCTGAGTAAAACTTGTTAGCCCTCCCACAATATTGGAATCTACCATTGTAGTAGATAAAAAGGGTGAAAACAACTCTTTATCGTCATTCATTTTTGTTTTATTCAGGTCTTTATTATTTAGAACCCTTACAAATTCATCAATTTGTTGGTTTAGGATTTGTTTGTTGTCTCTTTTGCTCTTTTCTATACTGGAAAGCACAAAAAATTGAACTTTATCAAGTGGTATCGCTAAATTACCGCCGTCGGAATCGGTAAATTTCATTACATTTACCCCCACCACAGAATACTTGGCCGGGCTGCGGGAATCCGCTATCAACAGAGGACCACCGGAATTCCCCGGGTTAACCTGGGCCGAGTGAATATAATACGGCCCCTTCCTTGCACTAGATGTGTCGCTTATTTTTACTTCACCCTTGAGATTGCTTATATTACCTTTGGTAGGGTTCCATTGAGGTATACCCCCCATACGTGGAAATCCGGCAGCCCATACTTCAGCTTGTTCGCTTGGTGATTTACTGTAAAAAAGCAGACCTTTTTTGAAGGGCGTCTTATTATCAGATGAAAATGCCAGCATGGCAAGATCATTTTCCCTGTCTACACTAAATACGCTTAAATTCCTGTATCGCGTCGTTTGGCCGTTTGCTTTTTCAAAGGTAACAGAAAAATTTGAGGCCTCTGCAACCACATGATAATTAGTGATGATATAATTGGCCCCGCTCTTGTCTACATATACAAAGCCTGATCCTGAACTTCCCATTCTTATTGCATTCAGTTGTTCGGCAACTTGATGGATACTATCATCATTCGAAAGTTTCCATAGACCAGTTGCAATGTCCCTTAAAGAATTATCCATATTCGGAAGAAGGTGGACATTAATCCGGCAAACATAATCTCTCAGTTGTGAACCAGTATTGTCAGCACTGTACAGCAGAAACATGGCAGCCAAAACGGCAAGTATCAAAGATAACGGTTTTCTTTTCATTATATTCTCCTCTGAAAAGTTAATGTTAAAATACTGGCTATCGACCTTTTTGCTGTTGATAACCAAAATATGCAAGGTAAAGGTACTACAGATGCCCTCCACCTGTAGGGATGCTCGTATTGGGCGTAGATACACATTTCATAAGGACTAATCCACCAGTCATTAGCAACCCTATCAACGCTACTATCCAAATTTTGCTTTTCTTAATTAAAAGGCCTCCTTTATGGTCTTTCCCACCGTCTTTTGTACCACCCCCAGCGAGGGAGGGTATCAAAAAAACGAAAATCGGCGTTTTTAAACAAAAATAGAAATTCATTCGAATTTTCCACTTCAAACTTAAAAAAAGATACTCAAGAATCAACTATTTAACCAATTTTAAGCAATGTATCATTGATTGTCAACTAATTTTTTGCCTTTATGAGGCTTTTCCAAAACTTCAGTTTTTGAAAAAGCTACCTTAGGTTTATGATTATTTCTATGGCTATCAGATTGTAAAAATGACAAATTTGCGGGATAGCTGCCGGGGAACCTGCAAAATCCACGACTGTAACACCGACAACACCACCGGCGGGGGCGACAGCGGGAGTTGGGAAGGCGGCATTAGCGAAAGAGGCGGCAAGATTCCAAAGGAACTGCTAAGTTAACCGCTGAGCAAGGCTGCGACGCCCGTTGCGGCCTCTCCGGCAATAGCCAAGTTAACCGGTGACAGATACCTTTACGTTCCATAGTTCCATGAAATAGTATCTGACACCTTGGTTATGACACTTGGTTATAATTCGCCGTCAGCAAGAGTACATATCGCCTGCGCCCATTTCACATATTTAAGCTTGGCGAGATCCGAAACGGTTTTTACCTTAAAAGCTTTCTTGAGCAATTCGGCATCGCTTTCACTGATGCCAGCAATCGCATCCACCGGAGCGGCGGCGATTTCTTTGAGTGTCATTTTCTCGAATTTTTTGTCCACAAACTTGTTAATGTTCATATACTTTCCCCCTTGCCTTTACGGCATTGTTTATATTAAGGGAATCTCTAAAAACTGAAGTTTTTAGAGATTCCCTTAATCATTATATACCACCGGCAACGGAATTTCAAGGCATCGCCTTCCCCTTTTTACCGCGGATAACGGAGTGTTAAAACGCCCGGCTGCCAGTACGATAACCAACGGCGGAAACATCGGACTATTTGCGTTACCCATTGCCAGACAACAAAAAAAAGCGTAAAATGACATAGATAATTTTATGAAATATACATTCATTGGCCTATTATTTTATAGTATGTTACTGTTATTAACATTTTCATGTAAAACTATGACTCCCATTGCGGCTAAGAACAGCAAGGAGGCTGAAAAAGTAATATCTCTAAAATACCCTGTTGTATTAGTACACGGGGTTTATTCGCACGATAGGGGAAAAATCAAAAGATTTTGGGGCAGAATTCCCGCAGAATTGGAAAAAAACGGAATAAAGGTGTTCTTTGGAAATACAGACGCATGGGGCGATTATGAATCAAACGCAAAAATATTACATGAAACTATTGATAAAGTATTACAAGAAACAAAAAGTGAAAAAGTAAATATAATCGCCCATTCAAAAGGGGGGCTGGATTCCCGCTATTTTATCTGGAAGTACGATTATGGAGACAAAGTGGCAAGTTTGACGACAATATCAACGCCTCATCATGGTGCGGAATTAGCTGACTTGATATATAAGAGAAAAATTACTCATTCCAAGGTTGCAAAAAAGGCGCTTATAATTTATGGTGAATTATACGGAGATACAAACCCTGATTTATATAACGTAAATTATCAATTAACAACTGACTATATGAAGAAATTTAATGAAGATGTATGGATGGATGAAAGAGTATATTATCAAAGTTTTTATACTGTAATGAAAAACTCTTTTGATGATTTAATGTTTTTTTACAGCTACCAGTACATTAAAAAAACAAGCGGAGACAATGACGGAGTAGTAAGTGAATGCTCGGCGAAATGGGGGAGTAATATTACAAAGATAGAAGGAAGAATCTCCCATGCGGAAATCATTGACAAAAAAAAGAGGAAAATATCCGGAATATTTATACCGGATATTTACAAAAAAATTGTAACCGATTTAAGCGATAAGGGATTTTAAGGGCGAATATGCGCGGCGCCTGTTTTGTGTACCTGATTGGCTGACTACACTATATAGTGGTGTCAGGAGCCGCTTGCCGTTCTCTCATACCATGCGCCTTTGGTCGTGCCTTGTTTGGCAAGATAGCCGTCTGCGGCTAATACTTGCAGGCTTTTCTTTGCTGTTTCTATGTTTATATCCAGCTCGGCGGATATTTCAGCGGAGGTCCATTCGGGTTTGCTGTCAAACAACCCCAAAATTACGCGCTGGTTTCGCGAGAGTTTCGTATCGTCGCTCATTATGGCGGCAATCTTTTCTTCAAGATGTTTTTTTTGCTTCTGCAGGGTTGTCAGGAAAAACGACAGCCAGGGCTCGTAATCCACCTTGCCGCTCAGGATGTTTTTTTGTGTTCGGCGGAGCGCTCGATAGTAGCCCTCTTTACCGGCTTCTATTATGGATTCAATAGAACTATACGGAACATAAACATAGCCTTTTTTCAAAAGCAGCATTGTGGTTAATGCGCGCGACAGGCGGCCATTGCCGTCCTGGAATGGGTGTATAGCCAGAAAATGCACTATAAACACGCCAATTACAATCAGCGGGTGCAGCAACGGATCGTCAAGGTTCTTGCGCACCCATTCCACCAATTCTTCCATCAGGAACGGTGTATCAAACGGAGTGGCTGTTTCAAACACAATTCCGATTTCTTTGCCTTTTTCGTCATAGGCGGCGATAGTGTTGGATAGTTTTTTGTATTCACCGCGATGTCTTTTGTCCTTGCCTGTATATTGAAGCAAAATCTGATGAAGCTGCTTTATATAATTTTCCGTCAGAGGAATAACCGAATAGTTGTCAAAAATGATGTTCATAAGTTCGGCATAACCGGCTACTTCTTCCTCGTCCCGTGATTTAAACGATTTCTTGTCAATGAGGGATAGAAGTTCCTCCACTTCCGTATCAGATAATTTGTTGCCTTCAATACGGTTGGAAGAACCGATGGATTCAATCGTGGCAACTTTTTTCAAAGTTTTGAGCTGTTCAGGCCGCAGGCGCGTAAAACCGTTCCATGCTCCCTTAAACTCATCCAACTCCGCAATTTGTGCCAGCATTTGCGGGGTTATTTTGATGTTTCTTTTATCCAGCATTTTATCCTCTTTTTCCTTTATCTTACCTGATTATACCTGATTTTACCGAATTTTACCTGATTTTACCGAATTTTACCTGATTTTACCGAATTTTACCGAATAATACCTGATTTTACCGGAAAATCCAGTATTTTTTAGAGGTTGATGCCTTTACCCGGCAATTAGTGGAATTTGCCCCAGCACTTGCCCGTTTCCACGCTTACCCGCAGGGGTATCATTAGAGGTACGGCGTTTTCCATTTCATGCTGAACCAGGCGGGCTGTTTCTGCCGCCAAATCTTTGGGACATTCCAGGATAAGTTCATCGTGTACCTGGAGCAAAAGCCTGGCGGGGCTGTCTGCCAGCTTTTTGTCCAGCTTGAGCATAGCGGTTTTTACAATGTCCGCCGCCGAACCCTGGATGGGGGTGTTTACCGCAACCCGTTCCGCTGCGGCCTTTTCCGTTTTGTTCCGGGAATTGATCGCCGGGATATAACGGCGGCGCCCCAAAATCGTGGAAACATAGCCGGTTTCTTCGGTTTGCTTGATCAACTGCTGGATAAAGCGGCTGACCCCCGCATAGGTAGCAAAATACGCGTTAATAAATGCGGCGGCTTCCGTGCGGCTTATTTTTAACTCATTGGAAAGCCGGAAGGCACTCATGCCGTACATCACTCCAAAGTTGATCGTCTTGGCAATACGCCGTTTGTCCGCAGGTATGTCATTTTCCGGCAGGCCGAAGATCAGCGCCGCCGTCCGTGCATGAACATCTACGCCGTCTCTAAATGCGGCCATCAGATTTTCATCCTGGGAAAGATGTGTCAACACCACCAGCTCTATCTGGCTGTAGTCTGCGGAAATAAGCACATGGCCGCTTTTGGCAACAAAGGCTTCCCGAATCCGGCGGCCCTCCTCTTCCCGGATGGGAATGTTTTGCAGATTGGGCTCCCGGCTGGAAAGCCGCCCTGTAGCCGTGCCTGTCTGGATAAAACTCGTGTGGATGCGGCCGTTCTTGTCCCCCAAATTCACCAGACCGTCTATGTATGTGGATTTTAGTTTTGACAAGGTACGGTGCCGGAGAATCAGGGCGGGAACCGGATCGCGGCGGGCCAGTTCTTCCAGCACATCCACATCGGTAGAATAGCCTGTCTTGATTTTTTTTGTGGGAGTAAGATGCCGTTCGGTAAAAAGCACTTCCTGCAACTGCTTGGGCGAACCGAGGTTGAACTCATGCCCGACCATGGCCCAGGCTTGATCCTGGACTTTGTTCATCTCTTCAGAAAGCTCCACCCCATAATTTGTTAGTGTCTTTGTTTCTATTCTGATCCCTTCCCCTTCCATTTCCGCCAAAACCGGCAGCAGGGGCATTTCCAGTTCCAGAAACAGTTTGAGGGAATCGGCATTTTCCAGCCGGGGGCCAAGGAAGCGCATCAGGCGCAGCGTCAGGTCGGCGTCTTCCGCGGAATAGCGGCAGGCCGTTTCCAGAGGCACGTCGTCGAAAGTGCCGCCTTTGGGAACCACCGTGTCGTAGGGGATTGGTTCATAGTTAAAGTAATACGATGCAAGCGAATCCAGATTGTAGTTGAGCCGCTGCGGATCATCCACCCAAGCGGCGACCATTGTATCCCAAATCCGGCACTTCCACCGTTCCACGCCCCAGCCCCGGCTTACTTTATAATCGTACTTGGCATTGTGGGCGGCAACGATCATCCTGGAATCGGAAAGCAGGGGAATAAGAAGCGAGCGGACTTTGCCGGGATCGATGAAAGGCGCCGGGCCTTCCGGGTTGTTATGCGCCGCCACCGGAACATAGTACGCTTCTTTGGGGCGGAGGGCCAGAGAAATCCCGATAGGCCGGGCGTTCCACGCATCAAGCGAATCGGTCTCAAAGTCAAGGGCCAAAAGCCCCTGTTTCCGGGCCGCTTGCAGCAGGGCGGCCAGCTCTTTTTCATCAAGGATGATCTTGTAGGTTCCCTCGCCCAGCAGGGAAGGATCAGGGGGCAGGTTGCGGCTGCCGCTTCCATCGTCAGTTGCGTTGCCAGTTACGCCGCCGCCTGCCCCGGTATGCGCTGCATCATAATTCGATGCGGGACTTGAGGCATCAGCCTTAACCTTGGGATCAAGCTGGCGGGCGCTTTGTTGGATTCCTTCCCGCATCAGTACCGCAGCCCCGGCGGAACGGTTAATGTTTTCTATGGAAAGTTCGTCCACGCTCTTAATGGGCAGGGGAACAGCCGTCTCCAGGGTGATCAGCTTCCTTGCAAAGTAGGCGCTTTCCTTTCCTTCGGCAAGTTTCTTCCCTACGGCCCCTTCAATGCCGGCGATGTTTTTGTAGATTCCGTCCAGGGAGCCGTAACGGGCCATAAGTTTGATGGCGGTCTTTTCTCCCACTCCCTTAACACCGGGCACATTGTCGGAACTGTCTCCGGTAAGGGACAGCAAATCCAGCACTCTTTCTGGGAGCACTCCCCATTCGGCCTTGACCTCCGCAGGCCCTGTAAGGCTGTAAGGCAGTCCGGCGATGGTTCCCGCCGCCCCGGTGTTTGCTTCCCTGGCGACCCCCGCTTTTTGAGGCCGTAACTGATAAACCGCGCCGCTGCCTTTATCCGCATCGCCCACCAACTGGAGCAGGTCTTTGTCGGAAGAAAGAATATAACAGTCCCGGCCTTCCGCCCGGCATCGCATGGCAAGGGTGGCGATAATGTCGTCCGCTTCATAGCCGTTTGTTCTGAGCGCGGGGATGCCCAGAGCGGCAAGAACCTCTTCCACCAGGGGAACCTGGGAGTGGAGGTCATCGGGAGCCTTTTGCCGGGTAGCCTTGTATTCCGCATAAAGTTTATGGCGGAAGGTGGGAACCCGCGAATCAAAGGCCGCCGCCAGCCGGAGGGGTTTTTGAACCTGCACCGTACCGTCCGCCGCCATAACCGGAGCCCCCTCGTCAATCAGGGCTGTTAAAGTCCGGGCAAAGCCAAACAGGGCGGACACATTCTGTCCGCGGGAATTCTGCAAGGGCCGGGATAAAAAGGCAAAGTAAAACCGGTAGATAAGGCCGTAAGCATCGATCAGGTACAGAGGAGGGGGCATGGTTTAGTTTAGCCCGAAACGGGTATTTAGGGAACCATTCACGACAAACGCATTTTTCTCCCGCAAATATACCCGCCATCGAACAAGCGCTCCGGCCTTTTACCCTGCCGAAACAGCAGCCGGGTGTTTCTGATTATTGGGGGAAGCGCAACCATGATACAAATACCACTGAAAAAACGGACGCTTTATGTGTTTTGCTGCATATGGGCGGCGGGAAGAACACCCCTTCAGGCCGCAGAAAAAGCGTCCTTCAGGGGTAACCTTCCCGCCGCCCACGTGGCAAC
>JAITCP010000099.1 GCA_031283025.1 Spirochaetaceae bacterium | reverse complement strand
CCGTCATCGGGAATTCGGCCCAAAAGGGTAAACACAAGGCCGGCAAAGGTATCGTAGTTGTTTTCCGCTTTGGAAAAAGTAACGCCGGTTTCTTTTCCCAGTTTGTCAAGGCTTGCCATGCCGCTTACCTTCCAGAGATCGGGCCCCATTTTTTCTATAAGCGGGCTTTCCGGCAGATCATCCTCTTCCGCAATATCACCCACAAGACATTCCAGAAGATCGTTCATGGTAACAATGCCGTCAAGGCAGCCGTATTCATCCAGCACAAGCGCAAAGTGATTCCGCTGGGTTTTCATTTTTCTAAAGAGAACATGGGTTCCCACCGTGCAGGGCACAAACTGGGCGGGCCGGACCGCCTTTTCCGTTACCGCAGCGCGGCTCCTGTCTTTTAACCCAAGATAATCCCGCGCGCAAAGAACCCCGCGAATATCGTCCACCGTATCGCCGCAGACCGGATAAAAATTATGCCTGGTTTGGGTAATGGTTCTTTCCCAATCTTCATCGTTGTCTTTAAGCCATAGCAGCGCCGCGTCCCGGCGGTGGGTCATTACTTCTTCCGCCGTTTTGTCGTTGAATTCAAACACATTGTGGATGATCTCCTTTTCCCCTGCGGCAATGGAACCACGCTCGCTTCCCGCGTCAACAAGGAGACGGATTTCTTCTTCCGTTATTGTTTTATCTTCCGCATCAGGATCGATGCGCAAAAGCCGGAGCAGGAAATTGGCTGATTTGGTAAGGAGCCATACTGCCGGAGTAAAGGCATGAACGATTATTGTAACTGCCGGAGAAAGGGCAAGGGCTAATTTTTCACCCCGGCGCAGGGCGATGCGCTTGGGAACCAGTTCCCCCAGGACAAGCGTAAAAAAGGAAAGAACCGCCGTGATAAGTATCAGGGAAATAATATTGATAACCTTGGGGGAAAGGTACAATCCCGCATTGAAAAGCGCTCTGTTGAGCACGGCGCTGAACCTGCCGGAAAAATTCCCCGCGGCAAAAGCGCTCCCCAAAAAGCCCGCAAGGGTTATTCCTACCTGAATAGCGGCAAGGAATTGCGCCGGTTTGCCTGTCAGTTTTAGAAGCTGCTTTGCCCGGTGGTTCCCTCCGGCGGCAAGTTTTTCCAGCTTGACGGTGTTGACGGAAATCAGGGCAATCTCCGCGCAGGAAAGGACGGCATTGCACCCGATTAAAACCAGTTGAAGAAGAAGCTGCCATAAAAGAAGATTATTAAACATAAGATTTTCTATAAGAGGGGTTCCGGTTTGTTCCATGGTGATTAAGGAGCCGGGTAACCGCCAATGTCCCGGCGGTAATCCATGCCTTCAAAATGTACGGCCTTTAGCGCCCTGTAGGCTTTTTCTCTTGCGTCTTCACCGTTGGCGCCGTAGGCGGAAACTGCCAGTACACGGCCCCCCGCGCTCCTCAGCCCCGATCCTGCCGCGCCGCCTGTGCCGCACTGGGCGCCGGCTGCAAAAAGAACGGCCCCTGTTTTGGCAAAGGACGCTTCATTAAAGGCGATTGGGTCCCCTTTGCGGTAATCACCGGGGTAGCCCGCCGCCACCGCCACGGGGGCGCAGACCGCGCCGGGTTTCCATGAAAGGCGGAAATCCATCAGGGTTTTATTCTCTATGGCGGCGCAGAGTTCGGCAAAGTCCGAATTCATCATGGGGAGTACCGCCTGGGTTTCAGGATCGCCAAGCCGGATATTGTATTCAAGAAGGTAACATTTGCCATCCTGTATCAAAAGCCCGAAAAAGATAAAGCCCCGGTAATCAAAACCTTCCGCTTCCAGACCCCGCAGGGTGGGAGCGAGGATCGCTTCTTCAAAATCCTTTTGCAGCGCCGCGTTAAAATCCGGCACGGGGGCTATAGCTCCCATACCCCCCGTATTGGGGCCGCCGTCATTGTCAAAACGGCGTTTGTGATCCCTGGCGGAAACAAAGGGGAGGATAACCCCCTTTCCCCCCCCGCTTACGCTTACCGCCGCAAGCACAGAAACTTCCGGCCCCCGGAGGAATTCCTCCAGTACCAGGGTTTTCCCCGCCCCGTCCAGTACGCCTTCTTTCATAAAAGCGTTTACCGCCGTTTCCGCAGCTTCTAACTCCTCGGCGATAATCACTCCCTTGCCAGCAGCCAGGCCGTTGGCCTTGATCACCAGGGGGGGGAGGTCTTTTTCCGCATTGCTAAAATGGGCTTTAACCGCCCGTAATGCTTCTGATATATCGGTAAAAACCAGTGAACGGGCGGCCCTGACGCGGTATTTTTCCATGAATGATTTCGCGTAGGCCTTGCTTGCCTCCAGCCGGGCCGCCGCCGCGCCGGGGCCGACTATGGGCTGCCCCGCTTCCCGGAACCTGTCGGCGATTCCCGCCGCCAAAGGCGCTTCAGGCCCAACCACGGTTAAATCAATCCCTTCTTTTATTACATACCGGATTAGGGCTTCCTGGACTTCCTCTTCCGCCGGATCATGGCCCAAAAGATCAACATTCTCGCAGTTCTTTTCACCCGCCGTGCCGCCGTTGCCCGGCGCGATATATACTCTCTCCGCCTTTTTTGACTGCGCCAGCTTCCACGCCATAGCGTGTTCCCTTCCGCCGGAACCGATTACCAGCACTTTCATGGTTATTTCTTTCCTGAATAAAGGGTAAATTCCATCTGTTCTTTGTTTTCTTTAATCAAATTAAACCACAGGACTTTCTTTTTTGTGATAACCGGGCTTTTGCGGCCCATAGCTTTTAGTTTTTCGTAGAGCCCTGCGGCATTTTTGGCCGCCTGATAGGCTTTTTGATACTGGCCCTGATAAATCTGCACGGCCTTTTCTTCAACTTCCGTTTCAATGGCAGCCTGGTAGCTTTTAAGAAGCATATCGTATTTGTCTGTAACGCCTTTCAGGTAATCCAGAATAAGCCGGTCATAACCGGGTATTTCCTCGATAATAAGGATAAACTGTTTAAGTAAATCTACCGCCATGGCATAATCCTCGTCCTGGGTATAGGCCTTCCGGGCAATTCTGCAAAGCTGCATAAAAGAATCGTTGTTGACGGTGAGTATGCCGTGAATGGGCTGCTTGGGGGCAACGCTGAATTTGGGCATGACAACGGCAACCTTGGCAAGCAACTGCATCAGGTCTATGAAAATCCTCTGTTCCCATAATGATTCTTTTATAGAACTAAAAAGCTGCGTTAATTCTTCACTAAACCGTTCTTTGTAACGTTCCTCCTCCTTGAACACCACTTCGCAGGTGGGGATCATCACTCCCTTAAATTCAATATGCCCCGTATCAAAAAAATACACCACGTTATTCTTAACAAGGGTATATTTGACGGACTGGTTTTCTTTTAGGAAGTTCATTTGAACCTGTTTGGCTACCATGATCCGGCTTTCCTTGGAAGAAAGCTCATTGGCTCTGGTCTGGAGCCGGGCCCCTGAATTGAGGAGGAATCCGGCAAGGTTCCCCTTTTCTGTAATGATCAGGGGGCTTTGGGTGTTCCCCCCGGTAATGCCCGCGGAACACTTGAAAATGGGCAGGGCTTCCGCATTGCCCTGGCGCTTGGTAAGGATGTTGGGATCATTCACATAGTTGGTTTTCCCGAAATAATCCATTATGGCCAGGGATACCGTCAAGGCATCGTTGGCGGTGGCGGCAACCACTACCATCTCATCCCCCCGTTCCCGCTGGCTGACCGCCTGACAGCAGGTGGAAATACGGCGGACTTCCGTGTTCATCGCCCAATCCAGGGTAT
>JAITCP010000151.1 GCA_031283025.1 Spirochaetaceae bacterium | reverse complement strand
ACTAAATTAGCGGAAAAAGTAGCAACTTCTACCCATTACATAGGTCAAATTGAGCAAAAAAACAAGTTTCCTTCACCTGAAATGCTGGAACGTATAGCAACAGCCCTTGAAATTGACAGCCCGCAACTATTTTCTATGGAATCCTTCTCAAATGAGGCTATTAAGCGGTTCCAAGAGGGAGTTATGTCTGACTTGGGAAATGCTATAGCCCTATCTGTTGATTCAAGGTTATCCGAACTTAAAAAAATGGGTTAATGTTGGGAGTAAATGCCTGCGCATACTGCGCTGGTGGGCTTCCTCAAGAAGCCCGAAAATGGTAATGGTAACTGTTTGGGGGATAAGCCTGTCTACTGCGCCGAAGGCGTATTATTTAATCTCTTGATTCTTCTTAAACCAATATCATAAAACCATAATTCCAAACCAAGTTTAGGACAAATGGCGTATACCATTTTAATAACCGTCGGACATGGCGCGGTTAAGGTCCCGCTGGTAAAGGTCCTGATAGGCATAACTGCGATCCCGTAATTTTTCCTTAACGGATTGCGCAAAGGGCATATGCCGCCAGAATACGCCCCGTAATTCCTTGTCCAGTTTTTGAATGCCTTCGCTTTCTTTGGTTATCCATGTAATATAATCTTCTATGAATGTTTCTTTTAGATCGCCCTTTAGTTTCATCTTTTGAAACCATTGGTAATAATTCCCCGTAAGGCCCTCTTCCATCCAGTAATAGGATGCTTTTTCCTTGGCAACCTGCCACCGCAGATCCGCCACTGCGGAAAGGATTGCAATAAACAGGCTTTTTGGGTACATGGGCAGGGCAATGCGGCCCCGGCTGGTTGCACGGTTAAAGCGGTCAAATGGCTCCCAGCAAACTCCTATATCCCCATAACTGGGAATAAGAACTACAAAGGGCACTATGCGGTTAAGCCGGTTTTTATAAGAGCGGCAAAAAACCTCCTGGTCTATACTTTCAATTTTACTGAGTATGTTAATTACATTTTCCCGGTTGCCTACATCATTCGGGCCGCAGCGAAAGTATTCACTGGTTAAAATGGGGAAGTGGTTCCCCTGGCGGCCTATGGTCATTTTTGCCATCTGGCGGATTGTTTCCGCTTCCGTGTCTACCGCCCTTACATCTACCTCCACGGTGCCCACGTCTTCATCAACTTTAGATGCCAGGGTTCTTACATCTTCTTCCGCCTGGTAATAATCCCGGGTGAACATTTCCAGTTCCCTGTCTGTTCTAAGGAGGTTTTTAACAATTTCCTGAATATCGGCAAAATGTTTTTTTTGCGGTTCCGTATAGCAGGCGTTTATATCGGAAAGGCCTGACAGGGGATAGTGTTCGGTGGCGTTCTTAACCCGATCTGCAAGATGTCGTTCCAAACTGATTCGTTCACTGTCTTTGGCCCTTAAGAGGTTCCGGGCTCCGTCTCTTTTTCCCGCGGCTTTATCCAAAAGCTGTTGAAGTTTAACAGCCGCGTTGTTTTTTGCAATCCGTACTTCATCGGTGGCGGAATTGCGGATTACCCCGGTTCCAACCGCTTTGTACCATTCATCCAGGTAATAAACCGGCTGGTTCAACTCATTTTCTATAACGAATTTGGCAAAAAGTTCACGGTGTTCCGTGGTTAGAAAGGTAGGGTGGAGCATAAAGAACCGGAGCAGGTACTTTTTGTGATCCGGCAGCTTTCCCGGCGCTTTACGGGCCACATTGACCATAAAATCCCAAAATGCGGTGGTAACTTGCTGGCGGTAAACTCCCTTGTCCTTTGGGTCTTTAGTGCCGACATATTTCTGTAAAATGTTGTGAACCCGCTGGGCGCTGTCCCCTTCCCCGGAAAGGGCCCCCTTATAGAAGTTGGGATCGCTAAAAGCCGGGTTAGAAACGCTTTCATACCGTTTGGTTATTTCAGGGAAACTTCCCACGGTAAGGTCAATTTCCGCTTCTTCCGATTTTGCATCGTCCGATTCAAAGGGATCATCAAGCAGGGCAGATACATTACCGGACGTTGCGGTAGGTGCAGAACCGCCTCCAAGAAGGGCCGCTATTTCCGGGTCCATATCCCCTTGAAACATATTTCCCATATCCTATTACTAGCCCCCGAAACCTTTTTCATCTCATAAAATTATACTGGGGGAATTGCCTTCCAGCCCTCAGCATCCTGCTTCGGGCTTCCAGGCCGCCTCCGTCCGCTTCCGGCGCCATCCTTGGCGCCTTTTCCTCACATTCGTTCGGCGCAGGCTCCGGTTCAATTCCCCTCAGCTCATGCAGGTTTATAGAATTTCAGGAAATTCCCCTTCCCAAAAGCAATTACCTGCTGAATCAGATTTCCTGGAGGTGAGGGGAATTGAACCCCTGACCTCGTGAATGCCATTCAAGCGCTCTAGCCAACTGAGCTACACCCCCGGAACATACTATTAATAGCATAGCGGGTATAATTTCTTATGTCAAGCGCCCGAATTGCCTCTAATAAGCGAAAATTGTAATTGACATATCTGTAAGCAGGGAACAGAATAAGGTAAGGAGAAAGAAATGCAACAAAAAAGGAAAATAGTGGGGATTATCCTCACTGCGTTAGTTGCCGCACTGGCAATGACCGGTTTCGGCTGCGCCAAAAAAGACGGTTCAGCCGGAAAAACCACAATAAGCGTATTAAATTATGCTGATATGACCGTTGCCAATACGGCCGCCGATCAAAAGTGGACATGGGACACTTTTAAGGCAAACAATACGGATATCAATCTTGTGATTGAAGATCTCTTCAACGAGCCTTTCCATCAAAAAACGGAGGCTTATGCCGCATCGGGGAATTTGCCTGACGTACTGTACGTGTGGCCTTCAGGACGTTCAACTTCTCTGCACCAGAATAAGCTGCTCAAGGACCTGGGGCCCCTTATCAGGAAGGAAGGCCTGCAAAATTCCTATGTGCCGATAGCGATGGATCCGTCCCAGCAGGCTTCAAACTATCAGGCGATGATACCCCTTACCATGACCGCAAGCCATGCTTTCTATATAAACACGGAAGTCCTGGACGACTGCGGCCTGCAGCCCGCCAAAACCTATGCGGAACTGAAAGCCCAGGTAGCGGTATTGAAGGCCAAAGGTTATGAAACGGTAATTATGCCCAACAAGGATACCTGGGTTATGCAGAGCTGCCTTTTCTCCGCTATCGCCGGACGTTTTTGCGGAGAGGGCTGGGAGAAAAAGATTCTTGGCGGGCAGGCAAAATTCACCGATTCCGATTTTGTGAATGCCCTTGAATTTATCCAGACCCTGTACCGGGACGGCGTAATTGCCCCATCCTCGCTGGGTATGGACTACGGCGACGGCCCCGGGTTTTTCGCTACCAATAAAGGCGCGTACTACATTGACGGCGACTGGCGGATTGGCGCTTTTATCACCGATGCCAGCACCGGCCAGGCCCTGATCAGCCCGGCAAGGCAGGCGGCTTTCAGGGTAACCGTATTCCCCGACATCGAAGGAGCAAAACTTAACAAATCCACTTCCGTTATTCTGGGAACAGGCTGGGCCATGAGCGCGTCTATTCCGGAAGGTTCAGCCAAGGAAGATGCGGCCTGGCGGCTCATCAAATGGCTGACAGGAAACGAAACGCAGACGCTCGGCGTGGAACACGGCGCGTATTCAGCCGCGGCAAGAACCGATGTTGATGTCAGCAAATTGAATCTTGAACCGCTGCAAAAGACAGCGGGAAATCTGGGGAAAGAATACACTGCCGGTACGGTTGTTATAGACGGCGTATTTCATAGCGACGTATTCACCCCGATTAACGACGGCCTGCAGGAAATTGGGCTTGGAACCAAAACACCGGCGCAGGTAGCCGCAGAAACCCAGCGTGTGTTTGACGCGGGTAGGGCAGATGGTAAGTGGTAGGCCCTGTTAGTTGGGGCCGCTAAAGGAAAAACAAGGCGAGGCGTATGAAAAAAACAAGTACAAAAACGGAAGGGCGCATTTCTTACTTTGTGCTTGTTGCGCCCGCCTTGCTCCTCTACCTTTTTGTAATGGCCTTTCCCACCTTTTTTTCTGTCGCCCTGAGTTTGACCAATTATTCAGGGGGAAAGGTTTTTGGTAATCCGAATTTTGGTTTTGCGGGCCTGAAGAGTTACGCGGTGATCTTTTCAGACCCTTATTTTCTTATGTCACTCAAGAATAATATTCTGATAGTGCTTATATCCGTTTTTGGACAAATACCATTGGGTTTTTTCCTTGCCTACATATTGTCGCGGGGGCTTATCAGGGGAAAAGATTTTTTTCAATCCATGATTTATCTGCCCAACGTTATTTCCGCGGTTATTATCGGCATTCTGTTCAATAAATTCTTTTTAAGTTCCAACAGCGTATGGCTGGAAATTCAGCGGTACTTTAATCCGGCTGCGGAATTTGTTCCGGGCAGAAACGCCATGGTGCCGGTATTAATGGTAATACTTTGGATGTACACCGGGACCTATGTGATCATTTTTCTGGCGAATCTGCAAAAAATCGATCCGTCAGTTATTGAAGCGTCAAAAATTGACGGCGCAAGCGAAATGCAAACCCTACGCTACATTATTTTACCGGCTCTCTCCGGCGTAATTGTTACTACGGCAATTTTGGCAATCTCCGGTTCGCTTAAATCATTTGATCTTATCTATGTTATGACGCAGGGAGGGCCGGCCCACCGGACCAGCGTGCTTTCCCTGTATATGTATGAAAAGGCTTTCCGGGGCGCGCCGAATTATCCGGTTGCCAACGCTATTTCAACAGTAATGGTGATCATCAGCTTTATACTGATTTGGATAACCCGCAGTGTTGAAAGACGTTTCTCGGCAAAGGAATAGCGATGGCCGACATACGGAAAACAAATAAATATTCACTTATTGCAATGTACCTTATCGTAATTGCGTTTACTATCCTTGCCATATATCCCATTTTCTGGCTGATAATCCAGTCATTCAAAACTACTCAGGAATACATGACTGCCAGCAAGCTGGCTTTCCCCAAATTGTGGTTTTTCAAAAATTACCCCTTTGCCTGGACTATGGGAAGATTCGGCACGCTTATTATGAACAGCGTTATTTACACTTCTGTTACGGTAATATCCATAATCATTTTAAGTTTTATGGCGGCCTTTGCTTTTGCCAAACTGCCGTCAAAATTAACGCCGTTACTGCACGGCAGTTTTATCATAGGAATCCTCCTTACTTTGCAGTCAATTTTGGTTCCCCTCTTTCTGATGATCAACGCGGTCGGCCTTTACAATACGCGGCTGGGAGTGCTTATCCCTTATATCGGGATTGGGCTTCCCATGGCCGTTTACCTTGGCACCGAATACATCAAGAGCATACCGGACTCTATAATCGAATCTGCCCGTATTGACGGGGCAAAGTACCTGCGCATTTTTTGGAGCATCGTCATGCCTATCGCTTCCCCGGTTGCGGCGACGGTGGCCATACTTGGCGTTACGGGAACCTGGAATGAGTTCATGTTAATTAACATTTTGGTTTCCAAGAATGAACTTAAATCCCTGCCGGTTGGGATCAATATGTTTTCAGGGGCGTTGGCTTCTGATTACGGCAAACAATTTGCCGCGCTGGTTATCGGCATGACGCCGATGATACTGTTTTATCTGGTTTTCAGAAAGCAAATCACCAGGGGCGTTTCCGCCGGAGCGGTAAAAGGGTAAAATGCGGTACGGTTATTTTGACAATGAAAAACGCGAATACGTGATTGAACGTGTTGATACGCCCATGAGCTGGACGAATTATATCGGCACGGAAAATCTTGTGGGCGTTTTTAACCAAACCGCCGGCGGTTACCTGTTTTACAAGAGCGCGGAACACCACCGGATTACCCGGTTCAGGGCAAACGCCGTACCCGCAGACCGTCCCGGCCATTATGTGTATTTAAGGGACGATGAAACAGGCGATTACTGGAGCATAAGCTGGCAGCCCGTTGCAAAACCCGTGGAATGTTACAAAACCCGGCACGGCCTTTCCTATACGGCGTATTCCTGCGAGTATTGCGGCATTTATGCGGAACAAACCCTGTTTATCCCGCGGGGAACGGATGTTGAACTTTGGGATATTAAAATAGAAAACAAAAGCGGCAGGCCGCGGAAGATAAGCGTATTCTCTTATGCCGAATTTTCCTGGCATCAGATTGACGGCGATAACAAAAATTTCCAGTGTACTTTGTACAGCGCGTCCGCATCGTACAAAGACGGCGTTATTGAACAGGAACTCCATTACGAAGAAAACAGCTTCCAGTTTTTTACGGCAGTTTTTGAAAACAATGACGTTAAGAGCGGTGAAATCGATGGTTATAATGATGATTTTAATACTGATGATTATAATATCGACGGTTTTGAAACAGAACGGGAACGCTTTACCGGCGTGTGGCGCAGTGAAAGCAATCCGGAAGCGGTTGAAAAAGGGGAACTTTTAGGCCGTACCGTCCGGCAGGGCGGAAACCAGTGCGCGGCCCTGCATAAAAAAATCTCCCTGGAAACGGGGCGGAATGTGCGGGGATGTTTTATGCTGGGCGAGGGGAACCGCGATGCCGGCCTTCTTATACGGAAACAGTTTGCTTCACCGGCGGCGCGGGATGCCGCTTTGGCCGGTCTTGCCGAATATTGGCGAGAAAAACAATCCCGCCTGCAATGTGATACGCCCAACGGCAATATGGACACCATGCTCAACATTTGGACGCTGTACCAGAGCGAGATAAATATAATGTTCTCCCGCTTTGCCAGTTTTATAGAAGTCGGAGGACGCACCGGCCTGGGCTACCGTGATACGTCTCAGGACGCGATGTGCGTTATTCCCAGCAATCCGCAAAAATGCAGGGAGCGGCTGGTACAGCTTCTAAAAGCCCTGGTAAGTGAAGGCTACGGCCTGCACCTCTTTGACCCTGAATGGTTTGAAGAAAAACCGGAAAGCGGCTATAAAAGCCCAACGGTAGTTCCCCGCCCGGACGGAGCATCTGTCATACACGGGCTTAAGGACGCGTGCAGCGACGACGCGCTGTGGCTGGTTTCTTCCATAGTTGAATATATTCGGGAAACAGGAGACGCCGCCTTTGCGGACATGATCCTGCCCTATGCGGACTCCGGCGCTGCTCCGGATTCCGTGTACGAACACTGCAAAAAAATACTTAAATTTTCCGAGCGCATGGTTGGGAGCCACGGCATTTGTCAGGGCCTAAGGGCGGACTGGAACGACTGCCTTAACCTTGGCGGCGGTGAAAGCGCGCTGGTCAGCTACCTCCACCTCTGGGCGCTGGACAACTTTATACGGCTTGCGGAATTTTTGGGAAGAACGGAAGATGCCGCCGCTTTCAGGCAGATTCACGAAAAAACCGCCGAAGTGTGCCGGAAAACACTTTGGGACGGCAAGTGGTATCTGCGGGGCTTTACAAAAACCGGCAGGCCCATCGGCACTGACGCGGACGCTCAAGGCAAGGTTCATCTTGAAAGTAACGCTTGGGCCGTCATTGCCGGGGGAGACGGCGAGGAACGGGGCAAACAGGCAATGGATTCCGTCATGGAATATCTTGGCACTCCCTACGGGCTCATGCTGAACGCCCCGGCCTATACTGTTATTGACGACGACGTAGGTTTTGTAACCCGCGTGTATCCTGGTCTGAAAGAAAACGGCGCTGTTTTCAGCCATCCCAATCCCTGGGCCTGGATTGCAGAATGTATGCTGGGCAGGGGGGAGCGGGCGATGGATTTATACAACCGGCTCTGCCCCGCCGCGTGGAACGATTTTTGTGAGACACGCAAAGCGGAACCTTACAGCACCTGCCAGTTCATTACCGGAAAAGATCATCCCTCATTCGGAGAGGCGCATCACCCGTTTATGACAGGATCGGGCGGGTGGAGTTATTTTGCCGCAACACAGTATATTTTGGGCATAAGGCCGGATTTTAATTCACTTATTGTTGATCCCTGCATTCCCCCCGAATGGGACGGCTTTAGCGCTGTCCGGCAATTCCGGGGCGGCAAGTATTTTATAACGGTAAAAAATCCCCGGCACGTCAGCAAAGGCGTAACGGAGATATTGATAAACGGAGAAAAACGGAATAACATTCCGGTGTTGAACAGCGGCGAAAGCCGCAAGGCGGAGGTGATTCTTGGCTAAGTTTAATTTGTTCATAAAAATTTCTATCACCCCCCACCCCCCCCCCCCCCCCCCCTTCTCAACACACCACACATCAAACCCACCCACACCACCCCCACCAC
>JAITCP010000114.1 GCA_031283025.1 Spirochaetaceae bacterium | reverse complement strand
TATAAGAGCAATGGAAAACATAAAGGAGGATATAAGGCAGGAGCCCCCAAACCCCATGCCCGGCGAATACGCTAAAGAAAGCGCTGAATAGCTTGCCGCAAGTTGATGAAAAGTAATGGGAACCACTAAAAACTTCAGTTTTTCAGAGGCTCCCTAATGCTATTGCGCCCTATCGTGTGCAATTGTCCCTCCCATAAAAAAGCAGTATAGTATAATCAAGAGAATAGCCATGACTGACAAAATCCGTTTTGATGATGCCGATGATGTAATCGACATTTGCCTTGATAATGTGTTCAAGGCGGTATTTACCCGTGATACTCCGGCATCCCAGCTTGCGCTCTCAAAGCTCGTTTCCGCGCTCATTGGGCGGGAAGTGTCAATAATCGCCATCAGCGCCAACGAGCCGCCGATAGACAACCTGCGGGACCGCCAAATCCGCTTTGACATCAACTGCAAGGCGGAAAACGGCGAACTGGTCAATGTTGAGATGAGCCTGAACCCCGACCCCTTCGAACCCGTCCGCCTTGAATATTACATGGGGAAGCTCTTTACCGGCCAGGATGTTCGAGGTATCGACAAAAGCTATAATGACTTACAGCAGGCGTATCAGATTGCGATTCTGGCTAAGGAACAATTTTTCCCGGACGAAGCGTTTTTCCATGTCTTTGAGTATTACGACCAGATACGCCGTATATCGTTGAATGGGAAAAGCTGTATCATCACGCTTGAGTTATCCAAACTGGAAAAAGTGGTAGAAAAACCCATAGAAGAGATGGACGTAAAAGAATATTGGGCCATATTCTTCAAATATTTAAATGACAAAAACAAACGCGGGAAAATCAACGAAATAATGGAACATGAGGAGGGAATAGCCATGGCAAGCAAAGTATTAATGACCATCAGCAAGGACGAAACAGAGCGGGCGCGGCTTATGAGCGAATACAAATATCAGATGGATACTCAAAGCAAACTGGTTCATGCGAAGCGCATGGGGATACAGGAAGGCATGGAGAAAGGCAGGCGGGAAATAATAAACCTGCTCAAGAACGGAAAATCACCGGAAGAAATAATCAAGGAAATCGCTGATTAATGACCAATTCAGCGGTTCCCTACAAATTATCCCCGTTAGAAGCAATCACGTCGCGATACCAGTAGGCGGAATCTTTTACAGTCCGCTCCTGGGTTTCAAAGTTGCAATGCACTATCCCGAAACGCTCGGTATAACCTTTGGCCCATTCAAAGTTATCCGTAAAACACCAGTGGAAATAGCCTCGAATATCTGCGCCGTCTTCCGCCGCTTTTCTATAACAGCGCAGGTAACGGGCAAGGAAATCTATCCGGGCAGGATCGTGGACTTTGCCGTCCAGGGAAACCGCATCGGCGCAGGAAAGGCCGTTTTCGGTAATGTACAGGGGCATCTTGTACCGCTCCGTAAGGAACACCGGCCCCCAGTACAGCGACTGCGGCGTTATGTGCCATTTGGCGGCGGTAAAGGGATAACCGGTTTCCGGACGCGCAAATTCATAACCGCCTTTTCCATCCGCCTTGACGGCAGCGCCAAAATAGATGTTCTGCCCCAAAAAGTCCAGGGGAGCGCTGATGATCTTCATATCATCCGCCCCTATCTTGGGCATATACTGGCCGAATTTTTGCAGCAGCTCGTCCGGGTATTTCCCCAGGAATATCGGATCGTTCCACAGAGAAACAGAGCCGATAACCCGGTCTTCCACTACGTCAAAGTAGGCCCGGCGGGCTGCCTCCCGGTCTTCCGCACTGTCCGATACGGGATAATGCGCTCCGCCCGTGGGAGCATAGCCGACAAGCGTCTTGGGAGAAAGGGAACGGAATGCCCCAACAGCAAGGCCGTGGCCAAGCAGCGTATGATGGGCCATAAGAAGGAGGTCCCAAATGGGCACACGAATCCCCGGAGCATGATTGGTACTCTCATGGGCAGAGCCGATAAAGCATTGGGGTTCGTTCAAGGTAAACACCATGGGAAGCCTGCCCCCCAGGCGCTTTGCCACCGCTTCTACATAACGGAGGAACCAATTGGGGCTTTCGCTGTTCATCCAGCCGCCCTTTCGGAACAACTCGTAGGGATAATCCCAATGGAACAGGGTAGCGCATGGCATGATCCCCGCTTCTCCCAGCGTATCAATAAAGCGCTCGTAAAAGTCCAGGCCTTTTTCGTTAACCTTTCCGTCCCCGTCGGGGATCACCCTGGGCCAGGCAATGGAAAAACGGTACGCTTTTATGCCCAATTCCTTCATTAAAGCAATGTCTTCTTTGTACCGGCGGTAGTGATCGCAGGCCGTGTCCCCGCTGGAACCATCAATAATCCGCCCCGGCTGTTTGCAGAACATATCCCAAACGCTCATGCCCCGGCCATCTTCTGCAGCGGCCCCTTCTACCTGGTAAGACGCTGCCGCAACTCCCCAAAGAAAATCATTCCTGAAACCCATAAAATCCTCTTTAACGGTTCCGCCGTTCATCGGCGGTCTTACATTCAATGCACATAAGGGCATAGGGAATGGCTTCCAGCCTGTCCTGGGGTATGCGCTTGCCGCACTTCATGCACAGGCCGTATTTCCCCTGCTCAATCCGGGTAAGGGCGGAATCGATCAGCTTTAGCCGTTTCAATTCCTGGGAACCCAAAGCCTCAATCATTTTGCGGTCTATGTCGTCAGAAGCAATGTCGGCTAGGTCTTTGGGATCCATACCCTCTACTATTTCCTTAAAGTCCTCGCTGCTGGCCATTAGATTTGAGATAATTTCTGACTTGATCTCCGAAAGGGAGCTTTTCATTCGTTCAATAAAATTCTTATCCATAAAATTCCCCCTATTTTTTTTAATAAAACCGTCTGCGTACATTGACTTATATAAATGATTTTGTCAAGATGATAAAATCATTTTCATAGAATTATGGAAGTATTAACACTGGAAAACAAGCTGGACTCGGAAAAAGACCGGCTTTTACGGCAAAAAGCAGTTCCTGTAAAGAATATAGACAATGAAATCAGAAAAATAGCCGAAAATATGCTAAAAATCATGCATGAAGGCAAGGGTGTCGGTCTGGCAGGCCCTCAGGTAGGGCTGTTGAAGCGAATTTTTGTTACCCATGCGGAGGGGGACGGGCCCCGTGTCTTTATCAACCCTTCCATTATATGGACCAGCCAGGAACAGGTTAACTATGAAGAAGGCTGTCTTTCCCTTCCCGGAGTGTATGCGGAGGTAAAACGGCCCGGAAAAATCAAAATTCAGGCATGGAATGAAAAAGGCCGGGCCTTTACCCTGGATCTGACAGGGTTATTGGCCAGGGTAGTCCAGCATGAATACGATCATCTGGAAGGGGTACTTTTTATTGACAGGATTAACGAAGCCAAGCGGGAAAAACTCCTTACTAAATTAAATAAACACACCAAGCTGGTAAAACGGAAAAAAGTGGGCTGATTATGGAACGATCCGTCTCCCCATTCGGGGGGCTGCGGCTCCTCTTTGCGGGCAGTCCCGCCATAGCCCTGCCCTCCCTGCGGATGGTTGCCGGGGGAGCAAAGGCCGGGCGCTGGTGCCTTGCCGGGATTTTGACAAATCCCGACAAGCCCAAAGGCCGGGGCAGTAAAACCGTCCCCACCGATGTAGGCAGCTATGCCTCTTTGCTGGCGGAAGAATTTGCAGCGCTGGGCCTTCCCGCTCCGGCTGTTCTAAAGCCGGAAACCCTGAAAACTGAAGCACGGGAAGCCGTTTCCGCCTTACAGCCGGATTTACTTGTCTGTTTTGCCTATGGCCGGATTTTCGGTCCCCGGTTTTTGGCCCTTTTTCCCCTGGGGGGGATCAATGTCCACCCTTCCCTGCTCCCCAAATACCGGGGCGCTTCCCCCATTCAAGAGGCGATTTTGCGCCGGGAAGCCCGCACGGGGATCAGCATACAGCGGCTGGCGGCGGAAATGGACACGGGGAACATTCTGGCCCAGGAAACAATTCCCCTTATCGGAACAGAAACCGCCGCCTCCTTAAGTGAAACCGCCGCCGAACGGGGGGCGGAGGTGCTGCAAAGTGTTTTGGAACGTCTTCTAAAAGCCGCCGGAACAGCCGCACCCCCGGCATCCGGGCCCGCTGATAAACTGGCCGCTCTCTTAAAAGTACTGGAAGGAACGCCCCAACAGGGTGAGCCCAGCTACTGTACCGTTATAGAGAAAAGTTCCGGGGTGATTGACTGGAACCGCAGCGCCCCGGAGATCGACACCCAAATCCGGGCGTACAATCCCTGGCCTCTGGCCCGCACCGGCCATAACGGACAAATCCTCAATATACTTAAAGCGGCCCCTTACTCTGCCGGTGTATCCGGCCCCCCGTCTGCCGGCGGCCCCGGAAGTAACAGCCCCGGACAGGTCTTGGGTATTGATAAAAAATCCGGTATACTTATACAAACGGGAAATGGGATACTGGCAGTTTCAATGCTCCAGTACCAAACCAAAAAAGCGCTTCATTGGCAGGCTTTTATTAACGGTGCCAGGGATTTTACCGGTTCCCGTTTATCAGGGGGTTTTTGACACTATGGCATTTAATTTTGATTTGAGCAGCCTGGAAGATTTTATGGAGAACCACCTGCGGCTCTTTGTTTCCTTTACCCTGGGGCTGCTGATTTTTGTGGGGTTAATCGCCCTTTCTGTTTTTTTTATCTTTATCCGGGGCAAGGAAGAAGTGATGGTTCCCGATGTACTTGGAAAAGAACTCCCTCAAGCGCTGATAGAGCTTCAGGAAAAGGAATTGTATCCCCGGATACAGTTACGCACTGCCGCCGCAGGGGAAGAAAAGGGCATTGTCCTTGAGCAAAGTCCGGAGGCGGGTACGCTGGTCAAGGCTGAAAGACGGATAGACATAGTCATCAGCCAGGGTATTGCTCTGGACAAGATGGACAACTTTCTGGGAAGAAACATTAACGATGTCCGTTCCGCTGTCAGAAACTTTAACACCCAAACAACAGAGGTGGCAATCGTCATTAGGGAACCGTTTATGTACCAGTATTCCTCCCAGACCGCCGGAACAGTATTACAACAAAAGCCGGCTCCGGAAACGGAAATAAACGGAAATGTGGTGCTGGAACTGGTGGTAAGCAGGGGCCAGGAAAACACCCGTATAACCGTTCCGGATTTGGTGGGGCTTTCTTTTACCGACGCCCTGACAAAGTTAAGCCAGCTTAAGACGGGTTTTGTTTTTACCATGCGGAACCCATGGGAAGGGGAAAAAGCCGGCTTTGTTTATACTCAAAATCCCGCAGGAGCCGCAGTACTGAGCGCTGATGGAAAGATAACCGTTGGCATTACCACCCCTGCCGCCGCGGCGGGAGAAGGTGCCGGCCTCTTTAGTTTCGCGCTCCCGGCAAACCCTTACCCGCTGCCCCTGACTGTAGAGGCGGAACTTCCCAATGGTACCAGACAAATACTGGTAAGTACCAATCATTCCGGCGGGGATTTTAGCATTCCCTATAAATTGCCCGCAAATTCGGTAATTGTCCTTTCCATGGTAGACAGGGAGATTTACCGGCAAATCGTAACGGACGGATCATGATGAGAAAAAAACTTTTTTTAATCCGAAGGGAATCTCTAAAAACTTCAGTTTTTAGAGATTTACCGCTGAAAAAAGCATGTTTTGCAGCCCAAAGGGCGAGAAACTGCAAAGGAACCTCTAAAAACAACCGGTTTTTAGAGGTTTCCCGAATACTATTTCCTTATTGTTTACTGTGTATTGGCTTGCTGTGTTCCGGCGTAGCCGGTTTTGCCCAGACGGAATTAGAAGACCCGGCCCAGCTTGTAGGACTGACACTGTCCGAACTAATTAGCCATTACGGGGTTCCCAAACAGGTTTATGCCGTCCGGGGCGTGGCTCCATGGCAGGATGATGTGGTTTTTGTCTATGACTCAGGCGATTTCTTCATCTTTGGAAACAGGGTTTGGCAGCTTAAACTTCGCTCCGCTTATAATATAAAGGAAGGCGATACTAAAGCTGCGGTAACCCGCGTATTGGGGGAAAGCCGCAATTTTGAAGGATATACCCTCTACCAGCTTCCCGTCAAATCCTGGCCCATGATGCTCCGGGTAAACTGGGATGCATCCGGAAAAGTCGCGGAAATTTACATTTACCGTTCCGATTTTTAGGATCTTCTTCTATGGCCAATATATGTCTGTGCCTGACGGGGAAGACCCTTGCACAAAATTTGGAAATAATAGAAAAATACCGCAAATACATTGATATGGCGGAACTACGGGTAGACTGCCTGGAATCTGACGAACGATTGCTAATTCGCCGTTTTCCCGAACAGGCAGGACTACCGGTGATTCTGACTATACGGCGCAAAATAGATGGCGGCTTTTATGACAGCGGAGAAGCTGGCCGGATTACCCTGATTTCCAAGGGTTTGGCTTTTGCGGAAATTGATAAACGGCACAACTTTGCCTATGTTGACCTGGAAGAAGACCTGGAAGTGCCGGGACTGGAAGAAGCGGTACGAACCTTTGGCACCCGGATTATTCGTTCATCCCACAACCTGGAAGGAGTGGGAGATATAACCAGAAAAATCCGAAGCCTCTACAAAATGGGAGATGAAATCGCAAAGGTTGCGGTAACCCCTCATAACATCTCTGATGTTCTGGCCATATACCGCTCTGCAAAAGAAACAAGCTCAAAAAAGAAGATACTTGTGGGCATGGGGCCCTATGGCGCAAACACCCGGATTCTGGCGGAATATTTAGGTTCCTTTTTGACCTATACATCCGCTTTGGAGGAACAGGACCTTACCCCGGCCGCTCCGGGCCAGATGAGCCCCCGGCAAATGGCGGAGCAATACCGATTTAAGGAGATAAGCGCCGCCACAGAAATTTACGGCATAGTGGGGTTTCCCCTTAAAGCAACATTCAGCCCCCATATTTTTAACACCGTCTTTACTCACGAAAAGATTAACGCTATTTATGTCCCCTTTCCTGCGGACAATCTGAGCAATTTTCTTGAACTGGCGGCGGAACTGGGAATAAAAGGCGCTTCCGTTACTATTCCTTATAAAGAAGCAATACTCCCCTACCTTCACACCCGGTCAGATTCAGTTGAGGCCGCCGGAGCTTGTAATACGATCAAAGCGGTTCCGCAAAAAACTGAAGACAGCCCCCGGAAAAAGAATCCCAAATGTTTCTGGCACGGGATCAACACAGACACCCTGGGGTTTTCAGAATCCCTACTTCATTTCACCGGAAGAAAGAATTTCCGCAGTTGCATGATCACCATTCTGGGAGCGGGAGGAGCGGCCCGCGCAGTGGCGGCGGAAATTCACCGCTTAAAGGGAAAGTGCCTGATTTTAAACCGCAATCCGGTACGAGCCAGAGAACTGGCCCAGAGTTACGGTTATAAATGGGGAAGCATGGACCGTCAATCCCTTGACATTATGGAGAAGTATTCGAATATTATTATCCAGGCTACGCCGGTAGGAACTTTCCCTAACGTGGATGATGATCCTTTTGAGTTATACCACTTTAACGGTTATGAAACAGTGGTGGATTTAATATACAATCCGCCCATGACCGCCTTTCTAAAACGGGCACAGGCGGCAGGTTGTAGCGTACTTAACGGTTTTGACATGCTTATCAGGCAGGCTAAGTACCAGTACCAGTGTTTTTTTGGCAGGGATTTTCCCGAGCAGCTTATACCGCGGCTAAAAAAAACATTACAGAGCTAAAGGGAACCTCTAAAAACCGGTTGTTTTCAGAGGTTCCTTTGCAGTTTCTCGCCCTTTGGGCTGTGAAACGTGCGTTTTTAAGCGGTAAATCTCTAAAAACTGAAGTTTTTAGAGATTCCCTAAAGGGAAACTGCGGGAGTATTTGAGGAGAGATCATTATGGACAAGATTAAATTTACAGATAATCCGGCTGACAGCTTTATTATAGAACCGGAGTTGTACGATAAATTCAATGTCAAGCGCGGACTGCGGAATGCAGACGGTTCAGGAGTCCTGGTGGGCCTTACCCGCATTGGCGAGGTTCACGGCTATGTTATTGACGAGGGGGAAAAAACCGCCGTAGAAGGCAAACTTTTTTACCGCGGCCTTGACGTAGAAGACCTGGTGCAAAGCACTGCCAATAACGGACGTTTTGGCTTTGAAGAAACAGTGTTCCTCCTCCTCTTTGGGTTTCTTCCCAACAAGGCCCAACTTGAAAATTTCTGCACCCTTATGGGGAATTCCCGCGCCCTGCCCAAACATTTTGCTGAAGACGCAATAATGAAGGCCCCTTCCCGTGACATCATGAACAAACTGGCCCGCTCTGTACTGACACTCTACTCCTATGATGAAACGCCGGAAGACAGGACGCCGGAAAACATATTGCGCCAATGTATAGAACTAATCGCCCGGTTTCCCACCATTGTTGCTTATTCGTACATGGCAAAAAAACATTACTACAACCATGAAAGCCTTATTATCCATATGCCGGACAAAAACCTCTCCAGCGCGGAAAGCCTTTTGGCGTTAATCCGCCCGGATCAGCAATACACCCGCCTGGAGGCGGAAATCCTTGACATGGCCCTTATCCTCCACGCGGAACACGGGGGAGGCAACAATTCCACCTTTGCCGTGCACCTGGTTTCTTCTGCAGACACAGATACTTTTTCCGCTATTTCCGCAGGGCTCGTTTCCCTTAAGGGTTACAAGCACGGCGGGGCCAACATCAAAGTAATGCAGATGATGGATGACATCAAAAAGAACATAAAACATTGGGACAACGAAGGGGAAGTGGCGGATTATTTGGAGCAGATACTCCGGGGAAAAGCCAACGATGGTTCGGGGCTTATCTACGGTCAGGGACACGCAGTGTACACCATAAGCGATCCCCGTACAAGGCTGCTACGGGACAAGGCGCTTCTCCTTGCGGAAAATAAACATTTAACCGATGAATTCAACCTGTACCGGCTTATTGAGCGCCTTGCTCCGGAAGTCTTCAAAAAAGTAAAAGGCTCCGACAAGATGATCTGTACCAACGTGGATTTTTATTCCGGTTTTGTATACAAAATGCTGGGGATACCGTCTGATCTGTACACCGCTCTTTTTGCGATAAGCCGGGTTTCCGGATGGTGCGCCCACCGGCTGGAAGAAAGCATCATCGGTGGAAGAATTATCCGGCCCGCTTACAAGTGCGTCCAAAAACGTCTGGACTATGTACCCCTTGCAGACCGGAAGTAAAACCCTTTAATCGGGCAACCCGGATTTGAACCGGGGACCCCAAGTCCCCCAGACTTGTACGCTAAACCAACTGCGCTATTGCCCGGTTAAAGGTTCTGTTTTCATTGCAAAACTGATGCTTTACGATTACCTAATCTATATATACTCCAAACCGGCATGAAATGTCAAGGCTGCCATACCGCCATGCCATCTTTCCGCCCTCTGAAGGCCATAACAGCGCCGTATCCTGCCTGTTGCGTTGCTTCCCAGGCTGTTTCGTAGCCTCCGCCCAAATGTTCCGGCGCGTGGGCATCGGCATTTATCGTAAGGGGAATATTCCGCTCCTTGAGGAGGCGCAGAATGGCAAGTGAAGGATACGGTTCTGTGGTGTAAGAGCGAATGATGCCTCCGGTGTTTACTTCCACTATGGGGAGTTTTCCGTCAACCGGAGCGGAAGGGGCGCCCTCTTGCGGCGGAGCCTTTTGCAAGGCGGCACGGGCTTGTGCAATCGCGTCCGCTGTTTTAACCAGCAGTTTTGTATATTCCGGGCTTTGGGAGGAAAAGAACTGAAACTGGCCGTTGTTCTTTTTTATCAAATCCAGGTGGGCCAGGATGTCGCAGCCTGCCGCACTGATCATACCGTTATATACGTCGTAGTAGGCTTTGCAAAGGGCCAGGCCGTCGTTGTCAAATTGCTCAAGTCCGGGGCGGAATTCTTCCGGGGGCCCGTCTACGGTAAAGAGTTCCCCGTTTTTGGGGGAAGAAACATAGTGAACCGCCCCTATAATGTAATCCAGGGGCAGTTCCTGAAAGTCCGCATCCGCGGGGCCGCAAATGCCCTCTATGTAATCAACTTCCAGGCCCAGAAAAACCTTTAGCTTCCCTTCCCACTGTTTACGGGTCTTGAGCGCCGTATCAATGTACTCAAGGAGTTTTTCATCGGGCATATGCCAGCGCGTTTTTATGCCGGTTTTTTTAAAGATGGGGGCATGGGAGCTAAAGCCTATGGATTCAAAACCTTTGGAAAAAGCGGCCTGGCACATGGTTTCCATATCCGCTTTTCCGTCGCAAAAAACTGTGTGGGTATGCAGGCAGGATAGGGTCAATTGTGTATATATTCCTCTGCGGCAGCTTTGAAACGTTGAAAGGCTTCCACCGCAAAAGGAAAAGCCGCAGCCATTCCTGCTGTGTCATTTTGCTTATATGCCTTTTCAATCCGGCCTGCCGCCTGTCCCAAGTCCATACCGGAAAGCGTCGTAACGCTGCCCCGGATCATGTGGGCTATACGGTACATTTCCTCCCAGTTTTGATTATTGATATAGTCAGTCATATCTTCCAATTGTTTGGTTGTCCGTTCCAGGAAATGGGCAAGCAGGAGTTTAGCGCTTTCCGCATCATTCATAAAGGTATTCAAAAGGTGTTCTTTACTGAATATTCCGGTGAATTCCGGTTTTTCAGGAACTGTTATTGTTTCCATTATTTTATATTCTAAGTATAGAACGGTGATGGTAATTTGTTCAATATTTATGGTAATCTCTAAAAACTGAAGCTTTTAGAGATTACCTTATGTATATTTTGCCATAAAAGGAGTTCTATATGGGTAAAAAAGCGCTTGTTTTCCTGGCTGACGGATTTGAAGAAGTGGAGGCCGTAACCCCCATCGATTACCTTCGCCGCTCCGGCGTGGAAGTGGTTATAGCCGCCATTGGGCAATCATTATCCGTTAAAGGCTCCCACGGCATTGCTTTAACCGCAGATACCACTATAGCGGCTCTTAACGAGACAGAAACCCTTAACCCTGCCGATTGGGATTGCGTTTTTGTTCCCGGCGGTATGCCCGGATCGTCTAACCTGGCCGCCTGCGTTCCGGTGGGGAATTTCTTCCGGGAAATGGCAAAGGCGGGGAAGACAATCGCCGCCATTTGCGCCGCTCCGGTAGTCTTTCTTGCCCCTTTGGGCCTTCTGGAAGGGAGGAAATTTACCTGTTATCCCGGAATGGAACAGGGGCTTACGGGCTGTACAGAAGATCGGGTGGTAATCGACGGGAACCTTATTACCAGCCGCGCCGCCGGAACTGCCGCTGAATTCGCCCTTGCCCTGATTGAAAAACTGGCAGGCGGCGATGCGGCAAAAAAACTAAAAGCGGCAACGCTATTGCCCGGTATTGATTCTTAGGATTACACGCCAAGCGATCTTTGTGTGAAATATCTCAGGTAAAATCCGATTATCTGGCTATTTTGCTCCGATAATGGTATTATATGGAAATGATTAGCGATTCCGGCAAGCGCGGAAGCCGTTTTGCCGCATCTGTGTTCTGCCTGTATTTCTGCATTTTCTTCCTGATAGGGGCTGTTCCGCTGGGTTCCCTTGAAATAAGGCAGGGGCATGCTTCCCTGTTTTTATTTGAAGATTCAGGCCGTTTTTCCTTTTACTGCCTGAACGAGGCAGAAAGGAGCTATGAGACGTTTCTTGCGGATAAAGACCCCCGAACCAGCTTTATAGAACTTAACATAAATGGCCGGATTTACCGCCTGGGCGAATCCCCTGCCTTTAATTTTCGTTTAGAAACCGGCGGCATTTCCCCGGCTTTGGTTTTTGAATCGGAAACCCTGCGCGTACGCCAGGAATTTACCTTTTTACAAACCTCCGGTTCCGGAGACACCAACGGTATCCGAATGACTATCCACCTGACAAACCTGCAGCCCCGGCAGATTAACGTAGGTGCGCGCATATTGCTTAACACCCGCCTGGCGGGAAGAGCCGACGGAAGCGCGTTCTTTATCAATAACCAGGGGATTGGGGTGGAAACAGTCATAGCGGGAAGCATCGACCGCTATTGGGCTTCCCACAGCGGGCAGTTGTCCTTTATGGGGAGCATCAAGGCATTATCCGGGGAAAGCCCGGATTACCTCCATATTGGGGACTGGACGCTGTTAAGCGATGCTGTCTGGGCTTCCGGTCAGGGACGAACCGCCAACAGCCGGACCAACGCGCTGAAGAATCCGGCCATTTGTTATTACTATAATCCCAAATCCCTCCCCCAGGGCGGAGAAATAAGCTATTCTATCCTGCTGGCTGCGGAAGACCAAGCCGGTTTTAACCACTCCCGCCTGTCAACTGTTATTCCGTCCCCTTCCACAGAGAACTCTAAAGAGGCCGATCTGGCCCTGCTTGCCAGTATCATGAAGCGCCTGGGCCAGTTTATGAACGGGGAAATTGAAATTCCCGAACAGGAACTGATCAACATGGAGCAAACCATAACCCGGATCAGGAAACTCTATGGGCTCAATGAGTAGTCCCGAACCGTGTGCAACGCGAACTCTTGACAAACATTGCTGAAATATACTATAATTTATTGCTAAAAAACAGAAACGTTTTATATTTCTGTTAGAAAAATAAAAATTTTTAAGGAGTATTATGATGAAAAAGGTTATTTTTGCAGGCTTTATTGTCTTTTTGGCCGTTTTCCTGGCAACCTGCGGCGATTTTTCCCAACCGGAGAGTCAGAAGGCCGAAATTGTGGGGTACACCGCAGACGGCAGGCCCCTGGTGAATCTGAGTATTGATACCGGCGGAACGAACCGATCCTTGACCGACGGTCTGGCAAAGGCCGGCACAAATTACATTGAAGTGATCTTTTGTGATACTGCCGTTTCCCCCATTAAATATTACCGTACAAGCGGTTATAAGGGCTTGACGATCAAATTGGCAGTACCGGCAGGGAATTATGGCAGCGGTAATGCTATAATGCTCGCGGGAAGGAACAACGATAAAACGCTCCTGGCTACCGGCGTGATCACTGCAACAATTGAGGAATCGGCCCCATTGACTCCAATACCAGGGGCTGTTATAAATAGTGATACCATATCGGTTACATTTACCTTGACTTCACTCACAGCCGCTCTCAATGCTGACGCCACCTCTCCATCATTCGTTATTACAGACCTTGGCTCTACTTATGGGACGGGGGGTGATTTCGATGTAGCTCCTAATGATAACACCTTTAAAGGTAGGTATGACGATAAACCCTGTTTCCAGTTGCCTACCGATGATTCAGAAATTGAAGCAGAATTAACCATCGGCGGTTTTTCCGCGACCGGCAGTAAAATTTATATAAAAGGTACATCTTCGACAACTATTAATAATTTGGGCGGCGGCACGAAATCACTAGGGGGAAATATTACTAATGCTAATAATACTCTTGTAGGAACCGGGGTATTTAATTTTGATCTTACTACTTCAACCAATCCGGCTACTGACGTAATGTTCTTTTCAGTTCCCGTGGTTGGCATGAGTACTACGGATATTCCTGGTGTTATTACCTGGTTTATTCGCGGCGGGTTGGACACAGAATCTGAAGACTTTGACGGGGGAAATAGCGCGGGCATTGTTATTTCTGTCGCGGATACTCCGGCCCAGCTTGGCGCTACTGTAACGATAGAGACTGACTGATAAAGGAGTTTCCCTCCGGCAACATGAACGGTACAAAGAGATTTTTCACAGTATTTATTTTTTTAGCCGCTTTTATTGCCGGGGGCTGCGCCCCCCCCATAGGAACCCTTTTAGATTCGGAGGGCGGTACGGAACACAACTTAATGTGGGCCGTACCGAACCGGGTGGTATACATCCTGAATGAATTTTTGAAACCGGAAGAGGATTTGCTGATCTTTGCCTCTTCCCGCGGCATTATAGAGCCCGTGCCTGTCGGTCTTGTTGATATTAGTGTTGTTGAGTTTCCCGGTCTCGCCATTGAGCAGGAAAACCTTGTTTCCGATATGCAAGAGGGGTACTGTTTTGAATTCGAGGGAAGAAAAATCGTAAACATTTCCTACAATTCTATGGCGTATCGTTACAATATACAGGTAGGAGATCCTTCCGTCGGGGGAAACGGCGGCGGAACTGGACCCGGGCCGGGTGTAGTTATTGATTGGCCTTAATCGTGGTTTTTACAGCGATCTTTAACACCCTGTTTCCGGTACTGGTGCAATGAAGATGAAGATATGTCTTGTATGGATATTGCTGCTGTGTGCGGGTTTTTCTCTATTTGCCCAATCCGATAATGCTTCTATTTCTTTTTATGTCCCGCAAGTAAGCGGAACCGGCATAAAAGCAGAGGACAACTCTTTATTTACATCCGCCATTATTTTTGAACTTATGACGCGAAATTATTACATTGTGAGGAACGAGGGAGAAACCAATTTTTCTCTGAAAGGGACAATTACGCCATGGACAAGCAATGCGCCCAGACAAACCTCCGGATCGTCGTTGTACGCCTTACATCTGCTGCTCTCTGACAGTAAAACCGGCAAAATCCTTACGGAACAGTCCTTGGTTTACGCATCCTGGGAAGAAGCGTCCGGCCTTATTCCGGTAATGGTTTCCAATATTTTAGCCGTAGTTCATACCGAACTTAACAATACCGCATGGCAGAACAAAAGGTTATATTTTGGCGCTGCCGCCTTCTGGACTCCCCGAATCTATACCGCTTCGTCCAATTCAATCGTTCCGATGAACTTTGGCTTTGGAATTTCAGCGGAAGTGCGTTTACTTGACTTTTTATCCCTGGGATCAGGCATGGAAATAGCGCCTGATTGGATTGCCGCAACAAGCAAAGCCGATGATAATTATCTGGACATGGTAATGGAAATCCCCCTTACGGTGAAGTTTGTCTTTAAACCCAGCGCCATTTTTTTATGTGAGCCTTATGCGGGTATACATCTCAATTTCCCGTTGTATAACACCACCAAACCGCCGTTATTATCCTGGAGGGTGGGCTTTCAGTACGGTTTCAAAGCAGGGCAGGGTGTGCTGTTTATAGAACCCCGGTTTGCAATGGATATCGGCGATTCCACCGTGGAAACCAGATCGGAAGATCTCAAATATCACCGGAACATAATGTACCTAAGTCTGGGATACAAATACGGGTTTTTATCCAGATAATTTGACAAACCATGCAAAAAGTGATACAATTTATTCGATCACCAACATGAAAAAATGGGTAATATGGGTATTGTTGCTTTGCGCCGGTTTTCCTCTGGCTGCAAAAAGCTCCTCAAGTTACTACATTTATATCCCGCCGGTAAGCGGAGTTGGTAAAAGCCCGGAAGATAACGCGCTTTTTGCCGATTCTCTTGCCGCTGAGGTTACGGCCAATAATCATATAATAACGGAAAATCAGGACAAGGCAAATTTTATCCTTACGCCGGAACTTAGCCTTATATCGGGGCAGAGACCATCCGACCAGTTGTACCTTTTGCATATAACCCTGACAGACAAAAAAACAAATACGATTGTAACCGAACAGGATTTGATTTATTCTTCACCGGAAGAAGCGGACAGCCTTCTTAAAGTTACGATGGACAAAGTTTTTTCCGTCATCGCCGACATACATAGAGACAGGACCGCGTGGCGTAACAAGCTGCTGTATCTTGGGGCATCCGCCTTCTGGAGCCCCCGTATCTATTACGGCAATACCCAGGAAACCGAATTGTTAAACATTGGCGCCGGTATTTCGGCAGAACTGCAATTCCTTAATTTTATGTCTGTAGAAACGGGCGCGGCGCTGGTGCCCGAATGGATTGGGATTCTTTATGTGGACGGCGTTGAACGCCATGATTGGGTACTGGAAATTCCGCTTTTACTGAAATTTCCCGTTAAACCCGGCATATATCATTTGATCGAACCTTATGGGGGAATCCATGTCAACTATCCGTTGTACGGCGTTGGCAGCCCTCCCCCGCTTTCCTGGTGCGCGGGCCTTCAATACGGAATTAAAGCCGGTCCGGGGATGTTATTTATAGATGCCCGTTTTTCTATGGACATAGACGCTTCCCGGAACATAGAAATTTTCCGCTTTCTTAGGAAATCGAATAATACAACCGTCTTATATAGCAACAGGTATCAAATAGACGCGGGCTTAGGATACAAATTCGGCCTTATCTCCAGATAAAAAAAGGCGGGCCTTTTGGACCCGCCTGAAAAATACACTAGTACGGATTACTTCGGGATCGGGACTAAATTTATCCTTGGACTATCAGGGTCAAGCCTTGGGATTATATTATCAAGCCCGTCGCCCGGGCCACCCGGGGGCACCCCATTCTTTATAATATCAAAATTCTCCGGCGATAGGCCATGAAGATTAATCGTCTCCAGGGTTATAGTGGTACTTCTAAAAACACCGCTGTACAAATTGTCTTCACCAAAACTAAGGCCGTTATTCAGTGAATGTCTGCTATCAGACAGATGGATGTCAAGTGTTTTTCCGACTTTTTCAAAAGCCAAAGCGCCGAAGTGCACGTTCCATGCGTTTCGTATTTCCAATGTTTGGAGGGAAGAACAGCCGGAGAAGGCGCCGTCAAAGATAACTATACTATATTTATAATATTTATCTTGATCTTTGCCTAAACCATCACCAATATTCCCGCATTCGCCATAGGGGAGGGAGGGGACCGGTAAATCCGCCAGGGCCGCCTCCGCTGTCGACTTTGGAAAGGCCGCTTTGGTAAGCCTTGTACAGCCGGCAAAAGCGAAGTTACCGATTTTTGTTGCAGAGGGGAGGGTTACTTCAGTAAGTCCGGTACATCCTTCAAAGGCGTGCTGGTGAAGTAACCATGCACTGGGAAAATTTATACTCCGCAAACTTGTACAGCCCTTGAAGGCGGCTATGCTGATAATCATTGCATTTTCGATCTTCACATCCTTAAGAGCGGTACAATCCATGAAAGCAGCGTAATCAATGTCTCTTTCATACCAGCCATCTATCGGGTTAGAGTCGCCATAGGGGGAGTCATTGACAATAATAGTCCATCCGGTGACTAACTCATATTCCCCAATGGCATGAGTTACATTCGGAAATTCCACTTGTTCCAGAGACTTTAAACCGGCAAAGGCATATCTTCCGATTTGTTTAATACGTGCGCCTTTTACACTTTTAAGCCGGGTAAAATGATTAAAGGCCGGAACATCAATTTCAAATTCGACCTTTCCATATTCTATAGTTCCCAGCGCACCTTTCCTATAGTAACTCCCTTCTCCCGCTTCTATCTTTTCGGCTATGTCAGGCAGGATGAGGGACACTATTTTATTTTTCCCTAAGGTAATGTAGGGATTTGGGTCAAAATACACTCTATACCTTGAGTACCGGTTGGTACCCTCAAAAACTTCCTCTTTTCTAACCAGGCCGTCGCTGCGATTACCCGGGCTCAGGGTACATTCACTCAGATCAAGATTGACTAAAGAATTCTGCCTGTCAATCTCAAGCAGAATTTCAAGCCAAGTAGTAGTGTTTAATGGGCCTGTTTTCTTTATGTCAACAATCGTTACCTCGTTATTAGTATTATCATCATCATCATCGAATATCATACTACAGGTATTCAGTGCCAATAAGACTATTACGGCAACAGTAATGTATACTGCCCGTTTTATAATAGGTACTGCTTTTTGCATAATAACTCCTATAAATCCCCTTATAAAAGAGGATTATATCTTATTATCGGCTGTTAGTCAATAAAACTTTAGGAAAAGTTTTTTTAGCCGCACGGGTATGGATACCCATGCGGCTGTGGTTGAAGTTTACCCTTTCTTAATATTGTAGAAAGCGCCCTTGCCCGCATATTCGGAGACGCCCATCAGTTCTTCCTCTATGCGCATAAGCTGGTTGTACTTGCATATCCGGTCTGTGCGGCTCATGGAGCCGGTTTTGATTTGGCCGGTTTCCAGGGCTACTACAAGGTCGGCAATAAAGCTGTCCTCGGTTTCGCCGGAGCGGTGGGAGATAATTGCCGTATAACCGGCCCGTTTGGCCATTTCTACCGCTTCATAGGTTTCCGTTACCGTGCCGATCTGGTTTACCTTGATCAGGATCGAGTTACAGGCCCCCATGGCGATGCCTTTGGAAAGCCGTTTGGTATTGGTTACAAAGAAATCGTCCCCTACAACCTGGATTTTGCTCCCCAGCGCCTTGGTCATTTTTACATAACCTTCCCAATCGTTCTGATCCAGAGGGTCTTCAATGGACACGATGGGGTACTTGTTCACCCATTTGGTGAAAATTTCTATCATTTCGTCGGCGGAAAAGAGCTTGTCCGGGTTGGATTTCCAGAACTTGTAACCCTGTTTTCCCCCTTCTTCGAACAATTCGGAGCTGGCGCAGTCCAGGGCAATGCCAAAATCATCCCCAGGCTTATAACCGGCCTTTTCTATGGCTTTCATTACAAAATCCAGGGCTTCTTCGTTCCCGATGTCCGGGGCAAAGCCCCCCTCGTCCCCAACGGCGGTATTTTTACCCGCATCTTTAAGGAGTTTTTTCAGGTTGTGGAACACTTCCGCAGTCCACCTGACCGCTTCCTTTATGGACTCGGCGCCCACGGGCATGACCATGAATTCCTGGAAATCTACCATATTATCCGCGTGTTTGCCGCCGTTAATGATATTCGCCATGGGTACGGGAAGCATATTGGCGTGGAAGGTGCCCAAATAGCGGTACAGGGGAACGCCCAGGCTGTCTGCGGCGGCCCTGGCGGCTGCCATGGACACTCCCAGTATGGCATTGGCCCCCAGTTTGCCCTTATTTTCCGTCCCGTCCAGTTCGATCATCGTCCGGTCTATATCAACCTGATCGGTTACCTCAAAGCCGATAAGCTCCGGTGCTATAATGTCATTTACGTTGGTTACCGCCTTCTGAACCCCTTTGCCCAAATAACGGCTTTTGTCGTCATCCCGAAGCTCCACAGCTTCATGTTCTCCGGTAGATGCCCCGGAAGGAACCGCCGCCCGGCCCAGGGTTTCGTCATCAAGGACTACATCCACCTCAATGGTGGGGTTTCCCCGGGAATCCAGAATTTCTCTGGCTTCAATGTATTCAATAACGCCCATAGTCTTCTCCTGTTATTATAGAATACCTCATTGTCCTACAAAGAAAGCGCATGGTCAAGAATGTCTGTGGGGAGTGGGTGGCTGGGGATCGGGGACCAGGGTTTATGTTGTAAGAGCGTACCTTCGGTACGGAGCGTGTTATTATTACGCATAGTTTACGAACAACACCCCCCATTCTCTCATTCCCCTCTCTGCTCCCTTACCAAAACTAAAATTTCTAATATATTAGACTTGTTCAAGAACCCGGTTGGTTCTTGAACAAGTTAAGCAAAATACTGCGTATTTTGCAGTTTTAATAGGTAGTTGTTCAAAAACTGAAGTTTTTGAACAACTCTATTATTAGCAGGGGGGAAATATGCCGGTAAAAGCGCCCGTGAAAAAAACAACAAAAAGCGTTCAAAAGCCTGCCAAGAAGACGGTTAAAAAAACGCCCAAAAAGGTTACATTAGACGATTTATTAAAATCCCAGGACGAAGCATGGGCAGCCATAAGGGAAACCCAAAAAGTCCTTAAAGAAACCAATCTAAAAACCGAAAAAGCCATAAGGGAAACCCAAAAAAACATAGGCGGCCTTAACAACACATTAGGCTCTATTGTCGAACACCTGTTAACCCCCGGCCTGCCCCAAAAATTCAAGAAATTAGGCTATCACTTTAACCGCATAGCCACTTATAAATTTGCGGAAGGCGTCTATGCCCAAATAGACGGTATGCTTGAAAACGGAGAACAGGCGGTTGCGGTAGAAGTAAAAACCACCCTGCGGCAGGCGGACATAGACGAACACCTTGCACGCATGGAAAAGATACGGAAATACGCCGACGAGCACGGCGACAAAAGGCAGTTCATGGGGGCAATAGCAGCCACGATAGCCGATGAATCCTCCAGAGGATACGCCTTGAAGAAAGGGCTTTTTGTCATTGAGCCTTCCGGCGAAGATGTCAAAGTTACAAAACCGGCGGGAGAAGTGAAGGTTTGGTAAATAACAAATGAGAAAAGGGAGTAGGGAGTAGGGAATCGGGAGTGGGGTAAGCATTGCGTGTTACTATCACGCACCGCTTACGAACTTCGCTTACTAACCACTACTCCCCATTCCTCTCTGCTTCCTGTTTTTGTTAGGGACTTGGGATTGGGAATTGGGGTTTATGTCCGTAAGCTTTGCGTGTTATTGTACCACGCATAGATTACGAACAACACCACTCCCCACTCCCTATACCCCATTCCCCATTTTCATGCTACATTTACCCCATGAGCATTACCCAAACCGTAGAAATACCCGTCAACCACCGTTGGTAATTTCATTTTCTCATTTCTCTCTGCTCTCTAAATTCAAATAAAGGGTGACTCTGTTGCACCACCGCCAGCGGTAGTATACCCCGCCAACCAACGCCACTACGAAAAAGCGGGGTTAGGTACCATCGCGCCCCCAGCCGTATACTCCGTGATGCCATTTCCCTGTTTTTGTGTTATATTAGCAAAAGAGGTAACGCAATGGGAGCAAGAGTAAAACCTGTCCAACCAACGGAGATAAAGGACAAGAAAATAGTGTATCAGGTTATACAGGAAATTCGCCGTAAGCCGACTGCGGCGGCTTTGAAACGGCATAAAGCGGAAGAAGAAGACCTTATTAGGCTGCTCAGAAAATGAGTGCGCCATTACTATAAGCCATAAAAACGGCAATAGTATCTTTTACTTTGAACAGTTATCATCTAATACTTTGTTGGATAGTTTTTCTTGTTTTGTAACTGAATACAACGATTATCTGTTTGATGACGCTCTCCGTTCTCAAAATGATCATATCGCCTTGACATGGCTGTTGAGGGAGCGGACTACCGGGAATATTGCCGCCTATATGTCACTCATTGCAGACGCAATTAAATTATCAGTATCAGAAAAAGAAACCCATAATCTCAATTACCCTTTTAAGACCATTCCCGCAATGAAAATAGCAAAACTCGCCGTTTCTTATTCGGAACAGGGAAAATATAAAAAACTCGGTACATATATGATCAACAAAGCTTTAGCCCTTGCCCGTATTTGCAACCGGCAACTTTTTGCCTGCCGCTTTCTCACTGTAGATGCGGATATTGAACACAACGAAAGTGTTATAGAATTTTATCAAAAAAACGGCTTTGTTCCCAATTCAGAAATGAATGGCAAACGCAATAAAACAATCAGCATGAGAAAAGATGTTTTTGTTTAAATATACCCGCTAATACAAATAAACAAAGAGCAAGGTGCCAAAAAAGTTGGCGAGAGCAAAATTAAGGCATCGCTTTTCTTTGCTCCCTGCTATTTATTCCTCATTGTTCGTTTCTCAAATTTCTCATTCTTCAAGTGCCGGATATGTCAAAACGATGCCTGATACTCGGTTTTGCCTATCGCGCCACCGCCACTTGCGGTTGTGTACCCCGCCAACCAACACCACTACGAAAAAGCTGTATCTGACACCATCGCGTGCCATATGCATTTCCATTCTGGAAGTTATGTAACAGCAGATGCGGCAATTTTTTCCCGAACCATATCGCCAATGACTTGAGAGGGCAATTTTTGCGCTTGAAGCGCACGGTTTAAGATATAATCGGCAGCAGCCCTATCCAATACATCAAGCAACTCCCGCTGGCGGGTAAAATAGCCGCCCTTTCTGTTGGGATCAGCCTTTGGCGGATTCTTGGTAAAAAACTCATCCCAATAATCGGCTTCTTCGTCAGTCATTTCAGACATAGAGTCCTCCTACTCCATTAGCAAAGGCAAAAAAATATTAAAGTAACCTTGTGTTTGAAGGCAGATGACTTGCAGATAATATCCCGCTTCATAGGGAGATAATACTATATACCACATCAAAAAACAATGCACATAGCGTAATTTTTTTTACATTTTAGCGCCGCCTGCTTTCAGATGTTACTCACCATCCTGTTTGTCTAAACAGCGAAAGTGTTTAGACAAATCAGGGGGTATCTGTCACTTTTGCGTCTCCTACAAAGCTGGGGCGTGTACAGCTTGTTTTAATTATTCCCTGCCGTTATACTTAAATATATCGGAGGAAACCATGATTGAACGATCTGCATTGTTAAGGGAAATAGATACCCTTCCCCCACGTTACTATGGTGAAGTGGTAGATTTTGTTGGTTATATAAAAGAAAAAAAATTAAGAAATTATCTTTCATTGGAAAAAGCCGCTGAAGCTGCAGCCGATGAATACCGCAGCAACAAAGAATTAACCGTTTT
>JAITCP010000093.1 GCA_031283025.1 Spirochaetaceae bacterium | reverse complement strand
CCGGCGCTTACATCCAGCGACTGCACAATCCACCGGTCTTTGAATATGTTAAAATCCATATTGAGCCGGGGGTTCAAGGCGGGTTTTGACTGAAGGGTAAAATCATCTTTGCCAATCAGGTAGAAATGATCGACACGCAGGCCGAGTTCCGCATTGAACCGGTTGTCACGCGTACGGTACTCGGCAAGGCTGTAGCCCGATGTAGTGAACATCTGATTCACCGCATTGGGGTTGTTTTCAACGGGGAATCTAACCCTCATATACTCTGTAAAAAAAATGCGCTTAACCGGATCGGTAATGCCCATGTCATCAAGCAGCATCTCCTGTTCTTCAATTTTAAATGAACTGAGCAGCCTTCCCCCGTACATTTTTTGTTCGCCTATGGCGGAGTACCGGCTAAATCGTTCTTGAATTCCGGCGGAAAACAGCAGGCCGTTTTTCAATTCCCAGTCATAATCAATGCGCCCCTGTATGTTGAATTCCTTATTGTTTTGTTTGATAAGGCCATTCTCCTTGGTATCATAGCTGTCTTTGAATACGCTTGAGTTGTCTTTAAGAAAATCATAATACCAAGCATTTCCATCGGTTTTTTCAAACTTTTTCTCATAAACAATATCCTGCATATCCCCGGCAATTACCGCTTCGAAAAAACCGGTTCCGGCTGTCAGCTTGAACAGCATATCATTGCGGGGGTTCCATGAAAGAGCGGATGTGATAAAGCCCTGATAATTGGTGTAGTCGAATTGCAGGGATGAATCGCTTTTGAGTTCGCTGGTACGGGTAGAATTTTCATAGTTGACTCCAACACCGTCCATGCCCCAAAAACCGGTTGCCTGCAGTTCAAGATTATCGGAAAAGCGGTAATTGCCGGTAATGGTTCCGCTCCTGATATAGGGAGCCGTCTGTATCGCGTTCGCCGGTTCAAGTATTTCGATTGTTTTAGCAGCCTGTTGAACCAGCCAGACAACCGGATCGTAGTAAGTAGTGCGCCCCATGAACAAGAGACCGCCTTTGCCTGCAAAGGGCAGCGAATAATTAAAACTGGCGGCGCTGGTACTGGCCCCCAATTCAAATTCGGTTTCAGTAGGGGAGGGCTTTTTTGCCGTTATATCAAGGAGGCCGGAAATGGTATGACCATAGCGGGCGGAAAACACTCCGTGGGAAAGCTGGGCGCTCTCCACCATACGGGGATCAAAAATTGAGAAAGCGCCGCCCCAGTAATAGGGGTTCATGATATAAAAACCGTCCAACGCCGCGCTCATGTCGCCGGGATCGCCGCCCCGTATGCTCGGATGGCTGTTGAAAACTCCGGCATAACCCACGCCCGGCAGCAGCTTGATGGACTTCATCACATCTTCAATAACTCCGATTTCAGCAGTCTGGGCAATGTCCCGTCCGGAAATGGCAACACTGCGCCCTGTTTTAGTTTCACTGGAGCCGGGCTTTGCAGCTTCGATCACCAATTCCTTGCTTTCCATTATCCCGGAAAGCCGCAGGCCTAAGGTGAATTTAACGGCATCCGTGGTTATTACAAGCCTGCCGCTTTCATAGCCCGGATAAGCGGCCTGGATCAGCACCTGCCTGTCATCCGGCACGGCAACCAGAGCTTTACCGTTTCTGTCGCAGATATACTGTTTGCCGTCCCAGGAGCGAATCACCGCTCCTTCCAGCGGCAGGCCAAGGTCTGTATCGTGTACCGTTATTTCCACATCACGGGCAAAGAGGGAAAAAACCGCCATGAAAAAAAACACTGCAAAAAAAACTTTTTTAATTAAACGATACAATTTTACAATCCCCTCATTATAAGGTTAACAATAAAGTTAACATCTGTTTGTAGTTGTGCAGACTGTGAACGTTACTTAAAGTTTGTCCATAATGTAGACACATTATGGACTCGGACTGGTAGTCCGCAACTACCTTATTGTCGCATTTTCGCAACCTAAAGGTTGAGAAAATGCAAGGTCTGGCCGCAAAGTAACCGACTTTGTGGACAGACACTACTTATACACTTCCACCGGGACGATCATTCCCGCTTTATCCAGCGCCCCGCGGAGCAGCGCTGCCCGTTCTTCCAGCGCTTCCGTTGGCGCCGCCTCTGCCAGCGGGTCTTCCGGCGCGGGCCGCGCTTTGCCGTAAAGCTGCACCGCCCTTATGTGCGGCTTGTTTTCCGTAACGCAGTAACCGCCCGTTGCGCCGGTATGGCCTACAGCGCAGCAATCTCTAACACTTGCGGCGGAAAGGGCGGCAAGTTCTGTTACCAACTGCACCCATGCGGCGCTTTCTTCCGGCGGCGGTAAAGCGCTCTTTATTTTACATAGCATTGTTTGAATAGTAAAGGGCGCTCCTGAGCCTGCAAAATCACGGATACGGGAAACCAGTTCCATAAAAGGGACTGCTGAGCGATCCACGGCGTTGTACCATGCTTCTGTTGCCGCGTCAAGTTTAAGCCAGATATGAAGGTCAATGCCGGGTAAAGACGCTGTTTTAAGAAATTGGAATACCGCCTGATTCAGCAGCCCTGTCCCGTTGGTGATCGCCACAAGTTTTGCTTCGGGAGCCAATTCTGACCGTATGGCCGCCGCCGCCGTAACGGCTTCCGTAAAAAACGGCGACATTGTTGGTTCGCCGTTACCGGAAAAACAAATGTCCTTTATGGGAACGCCGTTTTTCTGTGCTTCCTGAACTGTCCGGCAGAGGGCGGATTTCATCGTTTCCATGCTAAAAAAGACATCCGCTTCAAAGGGAAAAACTTCACAGTATGGGCAGTTAAAGGAACAGACTTTGCGATCCGGAAAAAGGTTTACCCCAATGGAAAGCCCTCCGGACCGGCGGGAATGGACGGGATAGATAATCGCTCCTTCTTCCCTGCTCCGGTGGTTTGTTATAGTGCCGATTGTCATTCCGGTATACGCTGTTCGTTAGAACGCCGTTGTTCATAAACAGTCCGTTCATAAGCGGCCCGCGAATGCGCGATTAACCCTTCCGCCCTGCCCAGAATTTCCGCCGCCTTCCGCGCCTTCTCAAAGCCCGCGCCGGTGGTACAACGCAGCGTTGTAACAGTTTTAAGGAAATGCCGGACAGAAAGCCCTCCGGTAAAACGGGCGCTCCCTGAAGTGGGAAGGGTATGGTTTACCCCCGCGCTGTAATCGCCCAGCACTTCCGCCGCCAGCGCGCCGGTAAAGAGGGAGCCGTAGTTTTTAAGGCGATCTCCTGTGCCGGAAGTCCAGCCGCCGGGATTTTCCGAATGAAGTTCCAGATGTTCCGGGGCGATGATGTTGGCAATGCGGATCGCTTCCTCCCTGGTCTTGTAAACGACGATTAGCCCTCCCGCATCCAAAGATGCTCCGGCTATTGCCCGCGATTCTTCCGGCAAAGCGGCAAGCCGCCTTTCCAGGGCCGTGCTAATTTTTTCCGCCATGCCGCTATTGGGGACAAGAGCGCGGGCTCTGGCATCGGGATCATGTTCCGCCTGAGCCAGCATATCCGCGGCGATGATTTCCGCCGGGCCGGCTGTTGTTCCGGCGCTCATTGATCCGGTAACTGCCGCTCCGGCCTTTGACACATCCGCCGCGCCGTGATCGACGATAATCAGTACATCCGTAGGGCCGGCCACAAAGTCGATCCCCACTTCACCAAAAAGCATACGTTTTGCCGCCGCCACATATTTATTTCCCGGCCCGATGATGACGCTTGCCCTGGGAACCGATTCAGTACCAAGGGCAAGCGCGGCAATTGCCTGAGCGCCGCCCATAGCAAAAATCCGCAGCCTGGCTTGCGGACTTTCCGCACCGGCGGCCATTTTGCCCCGGTCAAGGCTTACTGCCAATGCGGCGGCAGCCATAATACGCGGGGCGGGGAAGCCGTCTTCCATAGGCGGCGAAGCAAGGACAAGCTCCTCCACACCGGCGGCCAGGGCGGGAAGCATCCCCATCAACACGGAGGAAAAGAGCGGAAAACGGCCTGCGGGCACATAGACCGCCGCCCGCTCTACGGGGATTATCCGCTGGCCGGTAAAAAGGCCCTCATCCATTTCGGTTTCAAAATCAGCAAACTGCTTCCGTTGAAGTTCCGCAAAATCCCGAATATGAAAGGCGGCCAATTCCATTGCGGCAGCCAGTTTCCTCTCCGTTTTGCGGAGCGCCTCCCAGGCAGCCTCCGCCATACCGGTAGGCACTTCCAGCTTTTCCGGGGAGCTTTTGTCAAAACGCTGCGCATAACGGCGGACTGCCGCATCCCCTTTACTCCTCACCGCTTCTATAATTTCCCGCACACGGGAATCAACAGTCCCTTCATCATCCGGCCTTGTTTCTGCCGTGGTAACCCGGGACTTCCAGTAATTGTCAAATTGTCCGGCATCAACGATCTGCATGGGGCTAGTGTATCAATAAACGGCGCTATTTACAATCAATTTTTTGGGCTTGATCCGATCTTTGACTTTATGGTAGACTAACCACAAGCCGTTACTCGAAGCGGTGCGCCGATTCAGCAAAAGCTGGTTGGGGGCAATTAACTCAGTGGCGAGAGTGCTACCTTCACACGGTAGAAGTCACTGGTTCAAATCCAGTATTGCCCACCAATCGGCTTTTGTTTATAGTTCAAATCCAGTATCGCCCACTAACCGGCTTTTTTCCTTCACACGGGAGAATGTTTTTGCTGCGAAAAACGCGATACGTTGAGCGTTTTTTGCAGATTGCGGAGAAAAAACCACAGTTCAAATCCAGTATTGCCCACCAACCGGCTTTTGTTTATAGTTCAAATCCAGTAACGCCCACCAACCGGCTTTTGTTGCCTTCACACGGGAGAACGAAATATCCCGCTGCTCTGCGGGGCGCTTTATTACTTTTTGCTTCTCTTTCAGTACATCTATCTTCTTCAAAACATTCACCAATCATCAGAGGCGAAAATTTATTATGGTTTTGAATATTTCCTGCTACAACAGAATCACTATAATTCGCATAACAATACAAACAACCATGACAACAAGTATTATACGCGCCAATATCAACACTTGCAATACAACCACATTCCAATCTCTGTGTTTTATCTTTCTTTATGTCAACTGGACATCCTATTATTCGTTCTATAAGATTATCATCAATACACTTTGCATGCATTATTCCATACTGAGATAAATCAATGTCTTCGGCACAGGTATCAATAATAAACGAATTTTCATGCGCTATATCGGCCAATTTTTCCGCTATAAAGAATTTCATTTCCGAATTGTTTTTTCCAATTTCAAGCTCCGACATATTACGTTCTGTTTTTGAATAAAAATCAATAAAACTAATTGTTACTTTCTCTGAATAACCTTTTAACGCATTTGCTATCTCAGAAAATTTTTCAACATGGTATTGAATTGTATATTTTCTGTTTATAAGAATTGGATCATATCGCCAGATAACTCTATGTGCACCAAGTTTATCTGATAACTTTTTGAAAGTATCAATAATCTTTGTTTTGCTAGGTAAGTTTGTTTCAATATCTTGATCATAGGGATTGAGAGTAAATTGAAAATAATAGTTATATTCATTCAGTTTATCTAAAAAGGGAATCATTACCTTTGGATTCTTACTCCAGAAAACAATACAATCAACAACATCAGGAGAAAGTGATACTTTGCTTATCTGATTAATATTCATTGGATTTCGCACAAAAACAAAGCCTTCCTTAACGCGATTGAAAAACCAATCTGAGTAAAAAGCTGGGATGTCCGTTCGTCTTGAAGCACTTACTATCATTTACAGCCAGTATAGCATGAACGCCTGCTTTAGCCTACTTTATATCTTTCCCCCATATATGATACAATAAGCCGTGTTTCCCTTAATAAAAGAAATCCTGCGCATGGAACCGCCGCAGGAAAACATTGTAATCCGGGGCTGGGTCAGAACCAAACGGGACATGAAGAACCTGGTCTTTGTGGAAGTAAATGACGGCTCCTGCTTTAGCAGTATTCAGTGTACCTTTGACGGGGTTCCCGTTCCGCCGGGGCTTTCCACGGGATGCTCGGTGGAAATTTCCGGCACGCTGATCGCTTCTCCGGCACAGGGGCAGGCGGTGGAAGTTGCCGCATTGTCGATAACCCTGCTGGGCGACGCTCCGGGTGAAGAAAAAAACGGCATTGCCCCGTACCCTCTCCAGAAAAAGCGGCATTCCCTGGAGTTCCTGCGGGAGCTGCCCCAGCTTAGGGGAAGAACCAATACCCTCGCCGCGGTGATGCGGGTTCGCAACCGGCTTTCCTATGCGGTTCACCGTTTTTTTCAGGATCGGGGCTACCACTACCTTCATACGCCGGTCATCACCGGAAACGACGCGGAAGGAGCGGGATCGATGTTCAGGGTAACCACCCTCGATCCGGCCAGAAAGGCCGCCGGGGCGGCTCAGGCTGCCGAAAGTATCGCTGCAAAACAGGGGGACTCTCCTTATGCGGGCGATTTTTTTGGCAGGGAAACCTTTCTTACCGTTTCCGGCCAATTGGAAGCGGAAACCTACGCAACAGCCCTTTCCCGTGTGTATACCTTTGGCCCCACGTTCAGGGCGGAAAATTCCAACACCGTCCGGCATCTTGCGGAATTCTGGATGATAGAGCCGGAGACCGCTTTTTTCCGGCTGCCGGAAAACATGACACTGGCGGAAGATTTTCTAAAATTCTGCCTAAACACAATTTTGGATGAGTGTGCGGAAGACCTTGCGTTCTTTAACGAACGCATCGAAAAGGGGCTAATCGACACGCTCCGTTCCGTTGTGGAATCGGAGTTTGTTCACTTAACCTACACCGATGCAATCGCCGAACTGGAAAAGGCCCAGGGCTCAAGGCCATTTGAATTCAAGCCCTACTGGGGCTGCGATCTTCAGAGCGAGCATGAGCGTTTCCTTACGGAAGAACTGATCAAGGGGCCGGTAATCGTTACCGATTACCCCAGGGAAATAAAAGCCTTTTACATGAAGCAGAACGATGACGGTAAGACCGTCAGAGCGATGGATGTGCTGGTTCCCCGGCTGGGGGAGATAATCGGCGGTTCCGAGCGGGAAGAAAATCTTGAGGCGCTGGAAAGGCGCATGGCAGAATTGGGGATGAATGCGGAACACTACAGTTGGTATCTGGACTTGCGCCGTTACGGCACAGTCCCCCATTCGGGCTTTGGTCTGGGCTTTGAACGGCTTACCCAGTATATAACCGGCATGACAAATATTCGGGATGTAATTCCCTATCCCCGTGCGGCGGGGCAATTGTTCTAACAGGCGGCGGCGATGGCAAGCAGGCGGAAATCAAGCAAGGTGGAATTAAACAAACGAAAAATAGGCAAGCGGAAATTGAGCAAACAGAAATACTGCGGAGTTTTGTTTCTCCTCTGTATTATCATTTTCTGTTTTCTTGCCGTTCCCTGTTTTGCCGCCGACATTGCAGACCCGCTTTTTCCCGCCGCCCCGCCGCCTGCAATTTCCGCACGGGCTGCGGTGATGATGGATGAGGAAACGGGTACTATCCTTTTTTCCAAAAACCCTACAACAGTAATTTCTCCGGCTTCACTGACCAAGCTGATGACTATACATCTTGCCCTGCGGGCGATCAGAGCGGGCAAAACGACTCCCGATACCATTGTAGAACTTCCTCCGGAAAGTTGGGCGGAAAACCAGCCCCCCCGCTCAAGCCTGATGTTTCTGGGAAGAAACCAGACAGTTACGCTGGGGGAACTACTGCTGGGGCTGGCTGTTTCTTCAGGGAACGATGCGGCGGTGGCGACGGCGCTCCATCTGGCACACTCCATAGAAGCCTTTACGGCGATGATGAACGCGGAAGCAGGCCGGCTGGGGCTGGCTTCTTCCCGCTTTTTCGAGCCTGCGGGAATTTCACCGGAAAACACCACCTCCGCCGCGGACTTTGCCCGGTTTTGCCAGATATACCTGACGGAACATCCGGAAAGCCTTGCGCTGCTTCACTCGGTGCCGAGTTTTGCCTACCCGCTGGCAGTCAACACGGGAACAAGCCCCAGCCGCACCATTGTACAGAACAACCGCAATACCCTTCTGGGCCGGATTGACGGGGTGGACGGCCTTAAAACGGGGTATATTACAGAGGCGGGGTACAACATCGCCCTTACAGGCCGCCGGGAAGGAACAAGGCTTATCGCCGTTCTTCTTGGGGCTTCCAGTGAAGATGAGCGGGACCGGGACGGGGAAGCCCTGCTTAACTGGGGTTTTGCCAACTTTAGAACACTGCGCCTTGAAATAAACTATATACCCCAGACAAGGATTTGGGGCAGCAAGGAACAATACTTTTCACTTAAACCCGGAGAGGAGCTTCTTACCTTTACTGTTTCCACCAGCCGGGCGGGAGTGCTCCAGCAGGATACGGAACTCTTCCCCTACTTAAAAGCGCCCCTGCCTGCCGGTAAAGAAGCAGGGACACTCATTATCAGCGATGAAATGGGGGAGCTCCGTCGTATACCCTTGGTACTGGAAAAAGAAGCGCCCCAGAGTAATTTTTTCCGGGTTCTCCTTGACAGCATAGAGATGCTTTTTAAAAAACTGCTCGCAAAATTGCCCTAGAACAGCAAGCCTATACCAAACCAGGGCCGCAGAAACCCGGGAGATCCCCATTCAAGCAAGTGAATGTAGTCAATGCCTGCCTCCATAATGAAGTGCTTCATGGGCCGCAAGAGAAAAGAAAAGCCCAGATTTATGAAATGGCTTTGTATATATTCATGGACATCATCAGAATAATAATAAGAAGAAAAGTTTTCAGATAACGACATATACCCCCAGCCGGCACGGAAGTTAAGCGCCGTTACCCGTTTGGGAAACCACTTCTGCGCCAGCAGATTAAACCCCAGTGTTTCCACATACGATATTCCGGCATCGTACTCGTATTCGTACTCGTACTCGTATGAGCCAAGGGATAAAAGGGAACGGGACAATGTAAATTCCATTCCAAGGTTAATTGAGCGCTGTGTGGTAGAGACTATGCCAAGACGAAGTCCCACGATAAAATGAGTAGTATTATTCCAGTAATAAGAATCATGTATTTCGCCGTAAATGGGAGATATTGGCATCCAGGCTCCGCTTAAATAGAAATCAACCGGGATATAATCTTTGATCGTTTTTTTTGGCTCCGGTTCCGACTCCGACTCCGGTTCCGGTTCCGGTTCCGGCTCAATTTTGCCGATATATGGTTCCGGCGCTTTGTCCTCGACAATGTCCGGAATTACAAAGGCCATCCACTCCGATCCTTCACTGGGCCGGTCCAGAAAATCATGGGGAATTACACGGCAGCGGTAGTTTCCCGGCTGTAAAGCAAGTTCGATAAAAGACTCGCTGGTAAATACCTGTCTTGCCCTCCGGTAACCTCCGCTCTCTTCCTTTTCAACCACTATTTCATAACGCAGGGTATACTCATCCCCTACCCAGGCAATCCGCTGAATATAGCGGCGTTCCGTTCTGCTTATAGTCAGAAAGCCTTCACCATCCTGTGCTCCGGAGAATTGAGCCAGAAACAGAAAAAAGAAAGAAACCAGAATGTACTGAAAAACCTGCTTTTCATTCATTGTCGGAATTTCCTGCTCCTTCAATTTGTACTTCTTCCATTCGCAGCCCTTCTGAATGTACTCTGGGTTGAGCAGGGCGGGGAATATTCAGGATAAATAAATTATCCGCTGTCCTGCCGCGCTGCTCAATTGTATTGCCCCGGCTGTTCACTGCTTCTACCTGCCAAACAAATGAACCGTTATCCAGTATGCCAAGATTGGTCAAAGTCCATCTGGTACGATTTATGAGGTCTGTACGGATAATCTGCTGCAGGCCATTGGTGCTTTGCCGGTAAATGGTGAGGATGTACCCATTGGCCCCAGGTACTTGATTCCAGGTAAAATCAATTCGCCTTGCACGTAATTCTTCAACCCCAATGCGGTAACCAGCGGCGGGTGAACGGCCTCCCGGTGCAGGCAATAGCGGAATTGCCTGTACTTCCAGGCGGCGGGGTTCTGCAACGCTCTTTAGTCCATCGGGAGTTTTCGCCTCCACTGTCCAATACCAGATCCCTGCATCCAGGCGATTCACGCGTATGATCTTACCCGGATTAAGCAATTCTATCACAGGCTGCCCCACAGTGGGATCAGGATTAGCGGAAAGAACAAAGCGTGATTCTCCCACTTCCCCGGTGTAATCCCAGCGGAATACAGTCGGCTGCCGCAATGCCGTTAGTCCGGGCAGCACTGTCCCCAATGCGGGTAACTCCAATTTAAGTTCCGGCGGAATTTCCGGTATAACCAGTTCCGGCAAAACCACTTCCTGTTTATCGCCCTGTTCAATATGGAAAGAACCGGTAGAAGAATAAACAGCGCTGCCTGTAAAACCCGCGGGAAAGATAGGCAGTATATGCCAGTACCATGTTCCCGGCCCCAAAGTGGAATCAAGAAGAAAATTAGCCGCTACTTGTCTTCTAAGCCGTGGCCTGGTAAAATCATCAGTTTCACAAACTTCCAAATAGTATTCTGAGGCTCCTTCTGTTTTCGACCACTGAAAAGACAACGACGGCAAAGCATCGCTGTATAAGATACGGCTGTCTTTTACCGGGCTTATCAGTACGGGCCCGGAGGCGTCTACAATGGTAAAGTAACCCTTGGCAAGGACAGAGCCGGCAAAGGAAAGCCGCCAATGCCATGGCCCTGCATCAAGAGAAACCCGGACTGTTTCATCAAAGGTATTTGATGCAGAGACTATCCGCGCAAAGTTAGGATCTTCCGCTATTTCAAGATAAAGAGCATCTGTGGATGCCATGTTTACCCGCTTCCAGGCAAAATCTGCGCTAATGGGCTGCGGACTGTTTTTCAAATAACGGGCATTGGGCCGGGGCAGCCTGACCACAGCATTCGGTATGCTCCGTTCATTACCGGTAGTGTCCCAATCTAACATCTCACCTGCGTCAAGTTCACGGGTTTTACCATCCCGCTCGATCTTTACTTTTTCTCCCCCCTCAAGCACCTGGATACTTACGCCATCATCCCCGGATTCGGATTTGATCACCGTTCCTACTCCGGCTTCTATGCGGCTGCCGTTCAAATAATAAATTCCGCCCTTCTCCGCAGTAACAATCACGTTTCCCTCAATCTGCAAAAAACCATCGGTCAGAGGAAGTATACGCCTCATCTGATAATCCACGTATTCAACCTGTATATCTTCCCGCTTGAATGCCAGGCTTGAAAGTTCCGCTACCCGAATCAGATCCCCCTCATACAAAGGCGCTCCGATAATCAGCCGGTCCCAGCGTACACTGTCCCGAAATTGCCGTTTGACGGTTTTGTATTGAGAAGTAATAATCCCCAAAGGTTTTTCGTTACGGGAATTAATCGTATAGAACAGATCGAACCAGAACAGCTTAAAACTGTACGCTGCCCCGAAAAGACAGAGGAGGATTACAAAGAAATCTATAAGCCGGAAGCCGCTGCCTGGCATTCTATTATGTGTTTGGCTTCTCATTTTTGTTTCTGTCAATCCTTCCCGCCAATCTTGTATTTCTTTTCGTCCTTGTCAAGATCAACCTTTGAAATATCCGGGGCTTCTATATCTAAAAGAATGCGCACATCGGCCAGAGTTTTGGGCCCTTTGGTAATTCCGGCAAAATTAACAACGGCAAAAAGCCGCACGGGTCTTGCTTTTCCCTTTACCGTTACAGAAGGCATTTCCTCTGTAATAAAAAAATCTTTAACCAGTTGCCAGGTATCTTCTGTGATAAGAATATCCGTACCCAGGGGTTTGTTCAGGGATTCTGCGCGGGAAGCAAGGTTTACCGGATCGCCTATGGCTGTGTATTCCATACGCAGATCGGAACCGATCTGTCCGGCGGTAACAATCCCCGTATTGATTCCGCAGCCTATGTGTATGGGCGGATCCCCCGGATCCCCCGGTTTCCGTATTTTGTTCATACCATAAAGCGCTTTCCTCATCATAAGCGCCGCTTTAACACAGTTGAACGCGTCCTTTACCGGGCTGCCCGCTGTGTAAGCCGTACCCCAATGAGCCATGACGGCATCGCCGATAAACTTGTCCACCACGCCGCCGGTTTTCTCAACGCAGTCAACCATGTGGGTAAAGTAATCATTGAGCCAAAGAACAATGCGGTTAGAGGCCTCGTTGCCGAATGTTTTGGTAAAGTCTTCTGATTTTGCCGTAAAACTCCGTATATCGGAAAAAAAAATCGTTGCGTGTCTGGGGAGGCCGCCGGGTTTAATTTCACCCCGCATGGCGCGCACCGCTATATCTTTGTTGGTAAACCTGCCAAAAATACCCAGGGCCGTACACATACGCTGGAAGCCGGCAGTTAAAATACTTATCTCATCACGCCCTCTGGGCTGCAGATCGGTCTCAAAAGCACCGCCCTCAATTTTACGCGTCGCAGCGGCCAGTGCCTTAAGAGGGATGGAAATACTCTTGGAGAAAAACCAGATAAACATTATTGAAATAAACAAGACTGCGACAGTAAGATATATATTCCGCCGGGTAGTAGCTTCTATTCCTTCAAAAATCTTCCTTTCCTGGATGTTGGTGATCACCGTGCAAGCGCTGGTTTCCAGTTTTGTAAAGGCTCCGTAATAGCTTATTCCTTTTTCATCGGTGTATTTTGTTTGAGCGTTCCGTTCCGGGTTTTTCTGCACATCCTGAATAAAACGCTGATTAGACACATTAACATTATTCCGGGTCAGTTCTGAATCTGTATGGACAAGAATATCGCCCGAATTGTTTATCAGGAAAGACTGATTAAGCCCGGAACCAAAAGACTCGTCCAAATTTTCCGGAGAGAATAATACGCCAACGCCGCCTTTTTGCCAGGGGAAAAACATAGCCAAAAGAGACACATTCATTTTGAAATAAGGCGCCGCATTCAACAGCGCCGGTTCTCCTGCGGCGGCCAGCTTAAGGACTTCCCCCTGAGTTTCCAGAAACGAATCCGCAAGTGGTATATCAATTTCATGGGTAAGAAAGAAACTCTTATTGATCAAAGGCGGGCTGCTCTGCCCGGCGGTGGTAAACACCAGCGCCGCAGCCTGCGGATTTTCCGTAAAGAAAACATCTACCGCTTCTTTCGCATCGGCGCTCTCTACCCCCAGGGCGGTAATTGCCTGTATAAGCAGGAGGGAATTGGAGCGCATATTTGCAAGGGTGTAGTCCGCCTCCCTTGCCGAGCGCCGGTTTACTTCAAGATTATTCTCTTCTGCTGAAGTCTTTAGGTCATCCCTAATCAGCCACGATACCAGTATAGTAATTGAACCCAGGGACACCAGTACAATGATGGAAATAATCGTTATTAGCTTGGCCCCGATCGAAAACCGTATTTTGTCCATTGTATGCCGACGCGGGCTGCGATGTCCTGCCTTTTTCTTCTTTTGCTCAGAATTCTTTGTACCCATATCCTATATTATCGTAAAAAACATGAATTCCCCTTAATTATGGAGCCCAAAGGAAAGCCCCCCGCCGACAAGGTAGGGATACCCCACCCTAAGGCTGGGTTCTACAAACCCCCATTTTCCCAAAAGGAAACGCCAGCCCAGGCTTAACCCTGCGGAAATCATGCCTAAATTGGCAGGAAAGGCGATCTGGTTATCACTGAAAAAGAGGACCGGTCCGCCGTTAAACTGGATAAAGGTGCCCTGGTAATAATCGCCGCCAAGAAAATAGAAGCGGAGCAAAAGGTTTATTTCCAGGGCTCCATCGCTTTCCGGATCGGTAAAGTAGGCCGCCTTGAGTCCTATCGCTGTTCCTCTGCCGTAACCTAGAGCCAGGCTGCCGCCATAGGATGCGCTTGTGCTGCTGTACAAAGCAATTTCTGCACCGGGACAAATCCAAAAATCCTCTTTTCCTGTTTTTTGAGAGGTATCTGTGTCGGATAGCGCAGGATCAAGCTCCGCCTGCTCGTCCTGGGCAAAAACCGGAAGGGCAGACAATAAGATCATCAACACAAGCAGAAGAAGCTTTCCCCGGCCATGAACGGCGGAATGGAAGCTGTTTTTGTTAATTGTCATTTAAGATTCCTATAGCAAAAGTTATAATTTACTCCCGTATGTCTTCCAGGGAAACATCGTCCAGGCTTTTTATGAT
>JAITCP010000037.1 GCA_031283025.1 Spirochaetaceae bacterium | reverse complement strand
GATAGGGAGGCGGAAAACCGTAATGGAATGGCATAAATCGGAGCTTGCCCCGGATGACGTAAAAGCGCTGGCGGAAAAATACGGCTGCGATTTGCTTTGCGCCTCCATACTGCTCCGCCGTGGAATCACTGCCGGGGAAGAAATCCGCTATTATCTGGAAAACGATTTGCGCCATCTGCGGAATCCCTATGACATTTCCGGCATGGAAGATGCCGTGGAACGCATCCTTGCCGCCAAAGAAGAAGGCGAAAAGGTTATGGTCTTTGGCGATAGAGACGTGGACGGGATCACCGGGACGGTACTGCTTACGAGTTTTCTGCGCCGCTGCGGCTTTGATGTCCGCTGGCGGCTTCCCATGGGGGATGAACCCTACGGGCTTACGGTCAAGGCGGTGGAAGATTTTGCGGCAGACTACGGAACCCTTATCATCACGGTGGATTGCGGCATATCCAACCGGGAAGAAATTGCCAGGGCGGCGGAACTGGGTGTGGGTGTTGTTGTAACCGATCACCACAATCCGCCGGAACTCCTCCCCGATGCGGATGCTCTGGTAAACCCAAAACTGCCGGGGCGTTACCCTTTCCGGCAGCTCTGCGGATGCGCCGTTGCCTACAAACTGGTATCCGCCCTGCGCTTCGCCATGAAAAGCGAAGTGTACGGCCAGCCCATCTGCCTGCTCAACGTGCGGCCCAGCAATGAAGCGCTGATCATAGAAATTGCCAAACTACGCAACCTGACGGTGATTGACACCCTTACAGAAACAATAGTACCCGGCATGGTCAGCATTGCAGATACAAGGCTTCCGGTGTTTCTCTCCGGCCAGCAGATACTCTGCTGGGATCTTCCCGTACAGCAAAAACTCCTCGTCCAGGCCTTTGGCAAAGGGGTGGAAATCCTCATGCTGGATATGGCCGCAGAAATCGGTAAGGCCATACCCCAGGTTACAGGGAAAAGCCTTTTCCGCCTTAAGGAATTGTCAAAAATCGGCAGGTACAGCGGGCAAGGTCCAGGCGAACTGGATGTACTGGCAAACCTCTTTGTCAGCTTTATCCAAAAAAAAGAAGGCCATTTTAATGAAGAAGACGGCGCGGACCTGCAGCTTGCCGCTCTGGGAACCATTGCCGACATAATGCCCCTGCGGGATGAAAACCGCCTCATCGTAAGAAAGGGCATAGAGGCGCTGGTACAAAAACCCCGGCCCGGCCTTTCGGAGCTTCTCTTTAAGCAGGACCTGACAGGCCCGCGCCCCCTCTCTGCGGAAGAAATCTCCTGGCAGCTTACCCCGGTGATCAATGCGGCGGGCCGCATGGGCCATGCGGAAAAGGCAGTATCCCTTTTTCTGGGAGAAACAGCGGAAGAACGGGATACATTAGCCCTGGAAATAACGGCGATGAACAGTGAGCGCAAACGCCTGGTAGAAGAGATATGCCGCCATGCGGAACCGGAGGCGCACAAGAGCCTTCCCGCATTCAGCGAAAACATGGCGGTCTTTGCAGGAGAGGGCATACTCCCCGGCCTTACAGGGCTTGTCGCCAACCGGCTTGCTGATCGCTTTAATGTGCCTTCTCTGGCAGTAACAATTACCGGGGAAGAAATAAAGGGCTCTTTGCGTTCAGTCCGGGAATATGACTTAAGTTTTCTGCTGGAACAGTGTGCTGATCTTTTCCTCCGATACGGGGGCCATGACTTTGCCGCCGGTTTTAGCATGGAAAGGGCAAATTGGGATGCCTTGCTTGACCGCTTAAAAAACATTACCGCCAATATGGAATTAAAAGAAGCCAAAGAAGAAGCGCTGGAAATTGATGCGGAGATTCCCCTCTCCTACCTTTCCCGGCTGGAGGATGACGCTAAAGTCCGTGGAAAGAAAGAACTGTACCTGATTAACCTCTTGGATCGCTTTGAACCTTTCGGAGAAAAAAACCGCCCTTTGCTTTTTCTTTCCCGCGGCTTAAAAATAACGGATATTATTTTAATGGGGAAAGACGGGTTAAAACACGTAAAACTTACCCTGGATTCAGGGCAGTTAAAATGGCCTGCCATCTACTGGAACGCCGCAGACCGGATTAAAGTGGATTTTGACAAGGGAGACACGATAGACCTTGTGTACGCGGTAAGCAAGAACTGGTTTAACGGCGGCATAACTCCCCAATTAATAGTAAAAGATTTACGGGTTCAAAAATGAAAACAACTATAAACCTTGGGGGGGGAAATTTTACCACCGCAGTTTTTGCCGTAACAGTTTTTGCCGCTACGCTGTTTTTTACAGACTGTACCGTACCAAGAGTACCGGAAGAACAGCCGCTTCCGGAAGCCGAAAAACCGCAAACCGTAAGCGTCACTTTCATTGCCGCCGGGGATAACCTTATCCATGACATTATCTACAACAGGGCCAGGATAAAGGCAGGGGAAGATACGTTTAACCTTGATCCCGGCTATGACTTTATCAGGCCTATTATTAAAAAGGCGGATATTGCCTTTGTCAATCAGGAAACAGTACTGGGAGGCAGGCAGTTCGGCCATTCCGGGTATCCTGTCTTTAACACTCCCCAGGATGCGGGACTGGGCCTTATCAACGCTGGTTTTAATGTGATCAATCAGGCATCCAACCATACGATGGACAGGGGCGAAGGGGCGGTTTACGGCACAATGGATTTCTGGGAAAGCAAAAATATAATGTACCTTGGGATTTTTCGCAGTGAAGAAAAGCGTAAAACAGAAAAACTCATAATGGAAAAAAACGGCATTAAAGCGGGGTTCCTTTCATACACTTACGGCCTTAACGGCTTTTCTCTGCCGCGTGACAAACCCTGGCTTGTGGGGCTCATCGACAAAGAAACAATGGCCCGTGAAATTGATGAACTGCGCCCCCTCTGCGATCTTTTGGTTGTTTCCATGCATTGGGGCAGTGAATTCCGGCACACGGTAAATCAGACACAAAAGCAGTTGGCCGCATTAATGGCGGAACATAAGGTGGATGTCATCATAGGCCACCACCCCCATGTTACCGGGCCGGTAGAGGTTATTTCGCGCCCCGACGGCGGAATGTTGACGGTTTATTATTCATTGGGGGATTTTCTTTCCCATACCCAGGCGGACGAGACACCCGACACCATGACCGGCGCTCTTGCCTATATGACGGTAACAAAAACTTTTACAAGTGATCAATCATCCTGTACGGTAACCACCGCCGGAGTAATTCCCACAGTGTGCCATTACACCACTCAAAGAACCGAGCCGTTTGTTGTGTACCCGCTTTGGGATTATACTGATGAGCTGGCGGCAAAACACATTAAGAAAAACATAACGGTAAAATACCTTAACAATGTTGCGCGGAACATATTTGGCTCAAGAATAATAGAGAAAGAATATTACGGAAATTAGGAAACAGTTTTTTTGCCGTGGGCAATAGCGGCCTTACAGGTTTTGCAGACCTTTACCTTATTGCCGCCAGCTTCCAGTTCATAGAGGACTTTTACGCTTTCCCGTTTACAAACAGGGCAAGTCCCCCTGCCCCGCGTTGCCTGATCCTGTAATCCCTTGCCTCGGTGCGCCTTCGACATAACCCTACTCCTTAGCTTCCTTTTCTGCCTTTGCTTTTTCTTTCTTTTTTGTTTTCTTTTCGGCTTTTTTGGCTTTTTTATCCTTTTCATCATCGGTTTTAAGGATATAATCGACCAGTTCAAGGATCACCATTTCCGCCGCATCGCCGTACCGTTCCCCCAATTTGATAATTCGGGTATAACCGCCCGGCCTTTCTTTCATCCTGGGGCCGATATTGGTAAACAGCTTGGCCACTATCCCTTCATCATAAAGGCGGCTGGATACAATACGCCGGTTATGGACGGAATCTACCTTTGCACGGGTAATAAGCCGCTCCGCCGTCCTGCGCACTGCCAACGCTTTTGTCCTGGTTGTCTTAATCCGTTCATGGGCAAACAGCGAAGTAACCATATTACGGTGCAGGGCTTTCCGGTGGGCGGGCATCCGTTCCAGGGGGTTAAAGCCTCTTCTATGTTTCATTTTCTTCTTCTTCCTTTTCTTGCTTATCCTTCAGGGGCGCTGTCTTCACCGCATTCCGCAGGACATTTACATCGGTAATCCCCAGGCCCAAATTCCACTCCTTCAGCTTTTCTTTTATTTCCTGAAGGGATTTTTTGCCGAAATTCCGGGTTTTTGCAATGTCATCTTCTGTTTTTCTGGTCAGTTCCCCGATAGTCTTGATATTGGCATTTTTCAGGCAATTTGAAGAACGGACAGAAAGCTCCAGCTCTTCTACCGGAGTGTTAAGTATTTTCCGTATACGATCATCATCAGGATCATCATCCAGTTCCGCCCCAAGGCTGTTTTCATCAAAGTTAATAAAAGCGGAAAAATGATCCTTGGCAATTTTTGCAGCTTCCGCTACAGCGTCATCAGGCCTTATTGTCCCGTCTGTCCAGACTTCCAGCACCAGTTTATCATAGTCACTGCGCTGCCCTACTCTGGTAGGTTCCACCGTATATTTAACTTTTTTTACCGGGGAAAATATGGCGTCTATCGGTATCGTTCCAATCACATCAATATAGCGCTCATTTACCTCTGAAGGCACATAACCCCGGCCCAAATCAATTTGGATTTCCATTTCCACACGGGCATTATCCATCAAAGTCATCACATGGTGGTTGCTGCTAAGAATTTCCACTTGATTTTCTTTTTCAAAATCATCGCTCTTGATTTCTTTCTTGCCGGACCACTCATAGGCCAAAACAACCTGCTCCGTATCCTGAGGCAGACGGAGCCGTATCTGTTTAAGATTGTTGATTATCTCCAGGGTGTCTTCCACGACATTCGGAATTGTCTCAAACTCGCTGGAGATTGTATGGGCATTTCCGTCTTCATCATAGGAGGTTATTTTAACCGCCGTAATGGCGAACCCCTGTATTGATGAAAGAAGAACACGGCGCAAGGTATTACCTACGGTAGTGCCAAACCCCGGTTGAAAAGGAGCGGCAGTAAACTTACCGTAACCCTGTCTTAGCTCACCATGCTCAAAGGTAATGCCTTTGGGACGCTTAAATCCCTGAAGCAAATTCTTACGGGCCATTGTAACTCCTATATCGTGCGGCAATCTTGCCGCACAGTCAAATCGGCCATGAAACGCAGTTTCAGGCACACTTCTTACTTACTTAGAATAATATTCGACGATCATTTGTTCCTTGACATCTGCAAGGTCCGTAATGTCGCTGCGCCGCGGAACGGCAAGGAATTTACCTTTCATTCCGTCGGGATCCAATTCAAGCCAGGGCATTACTCCGGCTCTGCTATTTTCCTTAAGGGCTTCTTTAATAACCACCAAATTCTTGCTGCCTTCCTTTATTTCAATAATGTCTTCCGGTTTTACCAAATAGGAAGGAATAGAAACCCGTTTTCCGTTCACCCGGACATGGCCATGAAGAACAAGCTGCCGGGCCTGGCTCCTAGAGGCCGCAAAGCGGAGCCGGTACACCGCATTATCAAGACGCCTTTCCAAAAGAACAAAGAGATTTTCACCGGTAATTCCGGCCATACGCAACGCCCTTTCAAAGAAGAGCCGGAACTGCCTTTCCTGCATCCCATAAATCCGCCGGAGTCTTTGTTTTTCACGCAGTTGCAAACCATAATCACTCCGTTTTCCCAGCCGCCCTTTGGGGTCTTTTCCGGGAGCCGGGCGTTTCCGGTTAATAGCGCATTTGTCGCTTTTACAACGCTCCCCCTTAAGCATAAGCTTTTTGCCTTCCGCCCTGCAAAGACGGCATACAGGCCCGGTATATCTAGCCATTCTTCCAAATCTCCTTCAAATACCCGCCTATATACGGCGCGTTTTACGCGGTCTACAGCCGTTGTGGGGAATGGGGGTAACATCGTTAATAGATTTTACCTTAATGCCCATTATCCCAAGCTGCCTTATAGCGGACTCCCGGCCAATACCGGGTCCTTTTACATACACATGGACTTCCCGTAAACCAACCTGGAG
>JAITCP010000033.1 GCA_031283025.1 Spirochaetaceae bacterium | reverse complement strand
CATTCGGCATGGGACAGGAAATGCGACGCCAAAGCGTCCGTAAACTAATGCCATGACCGCCCATGGTGAAGCAGGGTAAAAGGCCGGAGCGTTTGTTCGATGGCGGGTATATTTGCGGGGACCCCCTTTACATAACCAGCAAATAGTAGTATATTTTCTTCATGATTTTTCCCCTGGAACAACTTATCGGATACGATGAAAATATGTATGAAATAACCTGCGCCGCTTCCCACCGGGCATTCCAGCTTTCCATGCTGAGTGATCCTGAAGTGGAAGAAAACGAAGGCAAGGTGGTTTCTTTGGCCGCTCAACAGGTTTTTACCAAAGAAATAGATTTCCGCCTTGAGGACAGTTCAGCCATTTAACAATAGACTTGTTCAAAAACTGAAGTGTTTGAACAACTGGGAATCTCTAAAAACTTCAGTTTTTAGAGATTAACCGCTTAAAAACGCACGTTTCGCAGCCCAAAGGGCGAGAAACTGCAAAGGAACCTCTAAAAACAACGGGTTTTTAGAGGTTCCCAACTTTAATAAGTGGAAAACGCAATACCGGTTCTTGTTCTCTTTGGTCCCACCGCTTCGGGCAAAACTGCCCTGCTGGAAGAACTCTTTACCGGAGCGGGGGCGCGTTGCCGGGCGGAAATCATTTCCGCCGATTCAATGCAGGTGTACCGGGGCATGGACATTGGGACGGCCAAGCCGGAGCCTGCCCTGCGTGAACGGCTTCCCCACCACCTGATCGACATACGGAACCCCGACGAACAATTCAATGCGGGTGATTTTGTCCGCCTGGCCGATGCGGCCTGCGAGGAAATTACGGGCCGGGGCGCCTTGCCGGTCATTGCCGGGGGAACAGGCTTTTACCTGAAAAACTTTATCTTCGGCCTTCCCCAGGCGCCCCCTTCAAATCCAGCCGTGCGGGAATCCTTAAAAAAGGAGCTTTCCCAAAAAGGGCCGGCGGCGCTTTTGGAAGAACTGGCCCGGCTGGACCCCGTATCTGCGGGGCGTATCCATGTGAACGATGCCTACAGACTCCTCCGTGCCCTGGAAGTGTGCCGTGCAGGGGGCCTTCCCTTGAGCGCCTTTGCAACGGGCAGTATCCCCCGCCCTGCCTACCGCTTTGCCGTTGCCGGAATACAAAGGCAGCGGGAAGAACTGTACCGCCTGATTGACGAACGCTGTGAGGAAATGTTCCGCCGGGGGCTGGCCGGGGAGGTAACCCGGCTATTTGAACAGGGTTATGGCCCGCAGGCTCCGGGATTACGGGCAATCGGGTACCGGGAATTCTTTGTACCGGACGGGGAAAACGGAAAGGCCGTACTCAGCAAAGACACGGAAGGGGTAAAGGCCCTGGTTGCCCGGAACAGCCGCCGCTATGCCAAACGGCAGGAAACCTTTTTTTCCAGTATGGATGCGGTACTGCTTCCCGGCCAGGATCGTCAAAAGACCCTTGACCTTTTATCCTCACTCATTCATACTTTAGTGAATCATAACCCTTAAGGAGAGGATGAAGTGCCCTGCGGAAGAAAACGCAAACTCAGAAAGATTGCAACCCACAAACGCAAGAAAAAGCTCAGAAAAAACAGACACAAGAACAAATGACGTTAACGCATAAGCGTTAACGTATGAGCGCCCAGCGTATGAGCGTATATAACGGTATTATGCTTCCCAGCGGAGCGGTTTTGGACTTTTCCCGCCCGCTGGTTATGTCCATTGTCAATTGTACTCCTGATTCCTTTTATCAACCCAGCAGGGCCTTGTGGCCTGAAGAAGCGGCTGAAAAAGCTCTGGCGGCGGAAGCGGAAGGGGCGGATATTATTGATTTTGGGGGCGAATCCACCCGGCCCGGGGCGGAGTATGTTGATCAAGCGGAAGAAATCCGTCGGCTTATACCGGCCCTCAAACTGTTCCGCCGGCAGTCGGCACTCCCCGTTTCAGTGGATACCCGCAAAGCCGCCGCCGCCCGCCTTGCCCTGGATGAAGGGGCCGATATAATCAACGACGTTTCTACCCTTGCCTTTGATCCGGCCATGATCCCCCTCTGCGCGGAACGGAAAGCGGCGGTGGTGATAATGCACCACACGGCGATCTCAAAACCCTATGCGGAGGGGGCGGCGGAGGTACGGGATATTTTGCTGGCGGCGGCGGAAAAGGCGCAGGAAGGCGGCGTTCCCCGTGAAAAAATCATCCTTGACCCCGGCTTTGGATTCAACAAATCAACGGCGGACGCCCTCCTCCTTCTTGCTCACCTTGCAACAATAGGCGGGGAAGTTTATCCTCTTCTTGTGGGGCTTTCACGGAAACGATTTATCGGCGAATTAACCGGCAGGGATGCGGAAGGGCGGCTTGCCGGCACGGTTGCGGCCAATACGGCAGCCCTCCTTAACGGGGCGGACATTATCCGTGTCCACGATACGTCGGCGGCGGCGGATGCGGTAAGAATAATAGCGGCCCTCCGTTCGGAGTTGCAAAAATGAGCTGGTATCAAAAGTTGAGCGAGTTTTACAATGTGTTCCGCCCCGTCCTGGATGTGGCTCTCCTGGCCTTTCTGCTGTATAAAGCCTACGACCTTCTGGTAAAAACGCAGGCGGTACAGCTTCTTAAGGGAGCGGGTTTTCTTGCCCTGGTTTTCGGCATTGCGTACCTGTTCCGCCTTACCACCCTGCAATGGCTTCTTAACATTATCGCGCCGGGGCTTTTTGTAGTTATCGCCATTGTTTTCCAGCCGGAACTAAGAAAGATCATTATCAGGCTGGGACAGGGGGAACTGTTCCGGCTGGACAGTAAACCCCGGCTGGGCCAGTTGGAAGTGGCGGTTACCGCGGCGGAAATTCTTTCCCGCCAGCGCCGCGGCGCCCTGGTGGTGTTTCCCCGGAAGGTATCGCTCAAAAATATAACGGACTCGGGAACCCGGCTTAATGCGGAACTTTCTTCCAGTTTAATCGTAACGATTTTTGCCTTTGACGGCCCCCTCCACGACGGCGCTATAGTGCTGCACGGGGGGCGCATCGCAGCCGCAGGCTGCCTCCTCCCCCTGTCTGAACAGCAGAATATACAGAAAAGTTTCGGCACCCGCCACCGGGCGGCGCTGGGAATGTCGGAACACAGCGACGCGGTAATCCTCATCGTTTCCGAAGAAACCGGGGCCATTTCCCTGGCCCATGAATCAAAATTGCTCTACGATCTTTCTCCTTTGGAGGTGCAGAGAAAACTTAAAGAACTATTGGATCGCTCTGTCCGCAGGGAGGAACAAACGGAAAAAACCGTTATGGAGGAGCCTTCCCCGATGGGAGGATAACGCTTTGGAATATAAAAAAATCCTTGCCCGGATTACGGAAAAATGGCCCGCAAAAGTAACTTCTCTTGTTTTTGCTATCATCCTCTTTGCCTTTCACAGCATGGGGAATTTGCAGGAGCGGTTTTTCACCGTTCCCCTCCAACTTAACATTAGCAACAATCTGGCCCCCGGCAGCGACTTTCCCCGTAATATCAGGGTAATTATAAGGGGGGACGAAACCAGTATTTACCATGTTACGGAAAATGACATTGAAGCCCTCATTGACCTTACTCAATACAACGAACCGGGGCTTTACAAAGCGCCTGTCCAGATAAATAAAAAAGGCACCGCCCTTGAAACAGAATCATTGCAGATAACTTTGGAGCCGGCGGAAATCGCCCTGGAACTGGATACCAGGATGAGCAAGCAGCTTCCCCTTTCCCCGCGGTTCCAGGGGTATCTGGAATCCGGCTATGAAATGGTTTTTAATTCTTTGAATCCAAGGCAGGTGATAATTGACGGGCCCATGAAACTGGTGCGGGAAATCGGCGAATTATCCACCGAACTAATAGATTTAAGGAGCCGTAACAGCGATTTTACCCTCCAGGTGCGTATAGAAAACCCCAATCCGCTTTTATCGATCCGCGGCGACGGAATGGCGGAATTCTCCGGCTTTATCCGTGAATTACTCGTGATCCAGAATTTTGAATCGCTCCCCATAGAAATTACGGGCCTTTCTGAAGAACTGTCAGCCGCTCTTGAGCCTTCTTCCGCATCTGTGCGCATTCACGGGGTTCAGCGCGAACTGGATATTCTGGATCAACAAAAGCTGCTCTCTGTGGATTGTTCCGCCATTACAGAACCGGGGGTATACGAACTGCCCATTTCCGTTTCTGTTCCGCCGGAATTAACGGCGGGCCGGAAGGAGCCGGAAAATGTTACGGTTACTGTTTTTGACGCTAATGCCGCAAGGGAGGAAGAATGATAGAAGGAATCGGCATTGACGCGGTAAAAATTTCCCGGATGGAAAAATGGGCGGATAATCCCCCGCTGCTTGGCCGGTTTTTTAATCCCCGTGAAATCGCGGCAGCCAGGGAGCGGGGCAGCGGAATGTCAGGTTCACTGGCGGCCCGCTTTGCCGCAAAAGAAGCCTTTGCCAAAGCCCTGGGAACGGGACTTGCAGGAATTGTCTTAAAGGATATTATGATACTAAATGGCCGGAATGAAAAACCGGAATTGATCCTGGAGGGAAGCGCCCTGGCGGCCATGAAAACATTCGGAGCCAGGCGGGCGCATCTTTCCCTTACCCATGAAGGCGACACGGCCATAGCGCTGGTGATACTGGAGGCATAGGAATGGCGGCGGAAAAAATATCCTACCAGTCAAAGGAAGAATATAACTGCCCTGTCTGTACAACCGGATTCCGCCGGGAAGAACTGCTTTCCGGCAGCGGGCGGCTTATTGCGGGAAAATTAACTGAAGAGCTTCACCGCCTTTACGAGCCTTCCGCCAAGTACGGGGTGATTTATCCCCTGGCATATCAGGTAACGGTTTGCCCCAAATGCTGGTTCGCGTCCATAGACAAGGACTTTCAAAGCCTGCCCGCCCAATTCAGGGAAAAGGCAAAAAGGGATCAGGAAGCCCGTATTAGCAGCACCCGCCTTATCTTTCCTTCCGCGGATTTTACCAAACCCAGAGACCTTATAAACGGCGCAGCGTCTTTGTACCTTGCACTCTTTTGTTACGATTACTATACCAAGGAATTCTCCCCCACCATAAAACAGGCTATTACCGCCGTCCGCGCCGGCTGGCTGCTGGACGAAATGCATGAAAAATATCCCGGCTACCACTACGATTGGCTTGCCGTCGCTTTTAAGAAAAAGTCAATGTTTTTTTATAACGAGGCGATTCTGAAAGAACAGGGGGGGAAGGAAACCCTTTCCGGATTAAAAAACTTTGGCCCGGATACGGATAAAAATTATTCCTATGAAGGAGCCTTGTACCTTTCCGGCCTCTTAAAATTCAAGTACGGCCAGCGTGAAAACATAGAAGCAAGGGCGGAATCTTTGGGGTCCGCCAAGCGGACCATTGCAAAAATGTTCGGCCTGGGTAAATCGTCAAAAAGCAAACCCGGCCCTCTTTTGGAACACGCCCGGGAACTGTACGACAATATCAACAAAGAACTTAACGAAACCGATGACTAACCGCCCCGTGCATTTTTCCACGGAAGAAACGCTGCGGAATATCCGGCTCGTCATCGCTTATGACGGCACGGATTTTTCCGGCTGGCAGCGGCAGGACGGCAAAAACGGCGGCGGCCAGAGCAGGCGGACGGTGCAGGGGGAAATAGAAGCGGCCCTGGCTGTTTTGCACAAACACCCCGTAGCCCTGACAGGAAGCGGCCGTACCGACGCGGGGGTTCACGCCAAAGCGCAGGCTGCCAATTTTTACACCGATATAACCGGCATGGAAGCGGGCCGTTTTGTTCCCGCTTTGAACAGCCTTCTTTCCCCGGATATACGGATCATGGAAGCAGGCGAAGCGCCGCCGCAGTTCCATTCCCGCTTTGACGCTGCGTCCAGAACCTACCGCTATTTTTTTATCCCCCGCCGCCAAGCCCTTCCCTGGGAAAGACGTTACGCGTGCCAACTATGGCGGCAGCCGGATATATCCCTCCTTAATGAGTATTGCCGCTTCCTCCGGGGCGAGTTTGATTGCACGGTTTTTGCCGCCCCCACAGACAAAAGCCGCTCCCGGCACAGATACCTGTACGGCGCTTGTTTTTTTGCGGAAAAAAACCGGCTTGTTTTTGAAATCAGGGCCAACGCTTTTTTATGGAAGATGTTCCGATCCATCGGGGGAACCCTGCTTTTTTACGAAGAAAAGAAAACCAGCCCGGAAACGTTCCGCAGCATTATCAACTCCGGGAAACGGGAACTGGCGGGGCCTACCCTGCCGCCGGAAGGGCTTTTCCTGTGGTCTGTAGAATATCCTTCTTAACAGAACTTTTGCTTTTTACCACCAGCCCCCTCCCCCACTTTAGTCCGCAATACGCATGGGGGTTTCTGTTTTTTGGGGGAAGCGTCCACCTACGGTAAACATCACTGAAAAAACGGACGCTTTTTTAGTATTACTGCATATGGGCGGCGGGAAGAACACCCTATTACCCCGCCACCAACAACCGGGTGTTTCTGATCATTGGGGGAAGCGCACAATAATGTAACCGGTGGGGCCTGCCCCGGTGTAACACCCCTTCCATGCTGTAAGTGATGTTACACCGGGGCACCCACCTCCGCTTTTATTCTATGTGCGCTTCCTACTGTCCCCAGAAACACCCGGCAATTACCGCCACTACCGGTAGTGTACCCCGCCAACCAACACCACAACGAAAAAGCGGTGTCAGATACCATCGCGTGCCCATTTGCAATATAAAAACGCTTATGTTATTATTCTAAGCATGAAAACGCTTAATGTTGCCATATCTGACATAGAATATACCAAATTTGGCATAACCAATAATGTATTGTCCTTCTCGGATTTTGTCGATATAGTCGGCAAGGAACTGATGAGAGAAAATATGGAAGCGGCAATAACCCAGGCGGATATTTGCGGCATTTCTTCCATGACGATGGAAGATATTACTTCAGAAGTTCAGGCTGTCCGCCGCAATGCAAAAAATTATAATTGATACCAACGTAATAGTTTCTTCGCTCATTCAAAAGGGTTATCCCTATCATATCATTTTTGATCTGTTCATAGAGGACAAAGTATGCCTATGTATTTCGTCTCCGCTTATGGCGGAATACTATGCGGTACTGGAACGTCCAAAATTCGCGCAATTTCAGGGATTTGCGGCAAAAGCCAGAGTTGTTCTTGCCAATATTGAAAT
>JAITCP010000131.1 GCA_031283025.1 Spirochaetaceae bacterium | reverse complement strand
GGGAGTGGCAGGAAAATTCCCGCTCTATAACTGCAAATCCCCCACTTTTACACACAGGCACATGGGGGTTAGGCTGCCGGGTGTTTCGTCCATAATTGGCGTCCTGCCGCCTAAAGCACCGGGAATAAATGTAAGGCTCTCCAGCAAATTCCCGCTCTTACCCTCGCCAATATACCCCTGCCCAAACACGACATCCTTGTCGGGTTTGGGCTTGTCGTTTTTGCTATGCAAAAACTCCCCCTAAAGCATTGGAAACAGCGGCGTCCTGCCGCCTAAAGCATCGGCTTCCTTGTCGGGTTTGTGCTTGTCGTTTTTGCTATGCAAAAACTCCGCCTAAAGCATTTCCGCACCGCCGTCCCTGGCGGCTAAAGCACCGGAAGCTCCGGCCTTTTACCCATTCGCAGTAATTGCCGGGTGTTTCCGGGGATAGTAGGATGCGCACATTGAATAAAAGCGGAGGTGGGTGTCTGCGGGTAACATCACTTACAGCATGGAAGGGATGTTACCCGCAGACAGGCCCCACCGGTTACATCATTGTGCGCCTCCCCCAAAAATCAGAAACACCCGGCTGTTGTTTCGGCAGGGTAAAAGGCCGGAGCGTTTGTTCGATGGCGGGTATATGTGCGGGAGAAAAGTAGGACGTTCAAAAGCGGCTTCCACAGATTATACTACTAAAAATTCTTCCTTGTCGCCGTGAACTCCGACCAGTTCCTGATCTACAGGGTTTACCATCAAATCCATTCCTTCAAGAGCGATTGCTCCAAGCAGGATTTTTTCAGAACCGGGGATAATTATAGCGGATACTACAGTATCGCGGTTTTTCCACTGTACTTCCACTGCTTTGATTAATTTGCAATTTACACGCTGGCCGTTGGCTATGTGGGCGGTTCTTTCTCCGGTTGCGATAAGCCCCAGCCTTTGGCTCAATGCTTCGGGTATAACCATATACATTGATCCGGTGTCTACGATTGCCGTAACGGTTGCGGTTCTTATGTCTTCCGGTTTTTTTTGCCCTTGCCGGACAGATATTTCATCATCATAATTTTTCAGCGTTATTTCCGCCTGCACCATTCCCATTTAGTGCCTCCATACTTATATTATTGTACGTGCAAATGAGAATTTTGAACAGGGAAAAGGTTTTTTTTGGGGGGGAGGGCACTATTTTTAGCTTGTGTACCTGACTTGCGGGGTATACTATCGGTTGTGGTGTTTGCCGTAAAAAAAGAACGTAACGCCTTTCAGCAAATGCCCGCTCTTAAACGCAAATATACCCGCATTACCCGGAAGCTCCGGCCTTTTACCCATTCGCAATAGTAGCCGGGTGTTTCGTCCATAATTGGCATCCTGCCAATTATGGACTTGTCGTTTTTGCTACGCAAAAACTCCCCCTAAAGCATTAGAAACAGCGGCGTCAAGAGGGGAACCTTCGCCCTGTGGGCTCGGTTGAGTATACCTGCCGCCTAAAAGCATTTTTGCAACCGCATCCCTGCGGTCTAAAGCACCGGAAATAATGTAACGCTCACCAGAAAATGCCCGCTCTTAAACGCAAATATACCCGCATTATGCGGAAGCTCCGGCCTTTTACCCATTCGCAATAGTAGCCGGGTGTTTCCGGGGATAGTGGGAAGCGCACATACGGTAAGAGCGGAGGTGGATGCCCCGGTGTAACATCACTTACAGCATGGAAGGGGTGTTACACCGGGGCAGGCCCCACCAGTTACATTATTGTGCGCTTCCCCCAGTGATCAGAAACACCCGGTTATTGGCGGGGCGGGGTAAAAGGCCGGAGCGTTTGTGTTCGATGGCGGGTATATCTGCGGGAGAAGTCCGCTACCATGAAAAAGCAAAAACCGCCTGTTCGTGATAGGGCTTTCCGGGGCCGAAAATCGCCGGGGGGAAGCCGCTCTGATTGGGCGAATCGGGGAAGTGCTGGGTTTCCAGGCAAAATCCCGCGTTTTTCCCATAAACGGAGGCGGCTTTGCCAGCTATGCCGGCCAGAAAATTCCCCGAATAGAACTGAACCCCCGGCTGGGACGTGCTAAGCCGGAAACCCCGCCCGCTGGAAGGTTCCCGTACTTCCGCGCAGGGCCGCAGTACCGGTTCCGCTTCCGGGTTTTCCCCGCTCCCGCCCTCAACGACAAAGCAGTGATCGTAGCCCTTGCCCAGCGCCGCCGTATCGCCTCCGCAGAGGACGGCAAAATCCCGGCCTACCGGTTTGGCGGCGGTAAAGTCAAAGGGGGTTCCCACCACGGGGAGCAATTTTCCGGTTGGGACAAGATCGCCGCCGCTTTCCAGATAGGAGGAAGCGTGGAGTTTTAGCTCGTGGGAAAGGATGTCCCCGTTACCTTCCCCTGCCAGATTAAAGTACGCATGATTGGTGAAGTTTACCGGACAGGGAGCGTCCACCGATGCCCGGTAATCGGCAAGTATTTCGTTATCATAGGAAAGGCCGTAGGTTACCGCGGCGAGGAGCTTCCCCGGAAACCCTTCATCGCCATCGGGGCTTTCCAGTTCAAAGCGGACAAAAACACCCCGTGAATCCGTATAGGGATAAGCCTCCCACGGTTTTTTGTCAAAGCCCCGCCTTCCCCCATGAAGGCAATGATCGCCGTCTCCCCGGTACAGTTGATATTGTTTCCCTTCCAGGGTAAAGGCCCCGTTCTTAATCCGGTTGGCAAAACGGCCTATGGTAGCGCCCAAAAAGGGAGGATTTTGAAGATACCCTTCCAGTGAAGAAAAACCCAAAAGCACATCGTCCCGCCCGTTTTTGCCCGGCACGATGAGTGAAGTCCAGGCCGCGCCGAATGTCGAAACGGACAGGCAAAGGTCCCCCGCCTTCAGGGTAAAAAGCGCAGCTTCCCTGCCGTCAGAAAGTACGCCGAATGTTTTTTGGGTTATGATCATGGTTTCTCCTTTTACTATTAGAGCTGTTCAAAAACTTCAGTTTTTGAACAGCTTCCTATTAAAACTGCAAAATACGCAGTATTTTGCTTAACTTGTTCAAGAACCAACCGGGTTCTTGAACAAGTCTATTATTGGGACATTATAGCACGCTCAGAAAATCCCGCCTATTACATCGCCGAACCGGCTGCCGGGTGTTTCTTATGCTGGGGGAAGCGCACTCATGGCAAATAGCATTGAAAAAACGGACGCTTTTTGAGTTTTACTGCATATAGGCGGCGGGGCCTGCCCTCCGGCAACATACTTTACATACTGTAAAGCATATTGCCAATAGGGTGATAGCACTGTTTATGCGGCCTCCGTCACTTGCGTGTACCCCTCTACTTTTTCTCCGGCTCTGCAAGGATAAAATTGACATAGCCGTTAGGCGTAATTGTTGTGGGGTTCTGGCGGCCGTTTGAAAGTTCGCTGACTATTTCCGACACATAACTGTTCAGAGACATCATTGTAATAGTCCCGCTGATTGGTGAAACCGCTGATCCCTCCAGGCCCTTTATGATACTATAGGTAAACAGGCCGTGCCTGTACTCCTCTTTTTCCAGCGATACTTCGCTGCCCCGGCTGGAACTGAAGATTACCGGGTAGTATTCCATAGCCTGCCGGATAAAACTGTTTGCATCCGCAATACCCGCCTTGCCCGCTCCCGCCGAATGGCAGGTGTCCAGAATAAACAATTTGCGCCCCGGCATATCCAGCACGGCGTTTATTTCCCTGTGGGAAATCGCTGTCCTGGGATCAAGCACGCCTGATCCGTCAAAGGCAGCATCCGCCGGCAGAAAGTAATAATTGCCGCCTGAGTCATTCACCGCGTGCCCGGCGATAAACAAAATGCACAGGTCGCGCTCCCTGGCCTGTTTGAACCACGCAAAACTTTCGCGTATCGCCGCCGCCGTTGGTTTTTGCTTCTCTCCGTCCGCAATGACCAGCGTATTCACTTTGCCGTAACGCTTGCCTTCCTGCGT
>JAITCP010000009.1 GCA_031283025.1 Spirochaetaceae bacterium | reverse complement strand
TACCGCAGGTTCCCATGCCTACAATAACCTGAATGTCCTTTCCTTCGGCTTCGCGCCGCTGGATGTCCGTTTTCTTGGTTTCCCTGAGCTTGCGCAGCTCCTCCAATGTCATTGCCATAACCACTCTCCTTTAGGAACCTCAAAAAACTGTGGTTTTAGAGATTCATTTTAATTTATTCTTCCTCAAAGCCCTCAAGGGAACGGAGGTACTTCCCCAGCAGTACCAGGGATGAAACATCCTCCAAATCACCCCCCAGGGCTTCTGTTAATTCCGTCTTCTTTACCTCATAATCCAGCTCCGCATTACCGCCTTTGCGGCTCCGCTTTAGGACTATCTCCTGGGGCCCGCTAAAAAGTAGCACCGTCCGGAAAAGGCCGGGAATGTCCCCCACCGGGGGAGTATCCACATTGGCCAGATCGAACCAGGCTTCCGCCGTTGTACCGGAAGCGCCTGCGGTATCTGTACCGCTGGCATCAATGCCGGCGGCGCTTACGCCGTCAGCAGGAGCGCCGCCCCCCGAGCGGATTGCCCGCTCGCCGCCCGCTGTGGCGGAACTGATCCTCCAGCCGCCCCCGGATTGGACGGCGGTCTGGATAAGAAAGGGAAGCCCCAGCCCCACCTTTCTTCCGGGGTGCTTGACCCCGTCGGTAACAAAGGGATCCATGGCCCTGTCCAGTCCGGCCCCGCTCATCCCCTTGCCGTTGTCCCCGGCTATAAACCGGAATTCCCCTTTTGCCGGAACACCCGGCGCAACGGTCTCCCTAATCTCCAGCCCTACCAGACTGGCCCCCGATTCGGCGCTGTTCTGGGTTATATCCGCCGCCAAATCGGCTAAACTAAAGTGCACTCTGCCCCTAACTGCGGTATTTGGCGATAATCCCCGGCAGCATTTCCTTGGTGAGTTTCCCGTAGGTATCGTTGTCTATCACCATTACCGGCGCCAGCCCGCAGCAGCCGACACAGCGCACCTGATCGACGGAAAAAAGGCCGTCTTCGCTAACCTCTCCCCCGCTTATCCCCAAAAGGCTCCGGGCTTCTTCAAGCAGGTCCTGGCCGCCCTTTAAGTAGCAGGCGGTGCCCATACACACGGAGATTTTGTGCTTTCCCGGCTTGGTTGTCTTGAAAAAATGATAAAAGGTAATAACCCCGTAAATCCGGGCCAAAGGTATGCCGGTAAGAAGGGAAAGCTGTTCCGCCGCCGCCCGGGAGATATAGCCATAGGTTTCCTGGGTTTTGTGGAGGATCATGATAAGACTCCCCGGTTTTACCTTCCATTCGTCAATAAAAGCAATTAATTCAGGAGGAAAGCTGATTTCTTCCTTTTGAGCAGCTTGAGCCATGAAAACCCCCTCGTTCGGTTAATTATAAGGTAGTTGCGGACTACCAGTCCGGGCCCATAATGTGTCTACATTATGGACAAACTCTAACTAGCACAATTATAAGAGAAAAGAGAAAGCTGTGCAAGGGGTATTTTTGGGAGAGAGGCAAGGAGGGCGGTGCCTTGAAAAAACCGCCCTAACAACCTAAAACAGGATTGTGGGCGCAAATATCAAATACAAAGACAGCTTTTTTTCCTTCCTTTTCAGCGATCCCAATTTATTCGTGGCGAGGGTTTAATACCCCGCCCCTCTGGGGCGGGGGAAGAACAAGGGTATAGCAGAGAAGTGCAAAACTCTGGGGGAGTACAGTGCGTTTATAGAAAAGGTAAGAGAGTTTGAAAAAGAGACAAAGAATCTGGAAGATGCGTTTAAGAAAGCAGTCATATACTGCCGGGATCATGATATACTCAGGGAATTTCTTGAAAAGAATGCAACGGAGGTGATGAATATGCTAATGACCGAATGGAATTGGGATAATGCTTTGGCTTTTCGTTTTGAAGAAGGCAGGGAAGAAGTTGCCCGTACTGCATTAGCGGAGGGGTTGTCGCTGGATATTATCCGGAAAATTACCGGCCTTCCGGCAGAAACTATCAAGACGTTGTAATGGGAATCTCTAAAAACTTCAGATGTTCCCTAATTCATGTCAGTTCCGAAATGTCAGATGAAGGCAAAAATGGGTGCCATGTACATTTACAGTACACCAGCAGCCTAACCGCTGTATTCCTCGTCCTTCTTGATTGTCGCCGCGTAAATACTGTTTAGAAGCCCAAGGAAAGCGGAGAGCGAAAAGAGCACCCCAATGCCGGTAACTTTCCAAATCCAGCCGCCCATAAGCGCGATAAAAATACTGATAATGTGGTTTACCGAAATACCCGTGGAAAGGGTAGAGGTAATTTCTTCCTGATTAGCGGCTATGCGCTGTACATAGATATTACTCGCCATGCTCGCTATGGAGATAATCGAATCCAGCACAAAGTTACAGCAGACGACAAAAAAGGCTATGTTGTGCGGAAACAGCCTGTGCGCAAAACCGTAAAGAAGGCAGACCACTATGAGGATGAGGGTATCGGCGACCATGACCGCTTTGTAACCAACTTTGTCGATAATCCTGCCGATAAGGGGGCTGCATAACATTCCGAAACCGGCGCAGATTGCGTATAGTATCGACATTATCGACGGGTCTGCTCCGTATTGGAGGATTAACACATACGGGGCAAAAGTAAGAAATATCTGTTTTCGCGCCCCGTAAAAAACTTCCAGCATATAGAATTTGTAAAACTTTTTAGCGAAATAAAACCTGCGCCTTTCCGCCTTGAGCGTGGTTTCGCGGAGGGCTGCCGCGACAAGAGCCGCTGTTGTCATCAGCGCGGCGGAGGCGCCAAAGACAATTCTGTACCCGAAAATATCCGTTCTGTTAAAACCAATTTTGCCAAGAAGGAAAAAAATCACCGTTACAAAGATGAATCCGGCTATGTTGCCAAATTGGCTGATCGAATTTGACAGCCCCAAAGACGCTCCGGTTTTTTCTTTTTTTGCGATGTCCATTGCGATTGTAGCCCGCACAGGCATGATAATGTGTTCGCCGGTGCTGAAAAGAACCATAAAAATTACCACAAAGATTTTTGTCATAAAAAGAGGGCTCATACTGGACAGAAGAAGCCCCACAGTTCCCCCGGCCATAATGGCAACGCCGATTTTGAAAACTTTGCTGTCCGCGAATCTGTACATAAGAGCCAGGATCAGTATAAGCAGCAGGCCGGGAGTTTCCCTGAAAAATTCAACTATGCCCCGTTCAAACGGGGTAATGTGAATTATCTCCGCAAGATAATTATCCTGAATCCCCCGGTAAAGCCCGTAGGATACTCCAAAAAGGACAAGCGCGCTTAAAAACCGCCCCACTTTGGCGTCGGGACGGTAGGTGTTGCCGATAAAGCGGGGGCGATGCTGTTTTTTTGTCCGGCTGTCTGTTGTCATAGTTGTATCTTTTTTCTAATCTAAACATAGCACAAAGTACAGGACTGTTTCCAGTGTTAAATGAGCGCCGCGGTTTCCGCCTCAGTACGCATCATTATCTTTCCGTTCTCCATAACCGCCATTTTGCCGCAAAGGTACTCCACAGCGTCTTTGTTATGCGAAATAAAAAGAATCGTCAGATTGAGGTTTTTATGTAATGTTTTGAACAGGTTGAGTATCTGCGCGCCCGCCGATACGTCAAGGGAACTGATCGCTTCATCGGCGATTAAAAGGCGCGGAGAGAGAATCAGGGCGCGGGCGATGCAGGCACGCTGTTTTTGTCCGCCGCTAAGCTCGTGAACACGGCGCGTTTTGTAGGACGGATCAAGGCCTACGCTCAATAGCATTTTGTCGATTTTGCGCCTGCGTTCTTCCCTGTTTCCGATCCTGTGAATGACAAGCGGCTCTTCCATAAGCCAGCCGATGTTTTTGCAGGGGTTTAACGACGCGCCCGTTTCCTGAAAAACCATCTGGATAGGCGGCGGTTTTTTTTGTCTCTGTCCGTCAAGCAGGATTTCTCCTTCATAATCAATAATGCCCAAAATGCAGCGGGCAAGAGTTGTTTTGCCGCAGCCTGACTTGCCCGTAAGCCCGAAAATTTCTCCTGAATGCAATTCAAGATTTATGTTGTTAAGGACCGGTTTTATTTCTTTTTTCCCAAAAAGGCCGAACCTGCGGCTGATATAGACGTTTGAAACATTACGGATTAAAAGCAGGGGAGTTTCAGCCATTGGATCCTCCCGTGATGATTCTTCCGGCGTACATAACAAGAAAGCGGCTGCAAAATTGCCGTATTATCGAAAGATCGTGCGATATGATCAATGCCGCCGTTTTGTATTTGCGGTTCATTTCAAGTAACAGGGAAAGAATGCGCTGTTGGCTTTCCATGTCAAGCGCGCTTGATGGCTCGTCAGCTAACAAAAGGCGCGGACGGCGGATTGCGGCGATTGCCGTCATTACGCGCTGACACATTCCGCCTGAAAGCTGGTGGGGAAAAGCGTCAAATATTTTTTCAGGTTCTTCAAAGCCAAGCGAGACGAGCATTTCCAGCGCTTGAGTTTTATTAGCCTCCCTGTCCGTACTGCCTGAAAGTTCCAGCATTTCCGTAATCTGACCGCCGACCCTCATCAGCGGATTGAGCGACTGCCTTACATCCTGAAAAATTACGGAGATTTCCTTTCCCCTTATGCCGCACAGTTCTTTTTCACCCAGGGAAGTTAGTTGTTTGTTATTAAAAATTATTTCTCCGCCAAGGATTTTTACGGGCTTGGGCAGAAGGTTTGGAATTGACAGGGCAGTCATGCTCTTTCCGCAGCCTGACTCTCCTGCAAGGCCGACGATTTCCCCCTCGTCAATAAAAAAACTAACATCCTTCAGTATTTGAAATATTTCTCCGTCTTTTTTTATTCCGGCGGTCAGGTTATTCACTTCCAATAAACGCGGCACTCTAGCCTCCAAACCTTTTGCGAAGACCTTCGCCTAACAGATGAAAAGCGATAACTGTTAACATTATGAAAACACCCGGCGCAATGGCGCACCACGGCGCGTTGAAAAACCACGCCTGCGCTTCAAATAGCATCCGCCCCCATGAAGGTTCAGGCGGCTGTATGCCCATTCCCAGATAGCTCATGGCGGCTTCCGCAAGAATTGCGTTTGAAAGCCCCAATACAGAAGCGGAAAGAAGCGATGGGGCAAGATTTGTCAGAATATGAATGAAAAAAAAAAAAAAAAAACCCGCGCCAAGTATTTTTTCCGCCTGTATAAAAGAAGCGTTTTTGTATCGCAATGCCCCTGTGCGCATAACGCGGGTGTAACTCGGCGTAAAAAGAATGAGAAGCGCAAAAAACAGGCTGAACTGGCTGTTGTCCATTACCGCGACCAAGAGGAGCGCAAGTACTATTCCGGGAAATGAATTAAGCGTGTCAATAATGCGCATTATTATCTCTCCGGTAATTCCGCCAAGATAACCGGCTAAAAGGCCCAGCAAACTTCCAACAGCCGCAGCCCCCGTTACGGTGCATATAGCAAGAAGCAGGGAATTTCTTCCCCCTGCCATGATGCGCGAAAAAATATCCCTTCCAAAGTTATCGGTTCCCAGAAGATGTCCGGCGGACGGAGGCGTAAGGCGTTTTGAATGATCCATTCGGTTGTAATTATACGGAACCCAAATCAGGCTTAATAAAGACATTGTAACAATGATAACGCCAATAGCGGCTCCGATTCTCAGCGCGTTTGTTCTCATCTTATATCCCTTGCCTCTCTGATTCTTGGGTCTATAATCATGATTGCAATGTCCGCAAGAGTATTGGCGGCAACAATAATAAAGGCGATGTAAACCATTAGAGATTGAATTAGCGGGTAATCTCTGGAACTTATTGCCGCGATTAAAAGTCTGCCAATTCCCGGAATTGTAAAAACCTGTTCAATGACGATACTGCCGGAAAAAACTTCGGCAATTATCATGGCGAATATGGTAACAGCCGGCAACAGCGCGTTTTTCAAAACGTGGCGGCGCAGTATGTAAAGTCCGTCCGCGCCCTTGCTTCTTGCCGTTATCACATAATCGCTTCGCAATTCCTGAAAGAGGGAGCCTCTTAAAAAATTGACAAGAATCGCGGCGTTTGGGAGCGCTATTGCAAGGGCGGGAAAACAAAGACAGCGGATAAAGCCAAATAAGTTTTCGCTGTAATCAATATATTCGCCCGGAATAAAAAGTTTTAAACCAAAGCCAAAAATAAAAATAAAAAGCAATCCCATAAAAAAACCCGGCGTGCTTAATCCGGCGGCGGTGAAAAAATTTACAATGCCGTCAAGTATGCTTCCTTCACGATTGACAGTTAACAGTGAAACAGGTACGGAAATCAGCAAGACAAAAAAAAGCGAAAGCAGTGCCAGAGTTACGGTAACGGGAAGGCGCTGAGCGACAAGAGAGGAAATTGCCTCTCCCCGGAAACTAAATGAGACGCCGGTTCTGCCTGAAAGAAAGCCGGACAGCCATTCAAGATAGCGTGTAACAACATTGCGGTTAAGCCCCATTTCTTCGCGTAACGCGGATAATTGTTCCTGTGAAGCGTTAATGCCTGCAAGGAAACTAGCCGGGTCTCCTCGAATAACGCTGAAAGCAAGGAAACAGAAAATCGAAACAAGAAAAACCGTAATTAAGGCAATAACGATTCTTCTGAATATAAAATTCAATTCGTCTGTATCCTGTAAATTGAAGAAAAGTCAACCACTAATAACGGATAATTTTTCGCTCCCGCGAAAGCGCCGGCGCGGAAAACTTTATAATAAAGAATATCCTGTATATAAACGCTTGCCGCGTCTGCGGTAATTATGCGCTGCGCGTCTTTGTACAGCAGTTTTCTTTTTGCGTCGTCTGTTTCCGTAAGAAGGTCTTCATAAACCTTGTCAAAATCTACGTTTGAAAAATTGATAAAATTACTGTCATTATCTGATCTGTAACGGGTTAGGAAACTTCGCGCGGAGACAGTCGGACTGTCCAATGAAATAATAGTCGCCTGAAACTTGCGTCCCCTGTAAATTTCGGAAAGCCATGTATTCCAGTCAACAAGTTTAACGGTAGCGGTAATTCCTATTTGTTCAAGCTGGCTTACAATTACCTGGGCAGTATCGACATGCATAGTGTATTCGGAAGGAACTGTAATTTCAAGCGACGGTTTGCGTGTGTTATCAAAACCTGCTTCGGCAAGAAGATAGCGCGCTTTTTGCGGATCATACGGATAACTTAAAGACGCTTCATAGTACGCGGGTAATCCGGGAATTATAGGACTGCCCGAAGGAACGCCGTTTCCAAAAAAAGCGCCGTCTATTATCCCCTGAACGTCAACGCCGTAATTTATAGCCCTGCGTACGCGAATATCATCAAGAGGGACAGCGGCGTTATTGAGCGCCAGAAGATGTACCGCCGCTGAATAACTGTCAATAACATCAAAATTTCTGTGGTCAAGCTGAGCGGCAAAAGAACCGACCAGATTTGCGCCGTCGATGTTTCCGCTGCGCAAAGCAATCATCATAGCTTCTACATTCGCGTAGAACATGATAGTTACTTTATCCAGAAGCGGAACGTCCTGAGGCTGTGCGATGTGCCTCTGCCAATAGCCGTCAAATTTTTTTAATACAAGATTTCTCTGAGAAGTAAAACTTTCGATAAAGAAAGGACCCGTCCCAATGATGTTTTTCTCTCGATCGTTATTTCCCGCTTTTACAATTCCGACTGTTATATACGGAAGAAATTCCAGGTCAGGCGCTTTAAGGGTTACTCTTACGCGGTTATCTGTGGTAATCGTTACACTTTCTATTCTGTTCAAGCCATCAAAACCAGCGGCGGCTGCCGTATCCAGACTGAATTTGACATCGGCGGCGCTTACAACCGAACCGTCATGGAAACGGACACCTTCTCTGAGAGTGAAAGTGTAAACAAGTGCATCCTGCTCTATTGTCCAAGATTCGGCAACACAGGGCAGTAATGTCCCGTCTGTATCAGGTTTTACCAGCCCTTCAAAAACATTGAAAAGGATGCTTCTGCCGTCCGCCGTAGCGTTCTTGGTATTAAGCGGGTCAAGCGTTTTGGGTTCGGTGGTAAAACCGTAACGCAGTTCCGCCGCCTCTCTGTCATTTTTCCGGCACGAGGGAAACAGGGCTATAATAAGCGTTAATAAAAACAACGCAAATATTGATGTTTTCTTTGTGTGCATAAAAACTCGGTATTGTTGCATAACACGATTATAAAAAAAAACCTGCTTAATAACTACCGGGAACCTCTAAAAACCGGTTGTTTTCAGAGGTTCCTTTGCAGTTTCTCGCCCTTTGGGCTGCGAAACGTGCGTTTTTAAGCGGTAAATCTCTAAAAACAGAAGTTTTTAGAGATTCCCTTCTTTTAATTTCGGCCCGATGGTGTAATGGGCGGTAACGAATGAACATGGTATACTAAGCCAATGTCACTGCCGTTTCATCCCCTGGTTGCCGCGTGGTTTTCTGAAACCTACGGCAGGCCCACCGCAGTACAGGAAGAAGCATGGCCGCTTATCACCGCGGGAAAAGACATTCTGGCGATTGCCCCAACGGGCAGCGGCAAGACGCTTACCGCTTTTCTGGCCGCCATTTCCCGTTTTATTGACGGCACGTGGGACCCGGAAAAATGCGCCGTACTTTATGTCTCACCCCTCAAGGCCCTTAATGAAGACATACGCAGAAACCTTGTTGAACCCATTGAGGAACTCAAGCGGCGGGCAGGGGAGGGCAGTCCGGTTTTCCGTATCCGGGCGGAGACACGTTCCGGCGACACTCCCCAATCCGAACGGCGGCGCTTCCTCCTTCATCCCCCTTCCATACTGGCGGTAACGCTGGAAAGTCTTGCAATCATACTGCTCAATCCACAGGGACGGGAAGTGCTGTCCCATGTCAAATACCTGATCATAGACGAAGTTCACGCCGTTATGGGAACCAAGCGGGGCGCGTTTCTTTCCTGCCAGATTGACCGGTTGCAGCGCATTACAGGCCGGCCGGACGGCACGTTAGCACATGACGGCACATCGGAGCGCGCCGGCGCATCGTTCCAGCGTGTCGCTTTGTCCGCCACGGTGAATCCGCTGGAACTGGCGGCGGAATTTGCCGGAGGCCTCGTTCCGGGCAAAAACGGCGCATATACAAAACGCCCACTTGTCATCGTCGCCCCTCCGGCGGAAAAAAAAATCCGCTTTACTGTGGAGTTTCCGCTGGAAGCGGAAAACATTCCGCATATAAGCACGGCGGCAGGCCATTACGGCCCGCGCTATGCGGTTCTTGCAGCCCATATTCTGGAAAGGATTAGCGTGTTGAACCGGACGGATCGGAAAGGCACGCTACTTGTGTTTACCGATTCACGACGCAGGGCGGAACGAATCGCCTTTGTAGTAAACGCCACGGCGGGCGAACGGCTGGCCCTGTGCCACCACGGTTCGCTTTCCAAAGAACTCCGCCGCGATGTGGAACAAAGCCTTGTGCAGGGCGCTGTACCCTGCGTAGTGGCAACGTCTTCTCTGGAACTGGGGCTGGACATAGGGGATGTGGACGAGGTGCTCCTCGCCGGCACTCCTTCTTCCTGCGCCCGCGCCCTCCAACGCATAGGGCGATCCGGACACGGCGTGGGTGAGGAAAGCAGAGGCTTCCTTATCCCTTTCCACGGAATGGATCTCCTTATGGGAGCGGTGATGGCGGGAGCGGTGGCGGACAGGGAAATAGAAGCGATTAGGCCTGTCAAAAATCCGCTGGACATACTTGCACAAACAGCGTTAGCCCTTTGCGCCGAACAGCCCCGCGCTCCGGAGGAACTGTACAACATAATCCGGGGTTTTTCCGTTTTTTCCGGCTTGGCCCGATCTTCATTTGACCAGGTGATCGCCATGCTTACCGGAAAATATTTTCCGGCGCAGGAGGAAAACGGCCTCCGCCTGCGGGAACTAAAGCCGCGCCTCTACCATGACACAACGGAATCTTCCGGCGGCAATTCTGCCGGAAAACTCTACCCGGCGGAAGGAACTCTGGCGCTGCTCTACACATCGGGGGGAGTGATCCCCAGCCGCGGGCTTTATTCCCTGCGGCTGCAGGATGGAACAAAGATTGGCGAGCTTGACGAGGAGTTTGTCTGGGAACGGAGAACCGGGGACAGTTTTGATTTTGGCGCCCGATCATGGAGCATCACGGAGATCGGCAGCGAAGCGGTGATCGTTACTCCCCGAAGGGAAGCGGCGGATTACCAGCCTTTCTGGAAAGCGGACACTGTTTTTCGCAGCGCGGAACTGTGCCGCCGTACTTTGGATTTTTTTGACGCTTACAATAAAAGCGCCCTTGTGCCAAATTCGGCAATGCTTGGCACGGAAGCCGCCGATTCTCTGGGAGATTTTCTTGCTCATCAGCGGAAAGCTCAGGGGAACATTCCCTTGCCGGATCACAAAAACATTCCGGTAGAAATTATTGACAAACCGGCGCAGCGTCCCGATGCGTGTCAGATACTGTTCCACACTTTTCGCGGCGGGGCGGTTAATTACCCCCTTGCCATGGCTCTTTCTTCCGTGGTGGAAGAAAAAACACTAATACGCTGTGAAGCGGTTCCCGATGACAATGCCGTACTGCTCCAACTTCCCCGGATTGCGGCGGAAGCATATTCAGGAAAACCGGATCTCCTGCCTTTGATCAAAGATTGCGTTACAGCGCTGGCTTCCGGCGGGGAAAATTATTTCAAAAAACGCCTTGAAGCGTCAGGAATTTTTGGAGCGGCATTCAGGGAAGCGGCGGAGCGATCGATGATCCTTCCCCGCGGAATGTACGGAAGGCGCATTCCCCTGTGGGTGATGCGTCAGCGGGCAAAGCGCCTCTATGACCGGGTTGCCGCTTACGGCGATTTTCCGGTGATCACTGAAGCATGGCGGAGCTGTTTGGCGGACAGTTTCGACATGGAAGGCTTCCGCTCTTTGCTGGAAGACATTGGTTCCGGCACGGTAAACTTGCGCTTTTTCAGAAGCGTTTGGCCGTCTCCCTTTGCCCGGAATCTTTCATGGATGGAAACCAACAGTTTCATGTACGAGTACGATGAGCGGAAAGATTTGCCGGGCAGTACATCCGTGAAAGCGGAACGTAAAAGCGGTATTGGCGGCGGCAGTCTTTCCGATAAAGCCATTGCCGACGCATTAAGCGATCCTTCACTGCGTCCGGCGATCAAAGCAGCCGCGGCAAGTTCCTTTGCCGCCCGGCAGCGTAGGGAGATTCCCGGCTATGCCCCGGAAGACGCACTCAGCCTCTCCCAGTGGGTTAAGGATCGCATCGCCATCCCCCTTGATGAATGGGGAACACTCATAACGGCGCTGCCTTCCCCTTTGCAGGAACAGCTTGCCGCCGATGCTTCTCTGGGCGGGCGGCTCCGTACCCTTACACTTTCCGGAGCAGCACTTCCCGTAGTGATTCACGCCGGAACCGCCATTGCCGCCGGAACCGCCACTGCCGACGAAACTGTCATGCCCGGAAAAACTTCCGCCGGAACAAACACTGCCGCCAAAACCGCCATACCCGGCAAAACTGCCGCTGTATCGGAAGAAGCCGGACTTCTCTGCAATCTGGGTGAATGGATCAGATTTCAGGGGCCGCTTGTACCGGAACGGGTCGCGGCGGTTTTTGGCTGCACTCGGGCGGAGGCGGAAGATGCCCTGGACGCGCTTGTTGATACGGAGGATGCCGTTAGGGATGTCAATGTTGAAGGAAGCGGAGAACACCATTACTGCGATGCGGAAAATTATGAACTCCTCCTCCGGCTTGCCCGCAAAAAAGCCCGTCCTCAGATAAAAGAACGGCCCGCGTCGCTTCTTGTTCCCTTCGTCGCCCTCCGTCAGGGCTTAATCGAAAACCCTGCGATTACAAGTGCGGCAAACGCCGCCATTTTAAGCGGCGGCGAAGAGTACTGTTTGTCCTGTTATCCCGCTCCGGTGCGGCTTTGGGAAACGGAGATTTTCCCCGCCCGTATTAAACAGTACAGGCCGGAGAAACTCGACTCCCTTTTGAAAGACAGCCGGCTTGTCTGGTTTGGGGCGGGCAGGGAACGTTCCGCCTTCGCCGCCCCGGAAGAACTGGAACTGGCGGATTTGAGCGCCTTCCGCAAAGAACATGAAACAACATCCGCGCTTGTTCCCCTGCTTGCTGAAATTTGCGCCGGTTACCGGAATTTCTGGGAAATAAAAGACGCTCTTGAAAGCCTGGCGGAAAACGCCCCGTTAAATAATAACGCTCTGCCAGGCAATGACGCTGCCAATACAGCCACAGCGATCTGGGAAGCGGCCTGGCAGGGCAGGCTTTCCTCCGACACCTGGGAAGGCATACGCCGCGGCATAGAAAGGGGTTTTTGCCCGGAGAAGGACACGCCGTCCTCGCTTCCCAAAAAAATGCCGCCGGTAAATGTAACGGTGGCAAAATTGCCGGGGGTACTTCCCGCATACCGTGGAACAGGCCGCAGTCTCCGGCAGGGACAGGCGCACATTCCACGAGCGCTCCGCGAACGCTGGCGGGAAGGGGCGCCGGTTCCGGGCCGTATGTTTTCGCTGGACACGGACAGTTCCGGCGTTTATGAATTTTCCGCACTGGAAAGGGAGGAATTGAACTGCGAGCGGGTCCGGCTTCTCCTCCGCCGCTGGGGCATACTCTGCCGGCCTCTGCTGGAAACGGAAAGCCTCTTTTCCTGGACAGAACTGCTCCCCGCCATGCGGCGCATGGAACTGGCGGGGGAACTGGTAACAGGCCGCTTCTTTGAAGGGATCGACTCCCTCCAGTTTGCTTCCCCTTCAATAGCGGAAGAACTGGAGGCGGTGGAAGCGGCAGCCGGTATGACCAGTAACGCCGGAAACGTTACTATTGCAGGAAGCGCCGCCGCCGGAACTACCGCCCCGGTATACTGGTTCAATGCCGCCGATCCCGCCAGTCCCGCAGGCTGGAATATCGCCGGACTTGATCCCCGCCTTCCCGCAAGAAATATTACTTCCCGGCTTTGTTTCCGGGGAAAGGACCTGGCGGCGGTTTCAAGTAAAAGCGGCAAGGAACTGGAATTATTTGTGGGGGAGGACGATCCGGACATCGGGCGGATTTTGGCCTTTCTATCCCTGCCCCGTACCAGGGCCTGCCATCCGGTAAAAAAAATTACTTTGGAAATGATCAACGGCAACCCTGCCGCAGAAAGCCCCCACACTCCGCTTCTGGCGGAAATGGGCTTTATCGCAGACCGGGAGAAACTGTTACTGTGGTAATACCGCAAATATACCCGCCATCGAACAAACGCTCCGGCCTTTTACCCTGCCGAAACAACAGCCGGGTGTTTCTGATTATTGGGGGAAGCGCACCTGCGGCAAATATCACTGAAAAAACGGACGCTTTATGTGTTTTGCTGCATATGGGCGGCGGGAAGAACACCCC
>JAITCP010000178.1 GCA_031283025.1 Spirochaetaceae bacterium | reverse complement strand
TGTCACGTTCCTTTACCGTTAGTTTTATAGGTTTTTTTCTCATGTAGTATCTCCTCCCATTATTATGATACTACATTTCGATCCCTTTGTAAAGTTTTAGTTTTTACATACTACTAGTAGGGTCTTGTTCTATCTTGCCTTTGGAAAACGCCCACCGGAGAGCTTTTGTTCCGGCCTTTATCACCCCATTTTTACGAGACGCAGAAATTTCTTTATCGGCCATGAAATTTATAAAAGCGTCAATGTCCTCCGCCTTAATATCACCCAAAGACCGCCCTATAAAAAATTTCTCCCAATACAGCGAAATAGCCTGTTTTTGTAATTTACAATGCCGTTTGTGTATCCCATGACATTTACGCAGTTTTTCTTTGATATAAGGCGAAGCGTCCCAATCCCAAAAAGTTTTCAAGAAAGAAATAAAATCCGTAGACCCAGGCGTTTCATTCAGCACATAACTTTTTACCCAACCCAACCGCCTTAATTCGGACAACATAATATCCGCTTCATTATCGGTTTTAATTTTTCTTGCCACATCTTTCAAAGACAGATGATGAACCCTCAATTCCGTCTTGTCTTGTGGTATTCCGTCTCGCAGCCACGTAAAAGCAATTTCCAATGCTTCCGTTTCGGTTTTCTTCCCGGTTGAGATTGGACGCAGATACTTGCCGTTTACATCTTTGAAAGACACGCAATAACAAGTCCTGTCAGCCCTTTTGAAAATAGAGAATGGATAGGCGCTCATAGCACACCTCAAAAAACCGGCATTGAAACAGGCTATATGCCAGTTTATGTGCCAGTCATATTAAGATATTACTTTTGAACGCCCTTTTTTAGGGTAGTCCATAGGCTAACTCATTACTACATAACGAATTAGCTTAATTTCCCCAGGGAGGATTTGAACCCCCACAAGCAGATCCAGAGTCTGCCGTGCTACCATTACACAACCGGGGAATGACAATTACCTCATTCCTGACACATTTTTCATGTTATAGAATTGCCGGATAACACTTTAATTTTATCAAAAGAAACCGTGGATTGTCAAGTCATTAAATATTCCGTTATTGCGCAGTCTGTATTGCAGGCAGCGGGGTTACAGTATACAGATTCGATCCATAATCCCCCAAGAGGCGGGTTTTATCATTGTAATAACTGCCCATGAATTGATTGTTCAGCATGATCCCTGCCTGGAGGGCGCTGCCCCGGCAATCGTAGGTTTCCACGCAGCCGGTCAGGGCGTAGTGGCGGTTTGCTGTCTGCAGGATGAGTCCGCCGGGATCAAGCGATACGGGCAGGATATGTTTGACCAATCCGCCAAAGCGCTTGATGTACAATTTCTGGGGGCGGGTGGACACACGGTAATGCGTGCCGGGATCCATGCCGGGGATACACAGCACATCCGGCCCTTCACAAACACCCGCCGTACTCTGGAAAAATCCGGCCACGGCGTTTTCCGTACCACGGCACAGCCAGATGGTCTTATTGGTCTTGGGTGCGGCCAGCCGCTGGAAAATTCCGTATTGCAGTGTTTTTCTATGAGCCTTATAAAAAGCGATCTGATCTTTTACCTCGCGCTTTTCTACCGGAGTAAGGTAACGTAAATCCATCTCATAACCCAGACAGCCAAAACACGCAACATTGTAACGCGTGCTAAGCGGTGTGTCCCGCAGGGTTTGCTGATGCGGCGCGTCGGATACATGAGCGCCCATGGTTGACTGCGGGTACAGGCAGGAAAGGCCGCCCTGAATATTCAGCCGCACGGCGGGATCGGTGTTGTCCGATACCCAGATTTGCGGGGAAAAGCACAACATACCCAGGTCAAAACGGTTGCCGCCGGAAGAACAGCTCTCTAGCAGGATGCGCGGACGCGGCGCAAAAATCCGCCTGAGTATGTCATACAATCCAAGTATGTAACGATGAAAAAATTCCCCCTGCGCTGCGATATGTCCTGATTGGAATTCGCTGATATGGCGGTTCATGTCCCATTTGACATAAGCGGCGCCTGTTTCATCAAGTATTGTTCCTACCGACGTAACAATGTAATCCCTTACGGCGGGATTGCAAAGGTCCAGTACCAGTTGGTTCCGGCCCATGCTGGGTTCCCGTCCGTCCTGGCGCACGGCGTATTCGGGATGAGAGCGGTACAGATTTGAGTCTTCATTCACCATTTCCGGCTCAACCCAAATTCCAAAATCCAGCCCCAGCTTCCGTACTTTACGGGCAAAGGGCTTAAGCCCGCGGGGAAATTTGCGGCGGCTAGGCTCGTAATCGCCCAGGCCCGCCTTGTCGTTGTCCCGCCCTTCAAACCAGCCGTCATCAAGGACAAAAAGTTCCAGCCCTAGGTTTTTTGCCCGGCGGGCCAGCCGGAGGAGCTTCCTCTGGTTGAATTTAAAGAAGCAGGGCTCCCAGGAATTGTAGAGAACCGGACGCTCCTTGCCCTGCCACGTTTCCGGAATGATATGGCTGTTTACAAATCCGTGAAAGTTCCGGCTAAGTCCGTTAAGGCCTGTTTCACTAAAAGTCATAGCAGCTTCCGGGGTTTCAAAACATTCCCCCGCGTTAAGTGTCCATTCAAAACAATGCGGGCTTATGCCAATGCCCACACGAACCAAATCACGGCTGGATAATTCCACAAAGCCCAGGTGATTGCCGCTGTAGATCAAATTAAAGCCGTACACCCTGCCGCTGTTTTCATTTGCGCCGTCCTCGCAGAGCAGAAAACCGGGGTTGTGTTTGTTTCCGCTGGCTCCGGTACGGCTTTCATTGACAAAGATACCGTATTGGAGCGGCCTTTCGTGCCGATGCGCTTCTTTTGCCCAGTCTCCGTCAAAAGTGATCAGGGTACAGCCCCTGTTGACCATATCCAAAGACATGCTTAAAAGGCGGCGTATCACCAAAGGGCGGGAACCCGAATTCTTAAGCACAACCCTTCTGGTTATGACGTCTGTTGTTTCAAACACCGTATAGATAAGGATCAACGCAGCATCGCACACCTTGTCCCGCAGCCGCAGTTCCAAAGACATACACTCGCTTTCCGTACCGCGGGCGGCGGGCAGTTCCTTCAGGGGAACGGGCCCCCGCGTTATGCTGTGGCTTTCATAAACAAAATCGGTAACAAAGCCTCCATCCGGCATTTTGATTTCTGACGGAGAATAACGGTAATCCCCTTTGCCGATACCGGACCACTCAAGGCACATTGTGTCAAGGCAGTACAGAGGATCGTCTCTGTTGTATGCTACGATTGATCCGCCCTGCTGTGCCGTACATTTGGGGGCAATGGCCTCAATGTCGGGAACGGAATCAGGCGGGGCAAGGAGCGCCCCGTAATAGATATGCTCCGGCTGACCGAACTTTGTCAGCCGGAAGATATACTCGGTATTCGCGCTGGCAAGGCGGAAAACACCGTCATTAACGGTAATCATACAATTACTCTACCTGTCCTCTTTTCATAGCCAGGCAGTTTTTTCAAGGCAGTTCTTTACTAAAGACCCTGCTGCAGCCGCCGGGCTATATCAAGATTTTCCCTGGCAATGGCATTTTCCGAATCAAGCTCCAATACGGTTTCATAATCTGAAATGGCATTTTTATAGTCTTTCTTTCCGGTGTACGCGACTCCGCGGTTATTGTACGCTTTTACATTATTGGGGTCCAGCCGAATCGCTTCAGTATGATCCGCAATGGCCTTGTCAGGATCACCTTTGTTCCTATAAGCGGCGCCGCGGTTGGTGTACGTTTCTGAATTATTGGGTTCCAGCCGAATCGCTTCAGTATAATCCGCAATAGCCCTGTCATAGTCCCCCTTATATCTGTATGCCAGGCCCCGGTTGTTAAACGCTTTTACATAATCAGGGGTTAACCGGATTGCCGCCGTATAGTCCGTAATGGCCTTGTCATAGTCCCCCTTCTCGGTATATGCCAAGCCGCGATTGTTATACGCCGCGGCATAATCCGGTTTTATTCGAATAGCCTCGGTATAGTCCGCAATGGCTTTGTCAAGATCACCCTTGCTGAAATACGCAAGCCCGCGGTTGTTGTACGCATACGAATCATTGGCATAATTCTCTATTGCACGGTTATAATCGGCAATCGCGCTGTCGTAATCTTCCTTGCCGGCATAGGCCACCCCCCGGTTGTTGTACGCCGCGGCATAATCCGGTTTAAGGTTAATCGCTTCGGAATAGTCCGAAATACCCTCGTCAAAATTACCGTTCTCTACATTCACATAGCCCCGTTCAAAAAAGTCTTCCGCCGTTTTGGGCCCGGTATCCTCCTGTACAACCGGCGCCGGCGTATCGACAATCGGCGGCGTATCGACAACTTTGGGCTTGCTGCCGCAGCCGATCAATAAACAGATCAGCACCATCACTGGAATAAATTTTTTCATGGCAATTCTCCTCTTGTTTTTAATGATACACCCCCTCTTGCGTCTTGTCCAGTATTTAGATGCTTCATTTCCATGGTTAGCGCTGGACAAACCGGTTCTTTTCCGGTACGCTAACATTCAGGGACGACTATGGCTCAAATCCATTATTATAAACGTTTTGAGAATATGCTGGTTCAAAAAACCAAAAACGGCGTTGCCTGGGTTGCGTCAAAAACAGCGGGTTTTTTCAAAGCCATATTCAGATTTTTATCCCGCCGCTACACTATTGTCCTGGTTCCCCATTCAGAAAACCGTGTTCACAATTTCCATATTACGGTAATAGCCATGGCCATTTCTGTTCTGGTTATTATAGTAACAGCGGGGGGCTTTTTCTGGTACAGCGCCCTTTCCGGCGCCAAAAAGGGCGCGGGCAGCATAACTGAATCCGGGTTTGGAGATGCCCAGCCCGGCCTGGAGCAATTAAAGGTTGAGGTTACCCAGCTTTCCAGGGCAGCCAGAAGCTTTGAGGCAGTGCTTTCCGGAACCCTCCTTACCATGGGGAGGGACCCTCAGACGACGGGTCTGGGCGCAGCCGCATGGGACAGGCCTTCCTTCTTTGATATGCAGGGGAGCGATGATATTCTTAAGGAAGTAGACAATATCCGGCAGTTGTCCGCGTACCTTTCTTCTGTAGTTGACCCTATTAAGGAAATTGGAACCGTTTTGGACTCTCAAAGCGCCATCCTTTCAGGGATTCCCAGCATCTGGCCCATTCGGGGGGGCATAGGCCATTTTACCACCTTTTTCGGCATAAACCCCGATCCCTTTACCGGCGCTTCACATATGCACACGGGGATTGACATTTCTACCTACCGCTCGGGGGACCCGATTGTAGCCACCGCAGACGGCCAGGTTGCCTATATAGGGTATGAGCCCAGCGGTTTTGGGAATTATATCATAATCCGGCATCAGCACGGTTTTTATACCCGTTATGCCCACCTGCTTTCATTCCGGGTGGAGACGGGCCAACAGGTCAGCCAGGGGGAAACTATTGGCTATATTGGGAGCACGGGCCGTTCTACCGGCCCTCATCTGCATTACGAGGTCCACATCGGCTCGGACGTGGTGGATCCCTACAAGTATTTGAATATTCGCCCCAAGCCGGTACGGTAAAAAATAGTATGGATTATGTAAATTCTGTAAAAAAAGGAAAAACATTCGCAATCAATACAATCATAGGGCCGGGGAGTTTTGTCCAGGGCGATATTACCGGCGGGGGGTTTACCCGTGTAGACGGCGAAGTAAAAGGAAACCTTCACGCTAACGGCAGAGTTGTGGTAGGCGCAAATGCCCGGATGCGGAGCAGCATTACCGGGACCAGCATTACCATAGGGGGTGTGATAGACGGCAATATTCTGGCAAGTGAACGGCTCACCGTACTTTCTTCCGCATTGATTATCGGCGACATTATCACCCGGCGTATTGAAGCGCATGAAGGCTGTCTTATCCACGGCAAAGTGCGGGTATGCCAATCGGAAGAAAGCTGGGAGCGGGCTAGATCGGAATACCGGGACAAGCGGGCCTTGGCTTCGGGATCGAACCTTAATCAGCATGGCTAACATTGCCTTTCCGGACGGCTCCGCTCCACTTTTTAATCCCGGCGCCTATGAGAACGCCGCGGCGGAAGCCCGCAGGGCGGCAGGGGGAAAAAGCGGAAAAACCTCATCTAAAAAGGGCTTTGCCCTGTTCTTTGAAAAAGCCGCTCATAATAAAGCCGCTCCGGGAAATATCAAGGAACTCCCTCTTTCAGAAGATTCCCTGCATGAACTGTTGGACGATGTACACAGCGCAGGGGACGCCCTTTCCAGGCGGCCCTTCTCGCCTGAGATTAAAGCCTACAGGGAGGCGGTGCGGAATTTTGTTCACTATGTGGTAGAAAACGGTTATGATACGGAAGAACAGACAAGCGGAACCGCCGTCCTAAAACGGAAAAAATTTACCCTGGTGCGGGTAATTGATTCCAAACTGGAAGGAATGGCTTCCGCCATACTGCGGGGCCAATTAAACCAGCTTGAGATTCTGGAAAAGCTGGATGAAATTAAGGGGCTCCTGGTAGATTTGGTTCAGTGAATGGAGGCAGGCATGGCTGATCGTTATGAAGGGTTAGACGAAGAAGATATTGCTTCTCTGGAAGATAAACCTGAAGAAACGCTTAAAGTAGAGAGTATTATAGAGACTTTTGGCGCCCATCTGGAACCGGGCGCTCCCATATACAGGCTTAGACTTTCATATTCCAATGAAACCTTCCTTGCCACATACCGGGGAGAAATGTTGAAAACCGGAGACAAAGTAGTTGTACCAACCAGGTACGGCAGGGATTTGGCCCAGATCATCGGGTCTGCCCACTGCCGTTCCGCAGAGATAACCCTTATCGAACGCCCTGCCTCCCCGGAAGACCTTGCCAGGGTACAACGTAACCAAAAAGATGAAGCGGAAGCCTTTCGTATTTGTAAAGAAAAAATAGAAATTCACGATCTGGATATGAAGCTTGTTTCCTCTCATTACCTTTTGGAAGAACCAAAGATACTTTTTTTCTTTACCGCAGAAAACCGCGTAGACTTTAGGGATTTGGTAAAAGACCTTGTTTCCATATTTAAGGCCAGAATAGAATTGCGGCAAATAGGCGTTCGGGATGAATCCCGTGTGGTGGGAGGTATGGGAGTCTGCGGCAGGGGTTACTGCTGCAATACTGTTTCCGACAAACTAAAACCGGTTTCCATAAAGATGGCCAAAGACCAAAACCTTTCCCTTAACTCCATGAAGATCTCCGGCCCCTGCGGCAGGCTTCTGTGCTGTCTGGCCTATGAACACGTTTTCTACAATGAACAGCGCAGGCTTGCCCCCCAGGAGGGCTTTAGGATTAACTACGAAGGAACAAACTGGCGGGTACACGAAATTAACGCCGCGGCAGGCAAAATCACCCTTGCCGCCGATGACGGCCGTATCCTTGCAATGCCCTTCTGCCGTTTTTCCAAAACCGGCGACCGGTGGTGTATTATATGAAAAACATTGCATTGTTAATGCTGCTGTCATTATTTACACAGGCGCTCATTGCGGAAGAACAGATGGAGCTTAGCAACGGCGTTACATCTTCCGGTGAGCTGCTTTTGCAGCTTTCATCCCTGCCGGAGGTGAAACTGGGATACACGGGACGTTTCAGCTTTCCCTTTTTGCAGGGAGAAGGTCCCCTGACCAAAGACAACAACATCGGCCTTGCCCTGACTGCGGAAATATCGCCTATTTCCTTTAATGGAATTGCCGAAGCAGTCTGGACGCCGATAGCGTTCTTCCAGTTGGCGGCAGGCGGCAGAATCGGATCGGGCTGGAATCTTGAACTCTTTGGCAGTGAAATTTATGGCATTGGGCTTAACCGCCCGAATGCCGAGGGCAAGGCTGAAAATAACGGTCAAGCCCTTGACGGATTGCTCTGGAAAGTGCAGACGGGGGGAGCGCTCCAGTTTGATTTGGCCGCTCTGTATCCCGGAGAATGGAATCATGTAGTTGCCCGAAGCTACCACGAAATCAATTACAAAGGCTACACCCGTGCTGCGGCAGGTGAATCCTGGTATTTTGAAAACGATGACGGCGAAAACTGTAATGGTTTTAACTATTACGGCAATTTCCTCGCCGGGTATCAAATGCCCATTTTTCTTAACATGGTTGCGTTTTTAACGGAGATGGATTTGTATTTGTACGATACGCCGAACCGCGATAAATGGGGAGATGATAAAATACGCTGGACTTTTTCCGGTGTTTTTAATTTTGTGATCACCAAACAGATTAACCTTACCTTGATCGCTCAATGCAGGACACGAAAAAATTATCAGGAATCAAACTGGCAGGACTTGTATTACCGAAACCGGACAATCGACAATTCCAGTCCCTTACATCTGGAGTTCTATCGTATTGCCGCCGCTTTTACATATACATGGAATCTCTAAAAACTTCGGTTTTTAGAGATTTACCGCTGAAAAACGCACGTTTCGCAGCCCAAAGGGCGAAAAACTGCAAAGGAACCTCTAAAAACAACCGGTTTTTAGAGGTTCCCTACATTTTAACGGAGGCCATGCGTCTGATACCACTTTTGCCCGGCGTATAACGCCGCTATGACGGCAAGCAGAGCCGGAAAATCAACTTATCCATGAGAATCTCCTCCCATGCGGTGCCGGAGGAGCGGAGGAGGTATTCGTATTCGCCGATGAGGGCCAGGGCGCTGTCCGCTCCGCGGGGCCAGCGTTTTGAAGCCTCGGCATAATCGGAACGCGCCCTGGATGTGGTAATGCCGATTTTCTTTAATTCAAAATCGCTTGTGTTTCCGCCCAGAGCATGGTAATCCCGCAGCTTGCGAAAACACCAGGCAAGGACTGCGGTAATGGCCGGGGCGCTTTGTTTGGATGCGGCAAGCGAACGGAAAATTTCCAGGCTTAACAAAAAATTCCCCCGCGCAATGGCGGCAAAAAGGGTAAAAGCCGATTCTTCTCTGGTGTGGGCAAGGCAATGTTCCACATCTTCTGCGGTAATTGTTTTGTCCTTTCCCAAAAAGAGGATCAAGCGTGAACATTCCCTGCCAAGGGCATCGGTGTTGTTCTCTATCATTTCCAGAATCGCCCTAATCCCCCCTTCGTCAATGCGGCAGAGCGAACGGCGGAAAAAATTCGCCACCCACTCGCTCTTTTTGTTTTCAAAAAGCTCCCAGAAAATGCGCTTGTTTTCTTTTGGGACAACATCTTCTATACGTTTGTCCAGGCGGGTTTCATCAGATACAAGAACCAGAACAGCGCCCGAATCAAGGTTTTTAACGGAAGATGCAAGAAGCTCCGCTTCGTCTTTCTTTTTGACAAGATCGGCGTTTTTAATAAGGAAGAGCCGCCTTTCAGAAAAAAGACTGCCGTTCCGCAGTATAGAAACAATTTCCTGAAGCGGCGTTTCCCCTGCATAAAAACTTGTTTCTTCCGTTCCCGCGGGGAGGGCGGAACGGAGCTCGTTCAGGGCATCAAGCTTTTCGCCTAGTTCCGGCCCTAAAAAAAGGAAGCTGTTTCCTGCGGGGTCTTTCATGCTAACAACTGCGGATCACATAAGAAAGTTTGCCCAACACCCGCACATTGCGGCTGCGAATGGGTTTAAAGGCGGCATTTTCCGGCTGTAAGCGGACTGCATTTTTTTCCAGAAAAAAACGTTTAAGGGTTACTGCTTCATCGTCTACCACCGCCACTACAATATCACCGTTCTTGGCGGTTCTTTGTTTTTGAAGCAACGCTGTGTCCTTGTCCAGGATTCCCGCATCTTTCATGGAATCGCCTTTGACTTTAAGGGCAAAGTACTGGCGGTTTTTATTAAGGAGTGATTTATGGATTGGTATAAAACCATCCCAGTTTTCCTCCGCCAGTATGGGACGGCCTGCGGCTACTACTCCCAAGATGGGGACATTCACAATGTCGCTGTGCTCCTGTTCCCATCCGGCATGAGTCAACTCCATCGTTCTGGATCGCTTGTCCTCGAACTTAATCATGCCCTTCCGCTTAAGAGCCGTTACATGATCATAGGCGGCCCGGACAGAGACGGAAAAATGGTCCGCTACTTCCCGTATAGTAGGAGGATATGAATGGGCGCGAATAAATTCTGTAATGAAGTCAAGTACATCCTTTTGCCGCTGGGTGGGCTCTTTCATTGTTAATTCCTTTTATTAGAATAACACGGTTCGGGAGAGGGATCAAGGCTCAATCCGTTTACCGCCAGATCAACCGCTTTCCTCAGTTCCGCCACGGAATCCCTTTTGAGTACTGCCAACCGGAAGAGTGCGGATTCTATAAGCCCATAAAAAAGATTGTCTGCGGCCTCTACCTGAATCTTTTTTAGCTGCCCCGCTTTAATGCCGTCAATAAGCATGGCGGCCAGAATACGCCTAAGCCTTATAGTCCTGCGGCGTACTTTTTTTTCCGGCGCGGAAACAGGCAAAAGATAATCCAGTATGAGTGAAAGGAGGCGGCGGTTATCTTCCAGCCGGGCAATGATCAAAGAAAGAGTTTTTTTGATTTTGTCGGGATAAGGAAGGGATGTATCCTCCTTTATACGGAGTATATCCCGTTCCGCATCCGCTAAAAACTGCTTGATGCTGTAATTAAAAATTTCCCGTTTGTTGCGGAAGTACATATACAGAGTGGTTCTGGTAATTTTACAGCGGTCGGCGATTTTCTGGCAGGTGGTGTTTTCAAAACCTTCATCCATAAAAACATCCAGCGCTTTTTTGAGTATCTGTTTGCGCCGCTTTTCATGTTCAACTACTATCGCCATATTATACCTGTTACTTTCTTAAATTAGATAATTGAGGATTTTCCAAAACTAACCGAGTTTTGGAAAAGGCTCAATTTATTATACTACAATTTTTCATATTGATAGAGCCATGTGTCAATGGCCCCGCTTT
>JAITCP010000149.1 GCA_031283025.1 Spirochaetaceae bacterium | reverse complement strand
GTTGCGAGCCATTGACGCAGGCAAACGGGTAAGCATTAAACGGAAAATGTTTAGAGCCGGTCTTAACCTTGATTTTTTACACAAAGTCCTCTTCGGAGAGTAAGTGCTGTTGCCCTGCGGAGGGGGGTAGACATGAATACCAGAAAAAAATTTGTGGTAGGCTTTATAAGCGTTACCAAAAAGCGAGCAAGAATGACAAGGCTAAAATCCTTGACGAGTATGCTCATATGCTTGGGCAGATTACTTGGCCCACCTGTTGGCAAATTGGGGGAAAACACGCTACGCCCTCTCTCTCTTCTGTAGCGGGAAAATTCGCAAAATTACCTGTACAAGGCCGCCTGAAGGCTCCGGGAAGCAAAAAAACAGGCAGGCCGGAAAAGTATCATAAAGCCTTCGTAGCAGTTCTCTTAAGCCTCTGGGAGTTTTTTGACTTTCAGTGCGGCAAGCTGTTGGCCCCTCTTATAAAGGGGATGATCGGTTTCTTGGTTCAAAAGTTTAACCTGGGCGAAGACATACGCTCCTTGCTATTGTCCGTCAGTCCGGCAACCATTAGACTTGTTCAAGAACATGGTTGGTTCTTGAACAAGTTAAGCAAAATACTGCGTATTTTGCAGTTTTTTATAGGAAGTTGTTCAGAAGCTGAAGTTTCTGAACAACTCTATTGACCGGAAACTCAGGAAGCAGAAAAAGAAGTACCGCCTGAAAGGCATACATACCACCAAGCCGGGGACGCTCCTGAAAAGCCAGATTCCGATACGAGTCTGTTTTGACCGGGATGAGAAGAGGCCGGGATTCTTCGAGACGGACAGTGTCAGCCGCTGCCGCTCATGTGCTCCGTCTTAAAGGTAAAAATATCGGCATAGAGAAGGCCGGAAACGATGCATAAAACAGATAAAAACAGGACTTTGTTCATTGCTTTAAGTATAACCGAGCTCCAGTAATAAGGAAAAGAGCACGCATTAGCTCATATTAAAACTATCCATGAGAAGACCACCTTTTCCGTATCCAAATACACCAGCATCCTTTCTGCCCTGAATTCATCTTTCTTTATAAATACTACCGGAAAGCCCGAAAGATACAGCAGTTTTTCCGTGCGCAGGTATACCGCGTATTCGGAACGGCATACAATGTTTTCCTTAAAAAGACGGACTGCTACCTGGAAAATGGCTATTTCGGTTTTATCGTTATATTCAATAAAACGGCCTTTGGCTACAACTTCGTTTTGCCAGTCTTCCAGGGTGGCGTTTCCTTCCAGTCTGGCTATTTTAAGCTGGCGGTCGTAACGCAGTCTGTCACTTTGAAAAATGATGTTTTTTTCTTCTTCAAACCCCCACACATTTCCGGAACAGTCGATAAATTCATTGTCTTTCCCCTGAATCTCTATACGGTCGGCCCGGAGCAGAATGGTATTGGAACGAACCTCGGCGTTTCCGGTAAGAACCAGCGTTTCTTTGCCGGACGCGCGGCTGTCGTTCATTTTGTCTGCCTTAAAGGTAAAAATGTCGGCGTAGAGCAGGCCGGAAACGAGGCATAATATTGACAAAAACAGACCTTTGTTCATTGCTTTAACTATAACCAAGCTCCAGTAATAAGACAAGGCCCCTTACAACCAAGGCATCCCGTGAAACTTTCCGTGATAGAGTGGAGTATTCCTTCTGACAAGGTTTCTTGAGAAACCTTCGGCTAGAATTTCGACTTTTGACCTGCCTGCTACAGGCAGGGGCACACTTTTTTCGGCTAGATTTTCTTTCGAGGCAATACGTCACTTGGGGAGCCGCCGGTTAACCTGGCAATAATCCCTTAGCCATAGTAACTGATACGGTAATCGCCGGTTTTTACAAAGCCTAGTTTGTCGTACAGCCGGCGGGCGGGGGCATTTGCCTTTTTTACAAACAGGGTAAAGCGCTTTCCCAGGGGGGCGAGTTCCCGAATCAAAGCGGCGGTCATGGCTTGAGCAATGCCGAGCGATCTGTATTCGGGGAGTACATAGACACCCCCTATCTGAAGGCAGGAATACGATTGCGCATTGATATTGACCTTCCCTACCAGTCGTCCCTTCAGTTCCGCTGTCAGAACCATGCCACCTGCAATAAGGTACTCTACCCCTTTCCTGCACGCTGTGGGGTCAAATTGCGCCCCGCAGGGCAGCACTTCTTCCTTTTCATAGCCGGCTTGCAGGGGAAAGAGAGCGCTTGCATCGGCTATTTCCGGCTTACGGATTAAGAGGCCCGACAGAGAAACTGCGCCGCTTTCCGGTGCCAAGTGTGTCAGCCCGCGTAGTTCATAATCATAGCTTGAAGCGGGAAACAACCCCTTCTTCCTCAAGGCGGCTTCAAGAATGTCCATATCGCCCACAAGCCCCTGGGCGGCATGGAGGGGATCATTTTTTAAAACTTGATGGAAAAAAAAGGGTAAAGGTATGCCGCCTGCCAAAAAATTCGCCCTCTTTGCCGCTGAAAAACGGAATACCGGAAAAAGGAGCCGTTTACCGTAGAGGAGCAGGGCAGAAAGCGAATCCGACGGAAAAATCGCCGCCCATACATCGTCTATTATTCCGGCACAAAGCCGGGAAATAGCGCTTACGCAACTGCTTTCATGTTCCCGTAAAAATGCTTCCGCATCGGACAGGCGGAACTTTCGCAGTTTCTTCCACATATTCACGTGTCAAACAAATTGGTAGTACCGGTACGCCATTCTTCCATCGCCTCCAGAATGATCTTTTCCGCTTCAATCCAGGAATCAGCCCGTGGGCCGGGAATACCCTGATTGGTGGAGTTGGAAAACACGATAGTTCTGTTGCCCTGTTCCCTCAGTTGTGTAATGTTTTTGGGAGCATCGTCTATGTATACGTGAGCGCCCACCGCCACTTTGTCATTCATAAAGCAGATGTCCCAATAAGGTATGTCGTAGTTGTCAAGCCAGTCCACCGTTTGGGTAATGCTGGTCTTGTGGGAATATTTAAGGAACAAGCGGTTGGTGATTATCCGTATTCGAACACCCCGGCTGGAAAGTTTGCGCAATGTTCCCGGAGCATCCTTGATGGGAAGCATATCCCTGAATAGGTTTCGCTGGGTTACGGCAAAGCGATGAAGCCGGTCATAGCCGCCGTATTCGGCAATGTCCCATTCATCCAGGCCATAGCTTACATTCCGCGTTAGTACTTCCTCCGGTTTAGAGAGCCATTCAGCGGCGATCTTCCGCAAGGCACTGTAAAAATCCCCCACCACGCCGTCCAAATCTACTCCAAGGATAAAATTGCTTTCGTCCAAGAAACCCTCCGGTACTACACACTATCACAGATCAAGTTATTTTGAAATAAGGATCACCATGCTCCGGGCATGTACCGTATAACGTCCGGGAAAGGGCAGATCTAATTCCGTTCCCGGCAATAGTATGTCTTCGGGACTGGGCAGCGCCGTGTCCACCGCCCTGACCCAGCGCTTTCCCGGCAGCGGAGCGCAGACAGAAAATACCATCTTTTTGCTTCCCCCGTTAAGCATGATAAAAAAATCATTGTCATCCCGGTCTGCAAGAATATCCGCCCTGCTTCCATCCAGCCGCAGGGCTATGCTATAACCGATGTTCTCCCAATCCGGAGTTTTCCCCCATTCATCAAACCATGTAATGTCCGGAATGGCGTTATAGCTTCCGTTCCGTCCTGTATAAAATTCAGGCCGCATAAACCCGTGGTGCCGGAGCCTAAAGGCGATTATCTCCCTGACAAAACGGAAAAGGCCGGCGTTCTTTTGCAGCAGCGGCCAGTCGTACCAGGAAATTTCGTTATCCTGGCAATACGCATTGTTGTTGCCATTCTGTGTGCGCCCCATTTCGTCCCCGCCCAGAATCATTGGCGTTCCCAGAGAGATCATCATAGTGGCAAAAAAATTCTTTGTTAAGCGTTCCCTGGTTTGTTCCACCATCATGTCAACGGAAGGGCCTTCTTCCCCGTTGTTGTAGCTGCAGTTATTGCCGCTGCCGTCCCGGTTTTCTTCGCCGTTATCATCGTTGTGTTTGTGGTTGTAGGAAACCATGTCCCGCATGGTAAATCCGTCATGGCTGGTAACAAAATTGATTGAATGGAAAGGCTTGCGCCCGTCCCGCAGGTACAAATCGCTGGAACCGGAAAGCCTTGTGGCCAGATGCCGGGTTTGGCCGGGATCCCCCCGCCAGTAAAGCCGCACATCGTCCCGGTAACGGTCGTTCCACTCCGCCCAGCGCCCGCCGGGGAACCAGCCCACCTGGTAGGCCCCGCCGGCATCCCAGGCTTCTGCTATGATCTTGGTGTGGCTTAACACGGGATCTTCCGCAATAAGCTCCAGCGTGGGAGGATTCTCCATCAGCCTTCCCTCTTGATCCCGGCCCAGAATGGAACCCAGATCAAAGCGGAACCCGTCAACATGCATTTCCGTTACCCAGTAGTGCAGGCAGTCGATAATAAATTGCCGTACAACCGGATGATTACAGTTAAGGGTATTACCGCAGCCCGAATAGTTGGTGTAGTAACGGCGGTTCCCGTCCAGAATATAGTAGATCGAATTGTCCAGCCCGCGGAATGTAAAAGTAGGCCCCAGCTCGCTTCCTTCTGCGGTATGGTTGAACACAATGTCCAGAATCACTTCCAGTCCCGCCTTGTGGAGCTCCCGTACCATGGTTTTGAATTCCCGCACCTGCGCGCCGGGCCCGGAATCTGAAGAATACGATCCCTTGGGGGCAAAAAAAGCTACTGTAGAATAACCCCAGTAATTCACCAGCTGCGCGCCGGTACGCGGATTTTTCCGGGGAAGTTCCCGTTCGTTAAATTCCTGAAGGGGAAGAAACTCCAGACTGGTAACGCCCAGTTCCTTAAAGAAGGGAATTTTTTCTATCACCCCCTGGTAAGTCCCCTTATGTTCCGCCTCGGAACCGGAATGGGCGGTAAGCCCTTTAATATGGGTTTCGTAAAGAACGCTGAACCGCAGGGGATAGTTGAGGGGCAGATCCCCCTGCCAGTCAAAATCGTCGTTGATAACAATACAACGGGGCTGGTTTTGCAGATTATCATTATAGGAAAAGGAAAGGTCCGCCGCCGGGTCTTGAGGGTTATAGCCCAGGGACTCCGCCATATTCCATCCCGCCAGACTGGTTATGGCCTTGGCATAGGGATCGAGTAACGCCTTGTGGCGATTAAAGCGGAATCCCTTTTCAGGGAAATAGGGGCCCTCTACCCGGTATAGATAACAGGCCCCTTCGGACAGGCCGACTATGTGGCAGTGCCAAATGTCGCCGCTTTTGTTTTTCTGCTTGTCAAGTTTTATTTCCCGGCAGGGACTGTTCTTTTCCGCATTGTCAAAAAGAACAAGGGTTACTTCTCCTGCATGGCGGGAAAAAAGGGTAAAGTTTACCCCCCTCCCGGTAAGCGTCGCTCCAGGGGGCAGGGCCTTTCCGGTTTCAACCACATAATCAGCGGCCATGCTTAAATTTACCATGAGAACGGAGACTAAACAAGACAAGATTCATGCCAAGCCAGCACCCGCCTCTTTCAATGCGTTTTTAGGACATTTGCCTGGAAGGCGGGGAGCCATACCTTGCAGCGGGGTATCTTCATTTTTCAGTTTTTCTGTATACAATTTTATTATGCAGAAAAATGGGATAATCTTTCTGGGGGCATTGGGCTTATTTTTATCCTGCAGCTTTCCCAGGATGGAAATACACATATATGATCGTTGTGCCCATTCCTACGATGTAATAAAGGATTTTGTTGGGGCTTCCCCCGCAGCGGCGCTGGTGCTTATGGATCATCATAACAGCGGCCCTGAGCCGGAGGAAAGCTGGATTGGCAGCCTTTTACAGGATGGCGTTATTTCAACCGTATATTGGATTACGGAATTTTCAATGGATGAGCCGGAAACCGCAGAGCGGGCTAACGGCAGGATTATAGCGGTTGATATGCGGCAAATTGACCGGATAAAACTTCCAAAGAATTTTATTTTAAGCATCGATCTTGATATGCCTGCCTATGAAAAAAATTCATCTTCCGTTGACTTTTTGCGGCGGATAATAAAATGGATGAATACGCAAAAGCCCGGCTTGGTTACTGTTGCCCTATCCGGAGCATATCAGAATAGCAGCGACGGTATGTATTCGTCTTTAACGGAAATAATACAATCCCTTCCTTTAGGATCGGTAATTTACCTGGAAAGCGCGGCGCCGCCGGAAAGGTTTGAGGAACCGTACCGCCGGCAGAACCGGTACAGCCCTGATTCCCCGGACAAATCGCTTGATCCGAACATTCCCCCTGATCCCTGGATATGGTATTCCCTTCCGGTAAAATGTACTGAACTTTTGAAAAAAAGAAATGTTGTTATTAAGGGGGAAAACAGAGAAAACATTTTAGCGGTCTGGAATGACACTGCCCATAAAAAATTGCGGAAAACCTATAATGGAGAAAGGCAAAAGGAAATTCTCCAGGCAGCGCGGGGCGGCATTTTCCGATTTTGGGACGATGCAAAAATGCCTGATTTGCCTCCGCTCGGCCCAAACGAGGGATTGGCAATCCGTCTTATATCGCGGGGAGAAGACCGCGGCTGCCTTACCTGGTATAAAAACTCAGGCGACATGAATCTCTTTGCCGCATACTGCGCCGCAAAAGCCCTGAGGGATCCCCGGTATACGGCGGTTACCCCGGATGAAGCAGGGAACCTCTTTGTGGAATTGGCAATCTTCGGAGACTGGGAAGATATGTCAAACCCGCAGGAATTCATTCCCGGTTACCATAACCTTTGGCTTTCCGACGGCGTACATAATACAATCCTTCAGGCATCCCTTGTCCCGCAAAGAAACTATACAAAAGAAGATTTTCTGGAAAACATCTGTAAAAAAGCCGGGCTTGAAAAAAATGCCTGGAAAGAAAATGCAAACCTGAAATGGAAGCGCAGCCCGGGACTTTGGCTTATTGAACCGTTACACGAAATACCCCTTGCACTGGTAAGTAAATAATAATGAGGGAATATTAAGAAAAGAGTATAGAGTGTGGTTTTCTTTTGTCACACATTTATTCATCGTACCGCGCCGTCCGCGCCAACGGAGTTGGCGAGCGCGGGGAATTTACTCCAAAAAATGGGAAAAAAGAAAATCCGCTTTTTCCTGAAAAAGCAGGCAAAAAAAGTATTTCTCTGCCTAAATTTGTAATACCTGCGGGGGTGGCAATTATTGCGGTTTTATTGCTATTGTTTTCGCTTCTTTTGCCTTTTTCGCTCCTGTTCAAAGGCTTCGTCAACTGATTCCTTCACAATATCCTTTAATTTGGCAATAACCGACTCTTGGAGCTTTTTTATTTCCATAGCAGGAGAAAGCGGCACGATAAAAAGCTCATATATTTCAACATTTAGGGCATTTGCAAGCCGTTCTATGGTATCAACTTTGGGAATATTACGAGCCAATTCAATAAGGGCTATATAATGGGTAGAAACTTCTGCCTTTTCTGCCAGTTGAGCCTGTGTTAAGCCGCATTTACGGCGATTTTCCCTTAAATTCCTGGCAAAAGTCTCCCGAATATTGTCCATTTTCCCTCTAATTACTTGCTAGGTAATAATAATGTCAAAAAACCGCTTGACACATTGACCCCCATTTACTTATTATTTAGTAACAGTTACTCATTTTCTAAGATAAACATTAGATTAGAAGTGAATTTACTTGGAAAAACGTCCGTATGGGCGGTTATTCAAAATGCGGCGGAAATAGCCGCAAAAGGAGTTTTCTATGAAAAACAAACTTAAATTGTTCGGGATTGCCGCTTTTGTGGCGGTAATCGGGTTCGGACTAATCGGGTGCTCCTCTGATGGCGGCAATGACGACGACAAGAGCAAGCCATTATTTTCCGTTTCCGGCGAATTCAAAGGGGCGGGAAGCGGCAATGCTCTTTTCAAAGCGGCGACTGCCGAAACTGTTTCAAGGTCTGCAATATCAGGAGACGCAAGTTACGAGCTTACCGGGGAACTTGAAGATGGTGATATGCTTTTCCGTCTAAAGGGAACTTA
>JAITCP010000144.1 GCA_031283025.1 Spirochaetaceae bacterium | reverse complement strand
GTTGCGAGCCATTGACGCAGGCAAACGGGTAAGCATTAAACGGAAAATGTTTAGAGCCGGTCTTAACCTTGATTTTTTACACAAAGTCCTCTTCGGAGAGTAAGTGCTGTTGCCCTGCTTGCCCTGCGGAGGCGTATTGCAATAAATTACGAATCATGCTATAAATATGGATGGAGGTTTTTCTGATTGGAACCTTTATTTAAAAAGCACACTATCATATTGGGCATTTTATGCTTTTGCGCTCTGGGTATCCTGTCCGCTCAAACTGCCTCGGAAATTGAAGTCTTGCTGGGAACGTCCGAGGTAACTTACGGGCAGGCGGCCAGCTTTGTGTTAAGAGCGTCCGAAGCGGTAAAAACCTCCAATGTAAGGGAAGCCTTCAATCTTGCCGTTGAACGGAAATGGCTGCCCAAAAACGCATCTCCCGATTCCAAAGCGCGGCTTGACGGAATTTCCCTGCTTGTTATGCAATCTTTTGGCTTAAAGGGAGGGTTATTATACTCACTTTTCAAAAATCCCCATTATAGTTACCGTGAACTGGCGGCCCGCGGCGCGTTTAAGGGCAAGAGCGACCCGCATAATGCCGTTTCCGGCGATCAACTTCTTTTCATAACAAACAGGGTTCTTTCCATAATAGAAGGGGAGCGGCAATGAAAAAAAGTATTGTCTTTTTATTGCTGTTTTTTCCGGTTTGCCTGTGGTCTTTTGACTTTGGCGTTGATCTCAATCAGGATGCTGTTTTTGGCGGGATTGGTGATGATACAGAAGCAGAATATTCAGCCGCCCTTATCCCCCATTTTGCCGTCTCTCTGGGCGAATCTGCGGATTTGTATGTTTCCGCGGCGTTAGAAGCCATTTATGAGTATGAAGAATTTTCTTTTGCGGCGGAACTTCTTCACACTGAGCTTTCATGGCGTTCCGGCAATCTTAAAATAAGGGCCGGACGCATACCTTACGCCGATCCTTTGGGCTTTACCGTCGAGGGTTTCTTTGACGGGGCGCAGGTTTTATACGATACAACGGCAGGTACCTTTAACGCCGGGGGCTGGTATACGGGACTGCTCTATAAAAGAAACGCTAATATCACCATGACTGGGGATGATTTTGTTTCGTATTACACCGCTTTGGACTATGATAATTTCTCCGATACTTACTTTGCGTCACGGCGTATGTTGATGGCCGTTGGCTGGGAACATCCCGCCATTGCGGAAATGATTAGGGCCAGAGCCTCCGTATTAGGCCAGTACGATCTTAATGACACCGATAACCCTTACCATAGCATATATATATCCGCAAAAGCCGCCATACCGGTTAAGCAATTTATAATAGCGCTGGGCGGATGTATGCAAATGGCAAAAGCCGGCGATAAGACAGGAGTTGGATTAGCGGGGGAGTTGGGGGGGGCATGGATAGTGCCCACGCATTTTTACAGCCAGCTTTCACTGATTGGACGGTTCAGCAGCGGGAAAACGGACAGTATAGACCCCTTTATTCCCATTACCACCAAACCCCAGGGAAGTGTACTCGAAGCCAAACTTTCGGGGCTGTCGGCATTTTTTCTGGATTATGCCGCCCAACTGCGCCCGACTGTTTACGCCGGACTTACCGCTTCATACTTTATTCGCAGTGATAAGGAAACCTACACCGCCTATCCGGTAAATCCTGTTGACAACGATGGCTCTGTTTTAGGCGGCGAATTTTTCGGACGGGTAACATGGAGTCCGCTTACCGATCTAAGTTTGAATTTTGGGGCCGGAATTTTCCTCCCCTCCATGGGTAATATAAACCCCAAAGCGGATTTCCAATGGCGTGTAGAATTAGCGCTTATGCTTGTTGTTTTTTAGAAGGCTTTGTTTTATTAAGGAGGTTTTATGAAAAGAAAAGTCTTATTTTCACTGTTGCTGGCAGGAATCGTTCTATGCGTTTTTAGCCAGAATGCAAGACGGATATCCGGAGTAATCCGTGAGCTTACCGGCGAAGTGGAACTGAAACGTGCGGGAGCTCCCTCCTTTATTCGGGCAAAAGCAGGCGACGCTGTTGCTGCAGACACTGTTATATCCACCGGTTTCAAAAGCACCGCTATTATTGAATTGGGCAATTCTACAATAGCGGTACGGCCGCTGACCCGCCTTTCCCTTGCGGAAATACAGTCCGTTTCAGACACGGAAACGGTTAGAGTGAATCTCCAGACAGGCCGCATTAGAGTAGATGTTAAGCCGACGACGGGAACCAGGGCAAACTTTACAGTACAAAGTCCCAGCGCTACCGCTTCTGTACGGGGAACAAGCTTTGAATTTGACACTTGCAGCCTTAAAGTAAACGAAGGAAGGGTCGTTTTTAAGGGTAACAGGGGCATTGGAATACTGATACCAACCGGCATGGCAAGCTTGGTAGACGCTGATGACAAGGCAGTTGACCCCCTTGCCGCAGAAATACCGGCGAAGCGGAAATCCCTTAGAAGACAACCGTCAACATCGTCCTATGATGTTGGTTTAACGATTACGTGGTAGGAGATAGATATATGAAAATCAGGAATTATTTATTCACGGCGCTGTGCTTTGCTGTTTTTTGTTTGGGCGCTTGCAGCAATTTAGGCGAGTCTGACAGTCAGGGCAGCATCAATATCAATCTTGGAAACCCAGGAGCGCGTTATGCGGTAAACGAAACCGGAATGATCTATACGATAACGCTGGCGAGTCCCGGCAAAGGCACCATAACAAAGACAACCGGCGAAAGTTCCGTTACCATTGCGGTACCGGAAGGAATATGGGCCATTAAAGTCCACGCCGAAGGCAAGAGGGTAACAGGAGATGAAAAGAAGATCGAGACGGTTATGGTTACAGCCGGAAAGCCCGCGTCCGCAAAAATCGAAATGAAAGTTACAGGAACGCGCGTTTCCAGTTGGAGTGAACTTGAGGAAGATTTTATTGAATTTAATAATGCAAACGGCAAACTGAAAGATTTGGATAATATTGAAATTGTTGCCAAAAATCTTGACGCAAGTTCAAGCGCTAACATTTTATTAAATAGAGCGAACAAAGCTATTACCCTGTGGGCGAAGGATAACGTAACAATAAAACGGAAGGATGACAAGGGCATTAACGTTACCGTGTTTACAATTACAAACGGCACCCTTATTCTGGACGGCACAAAAGGCACTATTACCATTAAAGGTAACGGAAAAAACAGTGATTGTGGAAGAGCCTTAATAAATGTGGAAACCAACGGCATCCTGGAGATGCGTGATGGAACAACTCTTACCGACAACCATACTACAAATTACGGAGGCGGCGTATATGTACGGGACAACGGAAAATTTTATATGTATGGGGGAACTATTTCCGGCAATAAAGCTGATAATAACGGAGGCGGCGTATATGTTCGAGACAGCGGAATCTTTACCAAAACCGGCGGCATTATTTACGGTACTAACGGAGGCGATGACGGCAATGTAGCTCCGGAGGGTAATGGAGCCGCGGTATATTTTTCCTCCAGTAAGAAATCAGAAACCACCCTCGGCAAAACCGATAACTGGTCTAACCTTAATTAGCGCCTGGCCGCTCCAGCGTGGTCAGGCGAACAAAGGACACACTCAAAAAGTTCTCACGGAGATCACATGAATATTTTTGCGAGTGGTAGCCTTCCCTCCTCTTTTCCGGTATCATTAATAAATGATTGTAATAGCCAATGATCACGCGGGGCTCCCCCTGAAACAATACGTTATAGAAACGCTGAATGAATTGGAGCTCCCCTATAAGGACATTGGGACAAACAGCCCGGAAAGTACCGATTATCCCCTGTGGGGTTACAATGCGGCCAAATTGGTGGCCTCCGGCGAATGTGATCGGGGGATTGTTCTGTGCGGCAGCGGGGTGGGAATATCCCTGGCAGCGAACAAGGTTAAAGGCATACGCTGTGTGGTCTGCTCGGACTGCTATACCGCAAAACTTTCCCGCGCCCACAACGACGCGAATATGCTGGCTATGGGCGGGCGGGTAATCGGCCCCGGACTGGCAAAGATGATAGTCCGGGTCTGGCTGGAAACCCCCTTTGAAGGCGGGGAACGCCATTCCCGCCGGGTAAAAATGATCGCGGATATAGAAGAAGGCCGCACGCCATAATGTCTTATCTTTCAGGCTTTCATGCCATTGAAGAACGAATTAAATCGGGAATTCCCTGCGGCCCTTTGCTGGTGGCAAAGCCGGGCCCCAGGGCAAGGGAACTGGTAGACCTTGCCCTGACAAACAAAATCCGGGTAGACCGGGTGGGCACGGCAGACCTTGACCGGCTGGCCCCGGATCACCGGGGCATCGTTCTGGAAACGGCGGACAGCATAGAGGCCCCCCTTACCCTGGAAGAATTTCTTGCCGCTTCAGAGGATCGCCAAAACCTGACGGTGCTTATCCTTGATGAAATTACCGATCCCCACAATTACGGGGCTATACTCAGATCATGCGATCAATTTGCCGTGGATTTGGTAGTAAGCCGCCGCCGCCGGACCGCAAAAAACGCCGCTGTGATCGCCCAAACTTCCGCCGGAGCCAGCGCCTGGGTTCCCAATGCGGAAGAAGGCAATCTTGCGCGGGCGGTGGAACTGCTCAAAGAAAAAGGCTTCTGGGTATACGGCGCCGGCATGGACGGCCAAAGCGTTTACGGAATTGACCTTACGGGCCGCATTGCCCTCATCATGGGGGGCGAGGCCGGCCTTTCCCGGCTCCTTGGGGAACGATGCGACGGCATTGTCTCCATCCCCTGCAAAGGCCGTGTCGATTCATTGAATGTATCGGTTGCCGCCGGAATACTGCTCTACGAAATATCCCGGCAGCGCAATGCTCTGCGCAGCGGGAAAGGGCAGAACAAAAGGGACAGGGTAAAAAATGAAAAGGGAGGTTAAAAACATGGATAAACCGGGGCGGGATTCGGGCAGATTCCATGAAACAATCTTCATGATCACGCTGTCTTTGTTTTGTTTTGGTACAACAATATTCCGCCGTATTTTTTCCGGGAACTGGATTTTTTTCTTTCTAAACTGGAACCTCTTTCTGGCCTTTGTCCCCTGGGCTCTGACCAGCATTTCATTCTTAAAACCAAAAATTCAACGCTCCCCCTTTGGCGCCGCGGTATTGCTGATCTTCTGGCTTCTTTTTTTCCCGAACGCACCCTACATCATTACCGATTTGTTTCATCTGCGGACAATAAGGAGTATGCCTGTCTGGTACGATACCTTGATGATCCTTTCCTTTGCGTGGGCGGGAATACTTTACGGTTTTTTAAGCCTGTGGGATATAGAGCGAATTTTGGGACGCAAACTGCCCCGGCCCCTCGTTACCGGTATTTCAGTTTTTCTGCTTTTTGTAGGGAGTTTTGGGATTTATATGGGGCGTTACCTGCGCTGGAATTCCTGGGATCTTTTTACCAAGACATCGGAAGTGCTTACCGACATAGGCGACCGCTTTACTAATCCATTTGAACACCGGACAACCTGGGGAGTTACCCTGCTTTTGGGGGGATTCCTTAACATTGTTTACTGGTCTTTCCGCCTGGTAAAAAAGCGGCCCCAGAATCCGGAACAGCAATTATGAAGCTGAATTACCTGATGCCTGTCCGCATACTGATGGGTGAAAATTGTTTATTTGCAGAACGGCAGTTATTAGCCCAGCTTGGAAAAAAAGCGCTTATTGTTACAGGAAGCAATTCCGCCAGAATTTGCGGCGCTTACAATGACGCGGTAAAAGCTCTGGAAGCAAACGGGCAGCTCCATGTTTTGTACGATAAGGTAATGGCAAATCCAACGGACATTTGTGTTTACGAAGCGGGCATTAAGGCCAAAACGGAGGGCTGCGATTTTATTCTGGGATGCGGCGGAGGTTCTCCCATGGATGCCGCCAAGGCTGCCGCGGTACTGGCGGTAAATGATATTTCTAAAGAAGAACTTTTCGGCGCGGCGTTTGATCGCGCCCTGCCCCTGGCTTTGATTCCCACTACCGCCGGTACAGGATCGGAAACTACTCCCTACTCAATATTGACAGACACTACCGGATCAGCTGATAAAACCCCCATGAAACGCTCCGTCAACTCTCCCCTGCTTTTTCCCCGCTTTGCATTTCTTGATGCGGGATATACCAAGCGGCTTAACCGGAATACGACGATCAACACCGCCATTGACGCGTTGACCCATGCGGTAGAAGGGATGCTCTGCCTGCGTGCCAATTACCTGAGCGATATGCTGGCCAAAGATGCCATAACGATGATTATGGATTGCATGGAGGATTTGCTTGCCTTTCCGGCGGAAAATCCCACGGCCTTCCCCGTGAAAAAACGGGAAAAGCTGCTGCTTGCGTCATCCATTGCCGGTATGGTGATTGCCCAGACGGGAACAGCGTTACCTCACTCTATGGGCTATTTGCCCACCATTAATTGGGGTACAGATCACGGCAGGGCCAACGGGCTTTTTATGAAAAGTTTTCTTTCCTGGTGCCGGGAAAAAGAACAGGGCAGTACGGACAGACGGATTCCCGCACTTGCCGCAGCCCTGGGTATGGAACCGGAACGGTTCTTCGATATGCTGGAATTATTACTGGAACCGCGAGAAAAAGCCGCTGAAACAGAACTACAGGCATGGAGTAAGCTGCCGATGAAGAACGCCGCCAATACCTACATCAAGCCGGAACAGGAAGACATCGCCAGGATTTTCCGGGAATCGCTGGGATAGCCGCCGCTTCGGTTTCATTGCCGGGAATCTTAAAAAAAATCAGCTCTTGGAGATTCCCGGACGTTTTTTCTTTTCGCCGCTTATTTCTATTTCCACCGGACAATGATCAGCGCCCTCCACATCGGGCCGGATAATTGAACGCTTAATCCGGGGGAGGAAGGCCGGATCAACGCAATGATA
>JAITCP010000119.1 GCA_031283025.1 Spirochaetaceae bacterium | reverse complement strand
CGCCAAGACCTTTCTGATACAGGTTCCTGCACATTAAATCCAGTTCGTCCAAGCTCGGCAAAAACCAGTCTCTGTAGCCGTTTATTTCCATAGCGGCGCATATTTGAGCGGCGCGGTTTATTTCACCTAACCTGTTTAACATATCCACGATAATTCTTGTGTTTTGTCTGCCAAAGCCCACTCCGGTCATCGTTCCCGCCACGTCCGTCCTCTCCGCGCCCCATTCAGCCATAAATTCCGCTTCGGCAGGCGCGGCTTCAAGATACCGCCAACCGTCTGTATATGTACCTTTGTCGTAAAAAATTAAACCTCCCGCTGGGCCAATGGCGCCTATCTCGTAGGTCTGTTCGGGCGCGGTTCTGCCGATAGTCCGGATAAGTTTGTCTATTAGCGGATCCATTTTGTCATAAGCCTCCTCCGCGTTGGCAAGACGGGCATCCGTACCGCCCTGAAACTGGAAAGTTTTTATATTGTAAAAAGATATGGTTAACAATATGGTAGAGCCGAATTTTTCCATTTCTCCCCGTACTATCCAATCGGCATTCAAGGCTTTACCTAATTCCGCAGTTTTATCCTTATCTGACCAGTCTTCCAATTGGAAGTTATGTTCCCTGATAATCCGGTCAACCACGGTACGGTCTACCAGATTCACCTGCCGGGTATTGCCCAGCCGGATGTAAAACACCCGTGTAATCATGGCGGCATCCGTCGCGCTCATGCCGGAAATCACGTCAAATGGCGCAACCGCCACCACCGGCTGTTGAGAAAACGCAAAAGTGCCCAACAGCACAAGTGCAACAACTAATACTGTTCTTCTCATTTTTTTCCCCACTCCTCGCTATTTATATCAGGGCGCATATATATTCCCGCCGCCCTGCCGTAATTGCTGTATGCGGCTGCAAAATTGCCGGGAATTGCGTCATCATCTACAGCGACATTTGCGCCAATGGTAACACTCACCAGAGGATTACCCGCAAAAGCGTTTTTCCCGATTGAGGTAATTCTGCCCGGTATAACAACGGCGCTTAATTGTTTGTTTGCAAACATATTTTCAAAGATAAAAGTAAAACCGGGAGGTATAGTAATATTGGATTGTTGTTCGGACGGCATTGCATCATCGCTCTGTTGTCCGCTGTTTCCCCCTCTGGTACGAATTCCTGTATCCGCTTCCGGAGCTGCCGCGACAGCAATTCCGCCGGATTGAAAATCCGCTCCTTCCTCTATGATCGTGTTTTTTGCTGCTCCTCTTTGTTCAGTTTCCGCTTGCTTTTTGGTTTCCGGGCCGGCTTTTGCGGTTTTTTCAATGCTTTTTTCGGAATTATTTTCTTCCCCGCCGGCAGCAGCCCGTGAAATATTTTCAACCGGAATATCTGTTGTTTCAATTTCTGTACCTGTTCCGGCGCTTATCGTGTTCTCTTTATTTAAGAAGTTTCCTTTTAGATAGAGAATTGCGGGAATAAAGGCGCAGACAATCGCCGCCGCCGCTAACAATCCCCATACTGCCCTTCTACGCTGCGAAGCCGGGGGCGTTTCCGGTATATTCAGGCGGTGTAATTTTTCTGATAAAAGCCGTTGTATTTCCAGCTCTGATTCCTGAAGCGCTTTATAACGGCTGCGGAGTACGCTGTCCGAGCCAAGAGCCTTTTCTACCTGTCTATGCTCTTTGCGTGTGGTAAGACCCCGGTGGTACAGTTCCAGCGTTAATTGTGAAATGCGGTTTTTACCTTTCATGCGCCCACCTTCCCCAATGCCGCCTTGACTTGTCCTTCTAATTTCTTAATCCTTTTATGAACCGCAGATTTTCCAAGCCCTACGGCTTCCCCTATTTGTTCAAGAGTCATATCATCGTGATATTTATAAAAATAAATTTTACGTGTTGTTTCATCCTGTTCGTCCAAAATAGCTTTTACAATAATTTCCGCCTCTGTCTGTTCATAGTTATTGTCAATAATGCCCGCTTCCCACATTTCCTGTTCCTGTACGCCCTTATCCCTGAACCAGTTAAGGCTTCCATTGGTTGCCATATCATAAATTTCTACCAATTCCCTTCTTGCTCTTTTTCTTTCGTTTAAGCTCATATTTCTTGCCGTTGTAGAAAGGTAAGTTTTTGGATAGGTGATATTAAGCCGCCCTTTCGATTTAAGTTTCTGTATATGTTCGAAAACATCATGCGCCGCATCCTCCGCGTTTTCCTTGCTGCGCAGAATAGCCAGGCAGCGCCGGTAAACAAGAGAGTAGTATTCCATGTAAAAAAGCCTGATTTCCGCGTCATCTGTAAGTATTGACAACTGCGGCTGGCGATTTTCCGCCGGAAAAGAAAGAATTTGCGGGGAATTTACGGGATTTTGAGTATTTTTTATGACCATTTTGTATATTGCTATATGCAATATACTATGTCTTAAAGCAGCTTTGCAAGAGGCCGCCATAAAATAAAATTAAAATATGGCATGACCAATTTAAAAGCTCTTTTAGCCCACAATATTAAAAAAAGAAGAGAAAAATTGGGGATTTCGCAGGCAAAATTAGCGGAAAGGGCAGATACTTCTACCAATTATATCGCCCAAATTGAACAACAACTCAGATTCCCCTCTTCAGAAATGCTTGAACGTCTCGCCGCCGCCCTGGAATTTGACAGTCCGGAGTTGTTTTCTTCGGGGCCTTTTCCTGTAGAGGCAATACAACAGTTCCATGAAGGGTTAAAAGCGGATGTTGAAAAAAGGATAGAACGGCTAATAAAGGCTAATAAGTAAATCGAGGCTTTTCCAAAACTAACCGAGTTATGGCAATAGCTCAATCTCTAAAAACTATCGGAGATCACTCCCCAAGATTTCACACGGAGATCACAAAGATTGGAAGATCACGAAGTAAAGGGTTCTTGTACGGGACTGGGTGTAAAATTTCACGAAAAGCTTCCGTACAAAAACCCTTAATATCCCTTTTGCGTTCTTTGTACCTTTGTGATCTCCGTAAGAAAAAACCCGAGTAAAATTTCCGGGAGAAAATTTACCAGCGCCCCCTCAATGTTCAGGAATCCCCATCAGCCGCTTCCCCAAACACAATGGCGGTAAAGGTACGGAGCTCCGCGCCGGGGGCTTCATAGGATTTGGGGGGTAGCCCCGCTTTAACACAGATATAATCTAGGTATCCGTCCAAATCCCAGCCCTGCTCCACCGGCACCTGGGGGAGCAGTACCCCGGAACGGCCCCGGCAGCTCAGGTACAGGCCGTGGACTCCAACCTTGACAGAACGGGGATCGGCGCAGATTTCCATGGGGGAAAGGACAGAAATTTCTATTTCACAGCAGTCCAGTTCCTCTTTTATCAGCGGGGGAAAGCGGGGATCGCCAAAGGCCGCTTCCATGGCCATGGTACGCACGGTCTTTTCCAGGGCCTCGGCGGCGGCCATACGGCCTATGCAGCCCCGGAGCTGCCGCCCCCCTGCCCCGCCGCTTACACTGTGCAGGGTAACAAAGGCCCCGCAGTGCCGGGAAAGGGCGGAACGGCCTTCGGCTATGGCGGCGGCCAGTTCCGGCGTCCGGCTGTAGCAGGGCTGCCGCCGGAGAAGCTGCGCCGCTATGGTTTCCCGCGCATCGGCCAGCAAAGCCTGTTTTTCTTCATTAGTAAGGGTAAAATTCATAATTTTCCATAAAAATCATAATAGCTCTACTCTACACTTGTCAATCTGTGCAATTTAGTCCATACTTAAGCTATCCATATATTATGGGGAGGTAAAATCCATGAAGGAAAAATATATAAAACAACGGGGAGGATTGAAAATTCAGTACTTGATACTGATAGGGCTCATTTTCCCGTTCATTGCTGTATCGTGTAAAACTACCCCCGGCGGTACATCGGGAGGCGGTCTTTCCGCTCCTGTTGACGATGACTCCATGATAGCCATTGCACGGGCCAGAACTGCGGCGGAGGAAACCCGTTCCGAGGTGGAGTATGTAGACGGCAGTACCTACTGTCCCGACGAATGGGAACTTGCGGAAAATCGTTATTCGGCGGCCAGGAAATATGATACGCCGATAACCAGGGGGGATGCCCTTACACAAGTTGAGGAATGGAAAGCGTTAAAGGTCGATTATGAAAACATCTACAACCAGGCGCTCCCCCAATGTGCCGCCGAACAGCAGAGATTGCTTGCCGCCGCACGTGAAAACGCCGTTAACACCGGGGCCGATAAACTGGTGCCGGAACGCTTTGCCCAGGCAGATGATGTAGCGGAAAGCTCCAGGGAAAAGTTCAAAAAGGACGATTTTATCAGTTCCATTCGGGAAGGAAGAGAAGCCTGCGACCGGTACAAGGTTTTGCAGACTATTGCGGCAGCCCATAACCAACAGGCAGAAGCGGATAAATACGACTTCTTTTCCTCGGACCCGGACAGTTATAAACTTGCCGCAGACGCGGGGAATAGAGCCGTAGACCTTTACGATGAAAACAGGCTCCCGGAGGCCCAGGAGGAGGCAGAAGACGCTCTTAACCGGTTCTTACAGGTTGTTCAAAACGGATGGGGCTATAAAGTTGAAGAAAAATCATCCTATGCCAGAAAATGGAGAGCCGCTTCGCTGGATGTCAAGGCAGATGTTGCGTCCAAGCCGGAATTTGACGCGGCGGAACAGGTATACAACAGGGCTCGTGCCGTCCAAACATCGGAAAACTATATAAGAGCGGCGGAATTATTCGATGAATCCGGCAAGCTTTTTATCATAGCCCATGACGACGCTGTAGAAAAACAGGAAAGAGCGGATGCGGCCCTGCGTGAAGCCGAACGAAGGCTGACGGAAAGCAAAAGTAAGGCCCAGGCCGCAGAAGACTTAATCGGAGGCGAATAAAAATGAACAAATCAAAATTATTGGCGTTTTTTATACTGATTGTTTCCACCGCCATTGTTTTTGCTCAGGCGGGTAGTAACGCCCCGGCATCTGAGGCGGAAATACCCAGATCAATCCTGAACAACCCATATTACCTGGAAAGCGTCCGCTTGACGGAAATGGCAAAAGAAGCCTATGAAACCGGAGATTATGACGCTTCCACCGAATATGCCAGACAAGCCTCCGAATATGCCCAGCGTTCGGATGCTTATGTTGCCAGGCGCCTTGCGGAAAACGCATTCCTCAGAGCGCATAGCCGCTATATATGGGCCGGGTCGGTGGGCGCCGCAACCCGCTATCCGGACGCATACCAGACCGCTACCGGCGCCTATAACGAGGCTCAGGATGCCCGTACGGTAGAGGATTGGGACAACGTAACCGATGCGTCTAACCGCGTTTTGGCAGCTTTGGCCGATGTAAAAGGCACTGGCGGCCAACAGGCCCCCCCTCCCCCCAGCATCACACCACCTGCTGCAGGCGGTCTTCCGGCACAGTACACGGTAAGGGATTGGAAGACCACGGGGGACTGTTTCTGGAATATAGCCGGAAGACTCGGCATATACGGGGATAACTACCAGTGGCGGAAACTGTACGAAGCCAACAAGGAAAAACTTCCCGATCCCAAAAATCCCAACTGGGTTGAACCCGGCACAGTACTGGACATACCCAGCCTTAAAGGGGAAACCCGTTCCGGTATGTGGGATCCTTCGGCAAAGTACTAGGGTGGATTTTACCTGAGTTTTATGCCGAGGTTTTACCGGTAAATTTTCTCACGGAGATCACCGTCCAAAATCAACTTCTCTGTTGATTTTGGACTTTGGAATTTTTGTTACGCAAAAACTCCACGTTAAAGCACTGGAGTTTGATATGTTTGAAGCGGAGAATAAGTTTTACGAAGAAAACAGCGAAACTTTCCGGAAAAAATACTTGGGAAAACGGGTTGTTATCGTTAAGGACAGGATTCTTGGGGCTTATGATACAGATTCAGAAGCTATCGACGAGACTTCAAAAACTATATTTCCGATATTAGAGTTGTTCGGAAACTTCAGTTTCTGAACAACTTCTTATTAAAACCTGCAAAATACACAGTATTTTGCTTAACTTGTTCGACAACCAACCAGGTTGTCGAACAAGTCTATTGTTGTCGCATCCCTCAGACTTACCGGCGATCTGCTCTTAACCGGCAAACGATTCTCAGTAAATAACATACCCGGTACAGATGTTCTTTTAGGCATGGACATAATAACAATGGGGGATTTTGTTATAAACAATGCCGATGGACAAACATTATTTTCTTTTGTAATTCCGCCTTTCAAGGATAAAATATCTTTTTCAGAAAAAGCTGACAGTATAAATAACAAAAAATGATATATAAGAATATAACCGTAGTTGAAAGTAAAAAAACGTAAAATTATTACATTTTCGGGAAAAAACAGGGTAGTTTTTCACTTTATATATAGTAAGAAGCTATTTGGAGTGGGGAATGGGAATAAGAGCGCTCCCTAGGCGTTCCCTGAGCCTGTCGAAGGGAAAGGGATTACTTCCCAAACTGCGCTTAGGCGCATAAAATTGTTTTGAAAAAGGGGTTTTGTGATGAAAAAGTTTGTTTGCGTTCTTGTGGTTTTGGCGGGGTTACTGGCGGAGATTGCGGCTCAGGATGTAACGGTGTTTCCGCAGTTGGGGCATACCGCCGATGTTAAATCCGTAGCGTTCAGCCCTGACGGGAAGCGGGTACTGTCCGGCGCGTGGATAGAAAACATAATTAAGCTGTGGGATGTAGCGAGCGGTCAGGAAATCAGAACCTTTTCGGGGCATTCAGATTATGTTACTTCCGTAGCGTTCAGCCCCGACGGGACGCGGGTACTTTCTGGTTCCAAAGATAACACGGTAAAACTGTGGAATGCTACAAGCGGGCGGGAACTAAGAACCTTTTCGGGTCATTCAAGGTATGTTAGTTCCGTAGCGTTCAGCCCTGATGGTAAGCAGGTACTGTCCGGTTCCGATGACAAAACCGTAAAACTGTGGGACGCGACAAGCGGGTGTGAACTGAGAACTTTTTCGGGTCATTCATCTTGGACTACGTCCATAGCGTTCAGTCCGGACGGGACGCGGGTACTTTCCGGTTTTGATGATGGCACGGTAAAGCT
>JAITCP010000090.1 GCA_031283025.1 Spirochaetaceae bacterium | reverse complement strand
ACCCAGTAGTCTTCCTTTCTTTCCTGAATGTCTTCTTCCGTCCGGCGGACAAGTATGCCTTCACTCATAAGGGGTTCCATGATCCGCAGTACGTCCGGAATGTCCTGGGTTTTAAGGGGCCGGATCGCCTCGTACTCATCCGCGTACAACATAGTGCCCGATCCGAGGTTGGAAAAGAGTTCCCGGAGGACGGCGCCTTCTTCCCGGCCATTGATGATATGCGCCCGCTCCACTCCGGCTCTGGATGCCGCCAGGGCCAGCCGCAGTTCCGCCATGCCCTTGGCCGCCGTTTCCGCCGCATCCTTGTTCAGTTCCAGAATTGCTTCCGCTTCTTTGGGAGTTAGCCGCATGATGCGGCCTGCCGGGTTGCCGTCTTCCGCCGGGAGTTCCGCCGGAAGTTTCAGGTTTTTAAGGTTATTTCCAGCAGACACGATAAAGAGCTTTACCGCCCCAAGGGCCGCCGCCGCTGCAAGGGCGATTTCATCGCTGGGAACATTGTACGGTTTGCCTGAAGCGCTCCAGCCCATGCAGGGGAGTATGACCGCCATTCCCGAATCGAGTATCTTCCCGATGGGCTTAACAAGTATCTTTTCCACCCTGCCGGTATGTTCCATATCCAGGCTGTCCAGTACTCCCAGACCGCGGGCACGGACAAGGCTGCCGATTACCGAATCGCAGCGGTTGGCTGAAAGGGCTGTCATAAAACGGGCGGCGACATGGAAGGCGGCCATCTCCACAAAGGGCAGGGCCTTTGCGCCGGTGATACGGACACGGCCCTGTTCCCCTACGGAAGCATAGCTGGACACGATACCGTATTCCGCCAGCACCAAATCTATCCATTCCTTTGCGCCGGGAACGATTACTACCCGGAAACCCGTCTGGGCCAGCAGTGTCAGGTCTTTCATCAGGGATGGAAAAGCCGGTTCTGAGGTAACGGGAAAATCGATCTTGAATACCAGGGTGGAACCGGCAAATCGGCTGTGGTAGTGAAAGGCTTCCCTGATAAGGTCGATTTCGGAGTTCATTTAGAGATCATCATCCTTTTGAATTATACATTAAAAAGGGAAGGGGTACCAAGGTATGCTTCCGCATCGAAATCTTCCAGCAATTTCGCCATGGACGCGTTGCAAACTATTGTTTGTATGACTTTTGCGGAAAGGTCTATGGAGGGAACTATTTCCAGGCCGGGAACGGCCTCTTCCCCGTTAGGGGAACAGTTTACCGTATCGGTAACGACAATGCGGCTAAGGAGGCCCTCATTGTGCAGCTTTGTAAGCCGTTCCGCCGCAGGGGGCGAAAAGACCGGATGTACCGCTATAAGGTTAATCTCCGCCGGTTTCATGGGAGCCAGGGCGCGGATCAGCGCCTCTACGGAACCGGCGGTGTCTACCATATCGTCCACTACCCACAGCACCTTTCCCTCTACCGGTGCAGCGGAAAGGATGTTGATGCACTCAACAGTGTTGCGCCGGGAATAATCCCGGTGTTTGTGCGCTACCACGAGCGGCACTCCAAAGGAATTGGCAAAACGCCGGGCAAGTTTTTCACCCCCAGCGTCTACGGAACAAAAAACCCAACTGCGCCGCACTGTTTTTTGCAGGGTATCCAGGTTACGGATATACACGTCGCAGAGCCGCTCTTTTAGCAGCGTCAGGGCGGGAATGTCGTCAATAACGCAGCGGACAGGATCGATCATCGCCTGGGATTTGTCCGAATGAAGCTGGTAGGTTACAAAATGGCCCGCCCCCAGGGCGGAAAGAATTTTCAGGTGCGTCCACAGTCCTACGGAATTGCGCCGGGTGGTTCTGTCTGAACGGGAGCAGGACATATAGGGCTCAAAAATAATAATCTCCCTTGCCTGGGCCCGCTTAAGGGCATCCACCGAATGGTACAGTTCTATCTTGGCTTCATCGACGCTCAGGCCCGCTTCATTGCGGGCGCAGCTTGCAAAAAGGAAAACATCCTTTCCCCGTATGGAGGAACGAATGGATATTTCCTTTTCACCGTCCGCAAAGCGGTCCGTGTCAAGTAAGTTTATGCCATAAATAGACGGTACAATGGAAGAAAAGCTGGAAAACCTTGTCACCGATTCCGCCACCCCGGCGGCATAGGACTTCATCGTCCTGGTAGCGGTAATGACAAACTCGTTCATGGTCTTTACTATACTATAAAGACGGGGCAGTGGGTAGTAGGCATCCCGCCCCCCGCAAATATACCCGCTATCAAGCAAACGCTCCGGTCTTTTACCCTGCCGGAACAACAGCCGTGTGTTTCTAATTATTGGGGGAGGCGCACTACAAAATAATGGTGGGACCTGTCCTCAGCAACACGCCTTCCATTCTGTAAGGCGTGTTGCTGAGGACACCCACCTCCGCTTTTATTCTATGTGCGCCTCCTATTAAAACTGCAAAATACGCAGTATTTTGCTTAACTTGTTCAAGAACCAACCGGGTTCTTGAACAAGTCTATTGTTTGACCAGCTCGTCAAACTGTTCGTTCCTTAGCTTTAGCCGCCGGGACAAGTGTTCCAGGATCGTTCTGTCCAGGGACGTATCGTATTTTAACATTTCATCAAACAGAGGGGGCGGCAAAACAAGGGCCGTAACAGCGGTCTTTGCCCTGGCAGTCGCAGTGCGGTTTTCAGAAAGGAGGTGCCCCATCTCGCCAAAGAAAGCCCCTCGCTGCATAGTAATTGGTTTTTCACCTGCATCCGACATAAATACGTTTACTTCGCCTTCAAGCAGATAAAAAATATCGTTTCCGGCTTCGCCTTTGGAAAAAATAGCCGCCCCTTCAGGATACGCATGATAGTATTTTTGCAGTCTTCCTTTTTCTGAATAAAACAATTTTTGCTCCGGCCCCAGGCGGCCTGTATTCATTCTGGCCTGCCTGAGCCGTAAAAAAAGAAGCGCGTCAAAGGAATCCAGCACCTTCGTAAGCTGGGCGCAAGAGAAAAAAAACATAAAAAAGAAAAACACATTTACCAGTAAAAAGATAAGGCTGCCCAGCGCTCCGTAAAGAAAATTATATTGGGTCTGGTCAAGAAACATGGTCAGAATCCGGGAAAAAACAGTATAGGAAAAGGCAAAGCATAAACTTCCCCAAAAGGCGGAAATGCGGCAGGGGCCGTTGGCAACAAGAAAACGGCAGACAAAATAAAAAACAAAAATCAAAAGGAAAAACGAAATAACCCTGATATTAATTAAAGACAGTACATTATGGAAAAATGCCATATTGGTGAAATAATCGAAAAATTCATAGATTTTACGGGCTGTTGCGGAAAAGAAGATCATCAATATAGCGCCGGTCAACACGGCCAATTCCACAATAAGGACGATTAACAATTCAAACAGGGGATTCCGTTTTTGCGTTCCGGTAAAAATAACCTTTAAGCCCCGCTGCATGGAAAGTGCAAAAATTCTGCCCGACCAGAAAATAACGATTGCCGAAACAAGGCCGGCTATTCCGCGAAGGCGCATACCGCTTTCCGCAATAGCCGACAGTTCCTTTACAAGCCAGGCCTCGTCCAATACGCCGTTCAAAAAGGGAATATTGGCGATTAACTGCGCCAGAGCCGCTCCTTCCTGAGAATTATTGGCGCCGCTTATTAATGAGTGAAATGCGGAAAAAAGAAGAAAAGACAACAGCATAAGAACAGGAGCGGCTGAAAGTAAAAACCCGTAAGCGCAGGCGGAAGCATGGTTTGCCAGGCTGTTTTCACCAAAAAATTGCAGCGTAATAACCAGACGCTGCAGCAGAGTTTTGCCTGAAATAAAAAGACGGGAAAGAAACGTTTGTCTATGTTTATCCAAAATAATTTGTTTCACCGCATTTTATAATAAAGGATCAATCCGACTATAAAAAGCCCGACGGCGGAAACAACATACACCCAACGGGGTAAGTTTTCCAGCCTTGTAAAAGATGACGGCGCTTGCGGCAATCGATCCGGCTCCTGTTTGGCCTCGCAGTAACCGCAGACGGGGCAGCCCTTTGCAAAGTGTTTTTCTTCCCCGGTAAAGCCGCATTCGGGGCAGCGGACGGATGCAAAGTAACGCCCGCAGCGGGAACAGCGGCTGGCGTTTCTTTTTACTTCTTCGCCGCAGTTGTCGCAAAAAAAACGGGCGGCCATAGAATCATCTACCCTGCGGCTTTTTCCGCCGCCGGGCACTTTGAGGCGGCGGCGGCAGGACAGGAAGCGCAGGGGGTTTTAGCTTCACTTGCCGTTCCTTCCCCCTTGCCGCCGGGTTTATCCGTGCCCTTGTCTTCCGGTTTGGGCGCGGCTGTTTTGCCGTTACTCTTGTTTTTATCGTTTACATAAAAGCCGGAGCCCTTAAAGATGACCCCGCTGCCGCCGTTGATAAGCCGCCGCAGTTCTTTTCCGCATTGGGGACAATCCGAAAGAGGCGCTTCACTCATGCTTTGAAATACTTCAAAATTGTGTCCGCAGCATTTACATTCATATTCATACGTTGGCATATTTTTAATATACAGAGAACGCGTTAAAAAGTAAAGCCACGCTCTTTCCTTCCATTACTCCGGTATTGAGGATTACCACGTTTCCTTCCGCTTTTGGGGTTTGTGAAAAGAAAGCCCTTGACAAGATTTCTATCTCCTCGTCCCCGCTAAAGTCCGCAACGGCAAGAGCGAGTTTTGCCAGGGCGAATGCCCTAATCAGGGCGGCGGCCTGAGCGGGGCTGGGTGTTTCTAAATGCAGTACGGCGCTGTACTGGCCGGACGGTTCCGGGTACACGGCAAAGAGCATACGCTTTGCGGGAATGGTAACGGGCACCGGAAAAGCCGCTGCGACATTGCCAAACGCGCGGGCAGGATCATTCATCCAGCCGGAAAGAACCGCCCCTTTTTGCAGAGCGGAAAGGGCTTGCGGAAACTGCGCGCCCGGCGGGGGCACAAAGGGATCAGCGTCTGAAAGATAGGCCATCCTGGAATTAAGGCTTACCGAAAGGCGGGACTGCGGCGAATACCAGTAAGGCATCCCCGCAGCGGAAAGTTTCTTTTCCCAGCTTTTACTGGAGCCAAAATAAATTTCCCCGCGGGCGCTGGGAAAACTGCCCGACGCGGCGGCGTAAAAATGCCAAACATCGGTTGGCGGGAAAAACGCCGCCGTAAGGACATCGCTTACGTCAAGAAAATCTTTTAGTTCCCCGCCGTTCATGCCGCCCAGTGTGAGTGAATCCAGTATGGGACGCACGGATTGTACCTTTGCGGTAATGTAAAGTTCCGCTCCTTCCGCCATGAGGGCAAAACCGCTGCGGCCCTCATAAAATGTTTCCGGCTTGGGAGCGGACGCGCAGGCGAATAACAGTAACACCGTAAAGAGTAAGGGAACCACTTTTAGTAATTCCCAAAAATAAATCTTTGGATACTGCGGGCTTTTTAACTCTTTGCTATTTTGATGAACCACTTGTCCTCCCCCGCTTCCAGTTCGATCATTCCTGCCGTCTTGCCCCACTCCACAACTACCGCCAAGGTTTCAGAAGCAACATGGTCGGAAAACGCTTCCCACGCGTCCTTTAGCCGGGGGGAACCGTGGATGTACAGGATGATCCTGTCGGTAACTTCCAGCCCCGATTCCTTGCGGGCGTTTTGCACCCCCCGGATCAAATCCCGCACATCCCCTTCACGGGAAAGTTCTTCGCTTATCTCCGTATCAAGGGCCACCGTCAAGGTTCCTTCGTTAAGCACCCGGAACTGCGCCTTTTCATTACGGCGTATGTCAAGTTTGTCCGCGGTAATATCCACCGTCCGCCCCGTATCCAAATCAATGGAAAGGGCCGCCCCTTCCAGAAGACCCTGAATCTCCCTCTGGCTTAAAGCGGCAATCTTTTCCGCCGCTGCTTTCATGTCCTTTCCAAGTTCTTTTCCCAGCACCCGGAAATTTGCCTTTGCCTCGTATTCAACCAGGTCTTCCTCGTTGTCCCGGAACACCACGTTCTTTACGTTGAGTTCCTCCCGGATGCTGTCTTCCATTTCCAAAAGGGACTTTTTTTCTTCCGCGTTCCGGGTAACCAGTTCCACCGTTTTTAGGGGCTGGCGGACTTTAATGCTGTACTGCGAACGCAGCGCCCGGCCCATGGACACGGCGTGTTGAACGGCGGCCATTTTGAATTCCAGATTTTTGTCCCGGCGGTTTTTCCGCGGTTCGGGATAATCGGCCAGATGAACGGACAGGGGATCATTTTCCAG